>JBQTIP010000100.1:0-4027 GCA_052388025.1 Actinomycetota bacterium
ACCACTGAGCGATCTGAGCGCGCGCTCCTCACGCTTCTCGGCAACCTCGGTCCCTGGCGTGAGCGAATCTACCTGGCTGGTGGGCTCGCGCCTCGTTACATCGTCGGAGCGCTTCCGGAGGGTGCCCCTGGATCTCCCGCGCCGGCGGAGCTTTGCCTCGAAACCGCACCAGGGCCTCTCGCAGCCCATGAAGCGCCTCGGTCCTGGCCCGTTCCCAGTCGGCGATCAGCTCCCGCTCGTCCGGCTCGTCGCCCCATCCAAGATCTGCATCGAGATCGTCGTCGACGTCGTCGGGCCTTAGGGTTCCCTCACCTCCTTCAGGCTCCGGACCAACCGAACGATCTGCCCGGCCCGATCTTCGTTCGGCGATCCAGACGCCAAGATGTTCTGGGCGACATCATCCACGAGTAACGGATCGATGCCGCCTATCGAACGGGATCGGGCGGCTCGTATGGTGCGGGGTCGGGCGAGTACGTTGTGAGTCGGAACCAAGTACCAGAGCAGTTCCCAGGCGACACGGTCGCCGCTTGACCGGGCCAGGGCTGGAGCAGGCCCGCGGGGCGAGGTGGACGAGCGACGGCGCGGGGCGCCTCCTTGGAAATGGGGCGGAGCCGACGGTGCGACCCGACGCCACCCCTCAGGGCGGCGACTTGTGAGCCCCGGGCAAAGGCTTCGTCAGCTTGCCCGGTGGCGGGAGATGAGTCTTCGGACTTCGGGGAGCAGTTCCTTCGGAACTTCGATGAACGCCTGGGAATCGTCCTCGAAGGCGGCCTCGTCCTCCGCGACCGCCTCATCCTCGGTCTGGTCCTCGTAATGCGAGAGGAGGCGGCGGACGCGTTCTTCGTCCCAGCCGGGCGGGAACTTCGACTCCTGGCTCATCTCTTCCGTCGTCTCCGGCGCCTGAACGCGGCCAATGGCTTTCCGGTCAACTCGAAGGATGTCAGATCTGCCCCTTGAGACCGTTCTCTCGACCCACCTGCTTCCTTCCTCGAGCAAGCGCCCTTCCTCGAGCAAGCGCCGGTTGACCTTGCCCCATAGGGGAAGGTTTAGACTGAACAGGTCATGGGTGAGCTGCTTCGCATCGGAGAGGCCGCCAGCCTCGTGGGGGTCACTGCCAAGACCCTTCGGTTCTACGAGGCCGAGGGCATACTCCCACCCGCACGACGCGACGGAGCCGGCTACCGACTGTACTCCCCCGAGGACCTCGAACGGGTCCGGTTCGTCCTGCGGCTGAAGGCGGTGGGCCTCGTCCTCGATGAGGCCCGAGCGGTCCTCACCTGCGCCGAGGAGGCCTGCTGCGGAGGGACGGGGCCCCAACTGGAGAAGATGCTCTGCTCCAAGCTCGATGAGGTGAAATCGCGGATCCGCGATCTCAAGGCCCTCAGCAGGAAGCTGGAGGAAGCCCTGGCGTCGACCCGCCAGGCGGCGGAGCGCAACCCGGACGCGAGCCAGTGTGAGGAAGGCATCTGCCTGCCACGGGAGGTGAGCCGGGAACTCCTCCCGATTGTGCCCGCGTCAGCCAGCCGTGCCTGAAGGAGGTGCCCGGTGGCCGAGAAGAGCGGTTCGCCGGAGGAGCTGGTCCGGGCTCACCTCGAGGAGCTCTACGAGGAGGAGGCTTTCGAGACCGGCATCGGGCTGGCCCGGGCGGCCAAGGCCCGTGAGGATGGCCACCCGGAGCTGGCGGGCCTGTTCGAAGAGATCGCCCTGGACGAGGCCCGCCACCTCTCGCTGGTCGCCCGGCTCCTGTACCCCCAATACGTGGAGCGGGCCGTGGAAGCCAACCTCGAGGGCCAGCGGGGCGGGGACCGCGACGCCGTCGAGCGGGAGACCCGGATGGCTGAGGTCGCCCGCCGGGCCGGCCTGGCCCGGGAGGCCGAGCTCTTCGAGCGGCTCGCCTCAGACGAGCGGGAGCACGTGGCCAAGATCCAGGCCGCCCTGGGCCGGCTCCGCTCCGGAAGGCCCACTTGACATTGCCCTTTAGGGAAGGGTCTACGCTCGAGGCGGAGGTGAGCAGAGATGACCGACACCAAGACGCTGCCTCTGGTCGAGGAGCAAGCGGCTCAGGACGTTTGCTGTGACCCGGTGTGCGGCCCCGACACCTGCGGGCCGACGGCCGAGAGGGTCGAAGAGCCCAAGGCCGAGGAGAAGCAGGGCGCGGCCGAAGCCTGCTGCGACCCGGTGTGCGGGCCCGAGACCTGCGGGTAGCGCATCTTCCACTCGACCACGACCGGCGGAGCCTCCTCGTGGGTTCCCACGGCGCTGGTCCGACTTCCCGAACGGGGGGTGCGATGGCAACAGGCCAACTCGACCGGGTATCGGCGCTCCTTCGGTCCGAGGACCCGAGGGATCGCCTGCGAGGGCTCCAGGACCTGGCCCGGCTGAGCCGTGACCTCGGGCCTTCCGAGCGGGTGGAGGCCCGCGGGCTCCTCGCTCCCCTCGCCTCCGATCCTCAGCCCTTCGTCCGCTGGAACGCCACCGTCGCTGCCGGCCTCATCGGGGGAGGAGAAGCGGTCGAGCTTCTAACGACCGAGGCCCAGGCAGGCGACGAGCACGCCAACACCCGCTTCCGGGTGGCCCTAGCCTTGGGACTCCTGAGCGATCCCCGTGGCCTGCCCGTCCTCGAGCGGTACGCCGAGGACCCCTATCAGATCGAGGGCCACTTCGTGGTCCGGGCCTTCGCCGCCCTGGCCCTCGGGATGCTGGGCGACCCAGGGGGGATTCCCGCTCTCAAGGCTCTCGCCGCCGACGAGGACCCCGTCGTCCGGTGGCACACCGCTGTGGCCCTGGGGGACATCGCCCACCCCGACGGGGTCGAGACCCTCGTGGCCCTGACCGAGGATCCGGTCCCCTTCGTGCGGGCCCACGCAGCCATCGGCCTCGGGGTGATCGGGAGCCCTGATGGCCTCGAGGCGGTGAGACGGCTCGCCGGAACGGACGAGGTCGAGCGGGTCCGGAGAATCGCCGCGGAGTCCCTCGCCCTGTTCGCAGGTGAGCCCGGCTGAGGGGAAAGTGCTGCGTTCCGTGCCGAGAGGGAGGGGGTGCTCATGGAACGGATCGAACAGAAGGGCTATGCGGCGGCGGTGCCCGAGGCCTCGGGCCCCCTCTGGAGCGTTGGACTGAGGCTTACCAACCAGTGGCTGCACCTCTCCGCGGCGGGCGTGGCCATAGGAGCGGCCCTCTTCCAGCGCATCATCATGGTCCCCCGCCTGGAGGAGGCCGGTGCCACCCCCGACCAGATCGCCCGGGCGATCGACGGCTTCTACTCGCTATTCCCCTGGATCCAGCTGGGGATCTTCGTCACGACCGGGTTCTTCAACTACCTCTTCTGGCTGGCCGACACCGGCTACGCCCCCAAGGAGAGCCTGAGGACCCCGTACGTGAAGCTCCTGATCGTGAAGGTGCTACTGGCCAACGTCCTCCTGGGGCTGGGGATCGTGATCGGTTTCGTGCGGAGCATGCAGGAGAACCCCGAACCCTGGCTCACCGCGCTGATCGTCGTGGGATTGGTGATCGTGCTCATCTCGGCAAGCCTCCGGCGATCCCCGACGCAGCTCCGCCGTGCGGCCAGGCCGCCGAGGGCGGCGTAGGGCGCCGGGGCCGGGTCTCTGGTCCGCCCATGGCGCCGGATTGGTGCGCCGCGGGCAGAGGCGCTGACGGTTGGAGGTGATCCGAGACGCCGCCCTCGGATCACAACGGGTGAAGCGCAGTTACCTTCTCAAAGGCTCCCGGCCATCCCCTCCACCCCCCCTTGACCGACGCGACGATCGGGGCGTACACGGTGGCAACCGTGGCCGGGGTGGTCGGGGGGCTGGGCGGATGGGAGTCCAAGACGTCGACGGCGTGGTGGGTCGCCCTGGTGATCGGCCTGGCCCTCACCTTCCCGACCATCTTCACGGGCCTGATCGACTGGTTCGACCTCTGGGGGACGGCGGCCTGGAGGACGGCCACCCTGCACATGCTCTCCATGCTCTCCTCGGCCTCCCTGTTCGGGCTCGCCGCCGGGCTGGGCTTTCGGGGCTTCGTGGAG
>JBQTIP010000101.1:0-2476 GCA_052388025.1 Actinomycetota bacterium
ATCGTGCGGGTGGCGGGGACGGCGAGCACCGCATTCAGCACGGGGATCGCAGCGTCGCGTGTGAGGACGAGATGCGGCCGTCGCCCTCCGCCGGGGGACTCTGCCCACCAGACCTCGCCCCGCCTCACCAGGGCTCTCCCTCAATGGAGCGGATGCCGGCCGCGCGGGCGTTGTCGGCCTCGGTGGCGGTAGGAGGTACTCGAGTGAAGCCATCGACGATCGCGCGATCGATCGAGCGTTGCTCCTCCTCGGCGAGAATCCGATTAGCGCGTTCTAAGCGGTACACCGCCAAGGGCGAGCTGGACGTTCGGAAGGGCCGTCGCCCTGCGCCTACGCCGTGATCGCTGCGGCGAGCTCCTCGAAGTTGTCGACGTAGCGCTGGACGTCCTCGGTCGTGTGCACGACCGAAGTGGTCCAGGTCTCCTGCTTGGCCCACGGGGACTTGAACACGCCGCGGTTCTGCTGGAAGAGCCAGGCCACGTAGGTGATGCGCTCGTCGATCTCGATGGAGTCGCGGAACTCGCGGACCGGGGTGGGGCTGTAGATCACGGACCCCTTCGCCCCGATCGCGGTGACGTATGCCCCGAGCCGGTGCTTCTCGATCGCGGCGTCGCAGCCGTCCACGAGCACCCGGTTGATCTCGTCGAAGACCTCATACGCGTCGCGCGTGAGCACCTCGGTGAGCGTCGCGCGCGCGGCCGCCATCGTGAGCGGGTTGCCGTTGAACGTGCCCTGCTGGTCGACATCGCCGCTCACCACCTGGGCCATGGCCTCCTCGGTGCCGCCGACGGCGCCGCACGGCAGGCCGCCCCCGATCGCCTTCGCGAGGCAGACGAAGTCGGGGGTGACCCCGAAGGCCTCGACGGCGCCCCCGTAGGCGACCGCGCACCCGGTCTTCACCTCGTCGAACGCGAGCATGGCCCCGTGCTTCCTCGTGAGCTCGCGAACCCCCTGCAGGTAGCCGGGCTCCGGAAGAACGACGCCGCAGTTCATCATGGCCGGCTCGATGATCATCCCGGCGACCTTGCCCTCGTTCTCGATGAGGACCCGCTCGAGGACCTCGAGGTCGTTGAAGGGGACGACCCTCACGAGGTCGGCGAAGGCCTGCGGCAGCCCGAGCGTCTGGGGAACCGACGCGGGATGATCGCGCGGGCCCATCAGGTTCGGCTCGGGGAGCACCGAGACCATGAGCGAGTCGTGATGCCCGTGATAGGTCCCCTCGATCTTCACGATGAGGTCCCGGCCGGTGGCCGCCCGCATCAGGCGCACGGCGTCGAGCGTGGCCTCCGTTCCGGAGTTCCCGAACCGCCACAAGGGCAGACCGAAGCGCTCGGAGAGGGCTTCGGCCACGATCGCCGCGTCCTCCGTGGGCTGGGCGAAGTGCGAGCCGAGCTCGATCCGTTTCTGCACGGCCTCCACGACCTTCGGGTGCGCGTGGCCGGTGATCATGACGCCGTAGCCGTTGTGGAAGTCGACGTACTCGTTGCCGTCGAGGTCCCAGATCCGCGAGCCCTTGCCGTGGGTCACGTACACGGCGTGAGGCGGCGCGGTCTGCCAGCTCGACGAGACGCCGCCCGCGAGGAACCGGCTCGCCTCCTCCCGGTACTCGACCGAGCGGCGATGCTTGACCTCGAGCTTCGCCTCCTCCTCCTCGATCAGGCGGTCGATGCGCTCGAGGTCCAGCTCGACGGTCTCTCTCACGGCCATGCGCCTGCGCCTCCCGACGAAGTTGAACGGCGATTCAGTCCTCGGCACATCATACGCCCCCGGCCGGCACCGCGACCGGGAAGGCCGGCGCGAGGCCCACTGTTAGAATCGGCAGCGAACGTGGTGGCCGTAGCTCAATCGGTTAGAGCACCAGGTTGTGGTCCTGGGGGTTGGGGGTTCAAGTCCCCTCGGTCACCCCACCCCACCTTCTGAGGCGAGTCACGCGGTTGGTATATTGCGACGGGCCTCTAGCTCAATCTGGCAGAGCAACGGACTCTTAATCCGCAGGTTCCGGGTTCGAGTCCCGGGGGGCCCACCACTCCAAAAGCGCAGGTACACGGCCTGTTCTCGGCGGCACTGCCCAACCTGCTCATCGGCTCACAGACCCTCAACAGACCCTCACGGACACCCGCTCGTCCAGGGAGCGGCCAAGACCCTGTCACCGGAAATGACAAGCCCTCGGCATCCCAGCCGAGGGCTTCAGGCTGAATCCGCAGCCGGCTCGTCGATCCCGAGCTCCTGGATACGAGGGTCGTCTTCGGGGGCGCGCGACTTCACGATCTCGAGGTACTCCCTGTGGAGCCGCTCTGCGTCCTCCAGCAGTTTGTCCCCGGGGGCCCACCACCAAACCCGCAGGTAGGGGGCCATATCCGTGGTCCACGCGACCCCGGCCATCGTGCATTTCGTCCCCTCCCGAACCCGCACTCGTCACGACGAGACCGCCCGATCCTGCTTCCGCAAATGACAACGGAACGACCCAGCGCACGGC
>JBQTIP010000102.1:0-8534 GCA_052388025.1 Actinomycetota bacterium
GTGAGCTCGTGCGAGAGGCGCTCGAAGGCGCGCGACCGCAGGTACGGGGTGAAGATCTGGCGGACGCCCTTGTACTCGAGGCCGGGCTGCTCCTTGCTGTACCCCTTCCGACAGTAGACGGTCACGTCGTGGCCGAGCTCGACGAGCCGTACCGAGAGCTCCTCGGCGAACGTCTCGAAGCCGGTCCATCCGCCGGGGATCCCTCGCCCACCCACGATCGCGATCCGAAGCGGCCTCACGATCGCATCCTCCCGGCCGACGCGGCCGCCGCGAACGGCCCAGACGACCGAGCCCCCAGGTACCACGCGAGCGCGTCCTCCCACGAGCGGACGGCCGGCAGCCCGAGCTCGTCGCCCTTCGTGTCGAGCAGCACCGAACA
Source organism: Actinomycetota bacterium (assembly GCA_052388025.1). Classification (GTDB taxonomy): domain Bacteria; phylum Actinomycetota; class UBA4738; order UBA4738; family HRBIN12; genus JBQTIP01. The sequence continues at coordinate 380 of JBQTIP010000102.1, forward strand.
GCGAGGGCGCCGGACCAGCTCCTGCCCCGTCGGCCGCGGCGAGAGGTCGGCGACGACGCCGGCCAGCTCGAACGTGCGCCCGGCGAGCTCGAACCACGAGCATCTCCCCGCGTTCGTCGCGTGGTAGACGCCCGGGGGCGCGTCCCCCTCGAGCAGCAGCAGGATGCGTTCCGCGAGGTCACGGGTCGCGGTGGGGGAGAAGATCTGGTCGTCGACCACGGAGATCGCCTCGCCGGCGGCGGCCTTCGCGAGCATCGTCTCGACGAAGTTTCCGCCCTTCCCGGAGCTTCCCGCATGCCCGAATAGGCCGGAGGTGCGAACGACCAGGGCATCGCCGCCCGCATCCAGCGCGGCTCGCTCGCCGGCCGCCTTCGAGCGTCCGTAGACCGAGAGCGGCTCGGTGCGGGCGTCCTCGGCGTAGCCCTCCGGCCGGTCCCCGGAGAAGACGTAGTCGGTGCTCACGAACACACAGCGGGCTGCGGCCTTCCGTGCGGCTCGGGCGACATTCGCCGCGCCGCTCTCGTTCACCGCGAACGAGCGTTCGGGCTCGCGCTCGCAGACCTCCACCTTGTGGAAGGCCGCGGCGTTCACGAGGGCGTCGGGTGAAACGACGGTCACCGCGCGGTCCACGGCCTTCGGGTCGGTCACGTCGACCTCGGCGCGACGCGGGCGATGCAGCTGGTGGCGGCCGGCCGCGACGACGGCGAGGTCCGAGCCCAGCTGTCCCCAGCCGCCGAAGACCAGGATGTCCATCGAGGGCTAGCCGGCGCTTCGTCCCCGCCTGGAGTCGAGATCGTCCACGCGGGCGGGGTGTGCGGCCGGCCTCGAGAGCACGTAGCCCCGAGTGGCGACGATGTCGGCGGTTTCCTCGAGCATCTTCATCCATTCGATGTTGTAGTAGCGCGGGTGCGAGAAGTCCGTGTATCCCAGGCGACGGATCTCATGGACCATGTGCCGGACCGACTCCTCGACGGTAACCCGCGCCTCGAACCCCAGCGCGCGCAGGATCTTCTCCGCCGAGACCCGGTAGCTGCGCACGAGCCGGTAGGAGTAGTCGACGTCCAGCCGGACGTCGATGCCCAGCGCGGCCAGGGCGCCCTGGACGCGAATCGCCAGCTCGGCGATCCGGAAGTTGCCGGCCGAGAGGTTGAAGATCTGGCCGGCGACCAGCTGCGGGTCCGATTCCAAGGCGGAGACGTAGGCGCGCGCGACGTCCTTCACGTCGATCAGCGGGCGCCACATCTCCCCGCCGTAGTTGAGGGTGAGGACGCCCCGCGACAGGGCGTCCTTGACGAACGTGTTCACCACCAGGTCGTAGCGCATGCGGGGTGAGAACCCGAAGACCGTCCCCTTTCGGAACGAAGTGACCGCGAATGACTCGTCGGACATCGCGAGGATCGCCTGCTCCGCGGCGAGCTTGGAGCTGGCGTAGGCCGCGCGGGGCTCCACGGGGGCCTCCTCGTCCAGCAGGATATCCCGGCTCTCCTCTCCGACCCCGCGGTCGTAGATCGAGCACGTCGACGCGAAGATGAGCCGGCGCACGCCGGCGCGCTTCGCTATCTCGGCGATGCGGATCGCGGCGTGGGTGTTGAGCTCTTCGTTCGCCTGGGGGTTGAACTCGGCCGTCGGGTCGTTGGACAGTCCGCCCATGTTGATGACCGCCGTGCACCCCTCCATATGGGACTCGTCCAGCTCGCGCATGTCCTCGACGACGAGCTCCGCCCGGTCGAGCAGGTGCTCGGCCGGCCCCCGGCCAAAGAACAGGCGGTCGAGCACGCGGACCGGATAGCCCTTCGCCAGAAGCTCCTCGGTCAGCACACAGCCGATGTAGCCGGCTCCACCGACGACGAGCACTCGATTCATCCGGCAGCCTCCGGCTCGTAGTGCGGCGCGTCGGTCAGAACCTCAGCCAGGCTCGGGTTGCTCCGGTCCCGCTCCGAGAGGATCGGCTTCGACGTGGGCCAGGAGATGCCCAGATCGGGGTCGTCCCATGCGACGCCGAACTCGTCGGCCCCGGTGAAGTAGCGGTCGACCAGGTACTGGAGCGCGATCTCGGTCTCGGCGAAGAAGCCGTGCGCGACCCCCGGAGGGATGTACAGGCCCTGCCGGCGTTCGTCGGCGGCGATCCGGATCTCGGCCCTCTTGCCTTCGGTCGGGGAGCCCGAGCGGAGGTCGAATAGGCCGACGAAGGCGGTCCCTTGCAGCACGCACCAGTAATCGGCCTGCTCGCGATGGAAGTGAAGGCCGCGAAGCACGTTTGCGTGCGAGAGCGACAGGTTCGATTGCGGCATCACGCTCGATCCGGGGATCCACTCGTGGCGGTAGACCTCGGTGAACGATCCGCGCTCGTCCGGATGCGGAGTGAGCGGGAACAGCAGGACGTCCTGGATCCCGACATCGACGTTTTCCAGCATTCAGATCCTCCGCGGTCAGGGCAGCGCCGCGCAATACTAGCAACCGCGAACGCGGCGGAAGTCGCGGTCAGCCGAGCGCGGTCAGCCGAGCGCCTCGGACGCGTCCTGGAGGTTCGGCATCGAGTCCTCGCCGTAGATCCTGTCGAGGCCGAAGAGCTCGAGGATCTCCACCGTCCGCCGGAGCTCCTCGTCGGACACGTGCCTGCGCCAGCTGTTCACCAGGTCCTCCCCGGTGACGATCGCGCTGTCGGTGCGGCTGGTCGCCGACGGGTCGCGCAGGTGGGCGAGCACGTCCTCGCCGAAGGGCTTTCCCAGGAGGGCGAACAGCCGTCCGAGCTCCGCCCGGGGGTCGACGCAGCAGCGCTCGTAGAAGGTGACGTGGATGTCGCCGGGGCGGAAGTGCCGGAGCGGGACGTAGTTGTCGATGCACCAGACGAACACGCGCCTCTCGAACTCCGACTCCGCCCGGGCGATCTCGTCGACGAACGGTTCCAGGTAGTCCTCGACGAGCGCAGGCTGGTCGAGGAAGCGCGCGAGATCGACCTCCCATGACCCGGCCAACTTCCGCTGCGAGCTCATCACCGCGCAGGGGTGGCGAAGGACGAACACGATCGGCATCTCGGGGAACTGCCGGTGCATCCACGGCAGAAGGAGGTTCGCGCGCACCTCCTTGATCAGTCGCTTTCGAGGGAGCACCGCGCGGTTGAACTTGTCCCCCCACAGGCTTCGGACTCGGCCGGACAGGACGGCCTCCGCCGGCCGTAGGTAGGTCGGGTCCCGCTCCTCCGGGCGCAGGTACAGCCGCGGCCTGAACCCGCCGGTCGCATCGAGCCGTCCGGGGTGAAAGGGCTCGTGGATCGATCGATACGCCCCGTCGTGGTTCACGACTTCGGCGATCCACGTGGTGCCCGAGCGGCCGTGGCCGGCGAGGAAGACGGTGTCCGATACACGGTGGTCGCGCTCGACGTAGAGCTGGCCCCGGAGCCCACCGGCCACCTCCGACCACACGCCCGTGCGGAAGTTCCGCTGCTGCCTTCTCGCTAGCTTCCTCCGGAACCTGCGGACGGTCTCTCCGACCGGCATGAGACGCTCAGGACCCCGCCGAGAGGGCCGCGGACGGATCGGCCGGCCTCGGCATCGGATCGTCGCCGTAGATCCGGTCCAGCCCGAAGAGCTCGAGGATCTCCACGGCGCGACGGAGCTCGCCGTCCGACACGTGAGCCCGCCAGCCGCTCACGAGGTCGCCGCCGGTCACGATCGCGCTGTCCTTTCGAGTGGAGCTCGAGGCCCTCCCGAGCCGGGCCAGGGCCCCGCCGTCGGGGCGCGCGTCGAGGAAACCGAGGAGGCGCTCGAGCTCCGCCGCCGGCGTCGTACAGAGGTTCTCGTAGAAGACCACCTGGATCTCCCCCGGGCGGAGCTGGTGCAGCGGGACGTAGCTCTCGATGCACCAGGCGAAGATGTGTCGCTCGAACTCCGAGTTCGCCGACGCGATCTCCGATGCGAACGGCGCCAGCACGTCCTCAACGAGGGCGGGCTCCGCCAGAAACCTGGAGAGGTCGACCGGCCACTCCCGCCCCCATCGCAGCTGGGAGGCCACGACCGCGCAGGGGTGCCGCAGGACGAGCACTATCGCAACCTCGGGGAAGGCGCCGTGGATCCACGGAAGCAGGAGGTTCCCGCGCACCTCCCGGACGAGCCGCTTGGAGGGAAGGAGCTTCCGGTTGTACTTGTCGGTCCAGATGCTCCGGATGTCCCCCGACAGGATCGTCTCCATCGCGCGAAGGTACTCGGGGGTCCGGTCGTCCGGTCGAAGGTAGTGCCGGGGCCTGAAGACCCGCGTGACTCTCAGCCGCTCCCTACGCAAGGGCTCATGGATGATGCGGTACTCGTTCCGGTGGTTGATCACCTCGGAGATCCAGGAGGTGCCGGATCGCGCGGTACCGGCCACGAAGGTCGTGTCCCTGGGTTTCCCGCCGCGGTCCAGGTAGAGCTGTCCCCGCAGTCCCGCCCCCAGCTCCCCCCACAGGCTGTCCCGCACGCTCCATTCGCGCTGGGACCGCCACTTCTGCCGCCACCTGCGGAAGGGTCGAAGGAACGCCATCGGGCGGCGTCTACGCCCCTGGGCGGCCGAGCGCCGCCGGCAGAGGCTCGTCGGGCGGCGGCTCGCCCACCCCGGCGGCTGTGGTGGCGCGCGGCTCCCGCCGCTGGCGGCGATCCTCCCAGGCCGCCAGCATCCGGCCGGCCCGCACCAAGCCCAGGAAGATCCACGGCCACATGAACAGCGTGTCGTCGGTCGCCGCGTAGGCGACGGCAAGGACGATCCACCCGAAGGTCAGCGCCCGGGCCACCGCCGCCGTCTCACCCCGGGCGCGCAGGAGCCCGGCGGTGGGCCAGATCACCGCGGCCAGGAAGACGGCGAGCAGGAGCAGGCCGATGATGCCCGAGTCGTAGAGCGCCCGAAGCCACATGTTGCCGATGTAGTTCGTGCGATGCTTCAAGGGGTGCCGCTGGTCGTAGGTGCTGGTCCCGAGACCGATCAACGGGGAGTCGGGCAGGTCGCTGAGCGCGGTGCGGAGCTCGCTCAAGCGGGCCCGGCCGGTCCCGCTCGTCGTGTTCACCAGCTCACCGATCTTCGCGGCGATGCCGGTGACCTGCGGATCGCGGCCCTGAGTGAGTGTGAACACGTAGCCGCCGACGAGGCCTATCACCGTGACCAGCAGCAGCACGACGCCGACCCGCTCCATCCCGCCGGAACCCCGCGCCCGTCTCGAGGGAAGGAGGAACATCAGGAGGAAGGCGATGCCGAAGCCGATCCAGGCCCCCCGGGCGAGGCCGAGCAGCATGCCGATCGCGCATAGCCAGAAGGCGAGCGCGGCGAGCCGCGTCGAGATCACGGCCGTGCGCTCCCGCCACAGGGCGTAGAAGACGATGGCGCCGGCCGCGCAGGTCGAGGCGAAGACGTCGTGCTCGAAGGAGAGGCCGTACACGCCGGCTCCGAACTCGCTCTGGGTCGACACGCCGAAGCTCGTGTTCATCACGAGGTGCGAGGCCTCCGCGATGAGCCCGTAGACGGCGTTCAGCAACACCATGCCGAGGAACACACGCGTCGCGAGCACCAGCCGGCTGCGGCTGCACACGGAGGCGAAGACCGCGTAGTAGGCCAGCGCGCCGAAGGCGAGCAGGCCCGCGGCCGGAAGGCTTCCGGAGAGATCGGGCGAGTTGAGGATGGTGGTGACCGGCTGAAGCAGGACGAAGCCAAGGAGGATCCATTCCGGGACCCCCCATCGGTTGCGAAGCTGCGACCTGGTGAGGAGGTACGCGCGGACGAGGAAGGGCAGGATGATCACCTGCTCGGGGCGGACGGTGAGCCCGCCGACGGTGAATCCGGCGACGGGATCGAGGAAGTGGCTCTGCAAGACCGACGCGAGCGAGAGAAGCACGAACAGGCCGAGCCAGGTGAGGAGCGAGAGCGTCGTCACGGCGGCGGCGCCGCCGGCGAGCAGCGGCGCCTCGCCCGCCAGGACGCCGAAGCCCGCAGACCCGGCCGCGGCCGGGACGAGGAACGCGGCGTCGCGCCGGGCGGTCCGAGGTCTGGCTGTTCGGCTCGTCATCACTCTAGGTAGCCGAGCGCCCTCAGGTGCTCCACGATCTCGTCGGTGGCCTCGACCTGCTCTCCCATGATCGAAGGGCCCCGAGGCAGCAGTCCCCGCAGCCGGTCGGCCTCCGCCGGGTCCTGAAGGCCCCCGGCCTCGCGACGGTCGGCTCCCAGGCGGTAGACCCGCTCGAAACCGTCCCCGGGGGCGTGAAGGAGCTTCAGATCGTCCATGACCACCGACTTCTTCTCGAACCCGTAGGCGATCGCCTCGGCGATGATGGGTCGCTGTCCGCCCCGCTCGAGCAGCGAGCGGCCGTCCGTCTCCGGCGCGTCCATCTCGACAGCTTGCAGCAGCGTCGGGACGACGTCCACCAAGCTGGCGTTCTCCTCGATCGCCGCCGCGGGGATGCCCGGCCCGAGGATCACAAGCGGCACCAGGAGGTGCACCTGGAACAGGTTGTGGCCGTGGCCGGTCCCGTAGATGTCGCGAGGGTCGGTGAACGCCTCCATCTCCTCGGCCCGATGCTCCCAGAGCTCCTCGCCGTGGTCGGAGGTCACGACCACGATGGTGTCGCCTCGCCGCCCGAGGCCGTCGAGCCCGTCCCAGAGCTCCGCGATCCCGCCGTCCGCGGCGCGCACCGCCACGTCGTACAGCCTCACGCGAGCGTCACGGTAGCGGGCGAAGGCCGCCGAGCCGACGTCCGCGCCGGACCTCGTGTAGTCCCACCGGCGGACCTTCCGGATACGAGGGACCGGGCCGAAGGTCTCTCGCATGCCCCTCGGGAAGTCGAGCGGCTCGTGAGCGTCGCCCAGGTGGAGCCACAACAGGAACGGGCCGTCCTGGGCGCCGATCCACCGAAGCGCACGGCGGACCAGGGTTCGAGCCGGCCGCTCCACCATCGACCGTTCCCGGAACCTCCCGGGGATCGAAAGGTGCGCGTTCCACACGGCAGCGATCGCGTTCGTTGCGTATCCCCTCGCCTCCAGCATGTCGGGGAGCGACGGGACGTCTTCCTGCAGGGCCGTGGGGAGGCTCTCCTTGCTGAGGTTCTTCGGCTCGCCCGGCACGAGCCCCCCGCCGTGCCGATGCGGGTAGAGCCCGGTGAGCAGCGAAGCGACGGACGGGCAGGTCCACGAGGACGCACTGTGGGCGGAGGTGCAGTGGAGCGCCCGATCGAGGATCCCGTCGAGGAACGGCGTGGTCTTCCGCTCGTATCCGTATGCCGAGAGCCGGTCGCGGCGCAGGCAGTCCACGGTGACGATGAGGACGTTCGAGGGCGGCATTCGTTCCTTCGCGATCGGATCGGCCCCAGCCCGCGCCGCGGACGGTCGGCGCGTCCCGGCCGGGAAGCGGCTCAGTATAGTCGCCGCACAGGTGGACTCCCTCTCGGAATCGGGTTGCCCGTGAGCGATCGGCGGCTGCGGATCGGCGTCGACGCCCACGTGATCGGCAGACGGCAGACGGGCAACGAGCGCTTCCTCACGAACCTCGTCCGTGCGATCCGCGCGCTGTCTCCCCACGAGCTCTTCCTCTACTTCACCGAAGAAGGAGCGGCTTCGGACTGGCGTCGACGCGGGGACGAGCGGACGACGGTGCGGCTCGTTCGTCCGCGCAACCCGTTCGCGCGGATCCCGGTGTCGCTTCCGCTGCGGGCCCGGCGCGACCGGGTGGACGTCCTGCTGGTGCACTACAACGCACCGCCGGTCGCTCCCTGCCCGGTCGTGACCATCGTGCACGACGTGGCCTTCGCCCGATACCCGGAGTACTACTCCCGCTTCGATCGAGCCTGGATGCCGCGGACGATCCCGGCGAGCATGCGCCGAGCGGCCGCGGTGGTGACCGTCTCTCGTTTCTCGCGCGACGAGATCTGCACCCTGTACGTGATCCCGCCGGCGAAGATCGCGGTGGCGCACGACGGCGTCGATCGGCTCTTCTCGGACCGGACGCAGCGCCCGTGTCCCGTCGATCCCCCCTTCTTCCTCGCGTTCGGGAACCTCCAGCCCCGGAAGAACCTCGCCACGCTCCTGCGCGCCTTCCGGCTCCTCGTGGAATCGAACCCGGAGATCGAGGAGCGTCTGGTGATCGCCGGGAAGCCGGCCTTCGGCGCCGAGGAGATCCACGCCACAGGCGAGGATCTCCGGCGCG
>JBQTIP010000103.1:0-14279 GCA_052388025.1 Actinomycetota bacterium
CCGCGCCGGCCTGCTCCGCAAGGACGCCCGGATCGTCCTCGATGTAGCTCGCAGCCTGGGAGCGCCGGTCCCAGCCTTCGAGGTCGCGGCCGAGAGGCTGGAGCGACTGGTGGAGGGCGGCGACGGCAACCTCGACAACTCGGCCCTCGTGGTGATGCTGGAACGGGAGGCCGGGGTCCGCGTCGGCGAGCGGTAGTTGCGGCGGGAGCTCCCGGGCGGCCGCGAGATGGACGATGATCCCTCGCGCATCGACGTCGAGGCCGTCGTCGGATTCCTGTCGACGGAGGCCCATTGGGGCCGCGAGCGAACCACCGCGCAGATGGCCCGAATGATCGACGAGGCCCAGCGGGTCGTCGGGCTCTACCACGAGGGCCGGCAGGTCGCCCCGTCGGATCGAATCCTGGAGCGCCCCCGCCGGAGGAGGCGGGGTAAGGGCCGGGTCTCAGCTCGCGGCCTCGGCCTCTTCGAGGGGGATCCAGCGCTCGGCCCACGCGGCCAGGGCGGCGACGGGCTCCGCGAGGTCCGTTCCCCGCTCGGTCAGGCGGTACTCGACGCGCACCGGGGTCTCGGGCAGCACGGTTCGGGAGACGATGCCCTCCGCCTCGAGGGTCTTCAGGCGCTCGGAGAGCAGGCGGTCCGAGAGCCCCGGGATCGCGGCCGAGATCTCGCTGAAGCGGCTGGCTCCGGCGAGAAGTGCGCGCACGATGTCGAGCGTCCACCGGTTCGCGACGACCGACATCGCCCGGTGGTATCGCGCGCAGTAGGGGCTCATCGGGGCTTCCAAGGGCTCGATCCTAGCTCTTTCGCTCCGGAAAAGTTCTTACCTTCTGGAATATCAGATACTAGTAGTATATTATTAACTAGTGTTCGATAAGCGATTGGAGGGGTCATGGACGTTGTCGGGGAAGTGGCGGGGCTCACCCTGCCGAGAACCGGGAGCTGGGAGATCGATCCCAACCACACCACTGCCGAGTTCGTGGTCCGTCACGTGTTGACCAAGGTCCGGGGCCGGTTTACGAAGCTCTCGGGCGCGATCCACGTAGCCGAGAAGCCCGAGGACTCGACGGTCGAGGTTGAGATCGAGGCGGCGAGCATCGAAACACACACCGAGGACCGGGACAACCACCTTCGCAGTCCCGACTTCCTGGACGTGGCGCGGTTCCCCAAGCTCACGTTCAAGAGCACCGCGCTCCGCCCCGCTGGGGAGAACACGTTCCAGCTCGACGGCGACATGACCATCAAGGACGTGACGCTGCCGGTGACGCTGGACGTTGAGTTCATCGGCGCCCACGACAGCCCGTGGGGCACGAAGCTGGCCACGTTCTCGGCCAGGACCGATATCGACCGGCACGACTTCGGCATGACTTGGAACATGGCCATCGAGACCGGAGGGTGGCTCGTCGGACGGAACGTCCGGATCGAGCTCGAGATCGAGGCCGTCTACAAGGCCGAGTAACCCCACTCGGCTACACAGCGATGCCCTGAGCCCCTCCCGCTCAGGGCATCGGCATCGGCCCGCTCCCGCCGGGCTCATAGGATTGGAACGCGAAGAGGCCGTCATAAGCGACCACGAGGTCGCCGGCCACCCACAGGTCTCTTGACCAACCTGTCGAAAGCGCGGTGTAGCGCCATCGGCGGGCGGCGAACCGGCCGACCGGGGTCGTCACCTCCTCGTCGCCGAACAGCTCGTAGCGCTGGCGTTCCATCCGCGGCTCGCAGGTTACCGCCTCGAGGTACACCACCTCGATCTCGGCCGTGCCGTCGAGCCGCATACCGGTCACCGCGTTGAAGCAAGGCGAGAGGTAGTCGAGGTGGACCTCCGGGCCGAAGGCGATCTCGATCGGGGCGCGGTCGCGGAACCCCGCCAGGCGGTCGTTCTCGGTCATGAGCAAGATCTCGTGCGAGCCCGTGTCGATCCTTGTGCGGACCGGCCGCCATGCTGCGTCGACCGCGAGGTCGACGGTCTCACGGTGCGGCTCCGGGTCGCTCGTTCGTATGTCGGAGAAGTACCGCCAACCCATGGGGCCCGGCGCGCAGCGGAAGTCCTCGGTCCCGACGGGGTTCCCGTCGCCGTCCATCACCGTGTATCGGCCCGCCGGCATCGCCCTAGTATGGCGTCGTGCGTGTTGCCCTCTGCCAGATGAGCTCCGGTGACGACGTCGAGAAGAACCGTCGGGTCGCCGAGGAGCTGCTGAACGCCGCCGCCGAGGGCGGAGCCGACATCGCCGGGCTGCCCGAGATGTGGCCGTTCCTCGGTCCGGCGAGCCGGCACGCCGAGGTGGCGGAGCCCGTCCCCGGCCCTACGACGGAGTGGCTCGCCGCCACCGCCCGGCGGCACCGGATGTGGATCCTCGGCGGCAGCATCCTCGAGGCGTTAGAGGGTCGCGTGTACAACACGAGCCTGCTGTTCGATCGCGACGGTGATCAGGTGGCCCGTTACCGGAAGATCCACCTGTTCGACGTGGAGCTCCCCGGGCAGCCGCCCATCCGCGAGTCGGCGACGATGGCCTCGGGCCAGGAGATCGTGACGGCGGAGACGGAGTTCGGGCGGGTCGGCCTGTCGATCTGCTACGACGTGCGCTTCCCCGAGATCTATAGGTCGCTCATGGCCGCCGGCGCCGAGATCATCTTCGTTCCGGCGGCGTTCACGTACGAGACCGGGAAGGACCACTGGGAGGTGCTGCTGCGGGCCCGCGCGATCGAGGACCAAGCGTTCGTGGTCGCCCCCGGAATCTGGGGGACGTGGGGGCCGCCGGGTGACAATCGCCGTTGCTATGGCACCAGCATGGTGGTGGATCCCTGGGGACGGATCGTGGCCCGCGCGGAGGAGGAGGGAACCGGCGTGACGTTCGCCGATCTCGATCTGGAGGTCGTGCGCTCAGTTCGGCAGCGGCTCCCCGCGCTCCAGCATCGGCGCCTGGGGCCTTCCTGCTGACGACTCGGTCAGGCGAAGCTAACCCGCGCTAGCTCGTCGGAGGCGTCGATCTCGACGGTCGTGCCGTCATGGATCGATACGAATGCATCCCGTTCCAGGGCGACGACCGGGCAGGCGATCCCGTACAGCTCGCGCGCTACGATCGAGCCGAGCGCGACTATGGGATCGGGCTCGAGCAGGATCACGCCCGCGGGAGCGGTGCGCGTTCGGATGGCCTCGGCAAGGACGCTCGAGCTCGAGCTGGACCCCCGGCCCGACGGCATGACGAGGATGCAGCCGGCGAGGTCGGTCCCCATCTGCCGGTGATGGACGTCGATCAGGTGGCCGGTCTCCGGGTCGAGCCCGCCCCAGAAGCTGAGCGGCTCTTCGAGCACGACGGCCCGGCCTGAAGCGCGCCCCGCCACGAGGGTCCGTCCTTCAAGCACCGTTCCACAGCTCCTCGTCCCGCCAGACGCTCCCGATCGAGGCCGAGCGAAGGCACTCCTCCAGGCTCCCGAACACGACCTCGACGCCGATGTTGCCGGGGGCGTACCAGGCCCACTTGGCGGAGTTCGTCATCACCGCGCCGCTGCGGCTCCCGATGATCGGGGTGATGTAGGTGCAGGTGTCGGTGACGATCCGGACGCCGGCCTCCTCGAGCCGGGAGAGCCACCCGTGGGCCTCGACCTCCTCCAGCACCCCGCGACCGGTCGAGACGTAGAGCTCGACGCGGGGGTGGAGAGGCGAACCGTCGAGTAGGGGCAGGAGCGCCTCGAACTCGTCGACCGAAAAGTGTGGTGTGCCGATCGAGACGGCGCTCAGTTCCGTGCGATCGGTGCTCGTGAGCTCGTCCCGACCGCGGATGAGGACCGCCGGAGTGACCTCGAACTCGCGGACCGGCGGCCGACCTCCCAGCGCCGTCTCGAGCGTCGGCGCCTCAGGCGTGATGCCCACTGCGTGGAACATCGCCACGGAACCGGAGGATGCGGCCGCGGCACCGAGCGCCTTGAGCCGGTCGTCGTTTGCGGTCTCCGGGAGGCCGACGATGGCCGGCACCAGGCTGCCGGACTCGCGCCCGATGACGTGTCCGAGGACGTGGTACAGGACGTCCTCGTCGAGCAGCCTCGCGGAGACGTCCGCGAGGCGGAACACCAACGCGGCGCGCCGGCCATCATCGCGGTGAAGTCCCGCGTACGGCGCGCGTCCCGTGATCGCGGCACAGATGTCGATGAAGTCGCCGTACCGCTCCGTGCGCGCGCCCAGCACCGAGTTCGCGAAGACGATGGCGTTCGATTCCGCCCATGCGATGTGCTCCCCGAACGCGGGGCGCTCGGGGAGCTGGTAGGGCGCGCACGTCCAGGTCGGGCGGCACCCCATCTGCACGTAGAGGTCCATCAGCCGCCGAGCCTTCGCGGCGGTATCGGGATCGCCCCGATACAGGTCGGGGTGAAGGAGGTCGAGCGAGGCGACGTTAAGCGTCGTGGGAACGGCGACGCGGGCCCCGTCGGCGACCAGCCGCTCGGCGAAGTCGAGCCCGGCGCGCCCGTGATAGAGGCAGCCGTCGATGTGCGCGGAGGCGATGTCCACCAGTCGGTCGGCGCCCATCACCCGGGCCATGTCGACCAGGATCCGCATGGCGAAGGCGGCCGCCCCGCCCCGCTCGCCCGCGAGCATCTCTCGGTCTCCGGGCGTGAGGTCGATGGACACGATCAGGGCTCCTGGAGGCGCAGGTAGTCCTCGGGTTCGTCGACGTCGGGCGGGGCATCGGCATCGACGTCGACCTCACGCACCCAGTCGGGGTGCGAGGCGATCAGCTCCCGCGCGCCGGTGTCGCCGTGGAGATGGCCCGCCCGTACCCAGATCTCGCGCGACAGGAGCGACGGCCCCGGCCCGTTCCGGTACCTGAGACGAACGACGCGGGCTCGGGTCTTCGCGAACGAGTCGACCAGCCCGCGGATCGCCTCCGGCCGGATCCCCGGCTGATCGGCCGGGAGCACGACGGCGGCCTCGCTCGACGGGTCCGCCGCGCCGAGCCCGGCCGCGAGCGAGGACGACTGGCCGCCGGCGAACTCCGGATTCGTCACCGTGCGCGCATTGGCAGGAAGGAGAAGGGCCGCGGCTACCCGCTCGGCCTCGTGCCCGAGCACCACGATGATCTCGTCGAGACCGGCATCCGCGGCGGCATCGACGACGTGCTGAACGAGCGGCTTGCCGTCGAGCTCCAGGAGCTGCTTCGTCTTGCCGAACCGCGAGGAGGTCCCGGCGGCGAGGACGATCCCGGAGATCACGCCCTCGGTCAGACAGTCCCGCGGCCGAAGAGCCGACCGAAGAACCGGACGATCGCTCGCCAGAGAGCCCACAGTCCGAGGCGGATGCCCCCGACGGGCTTCGCGACTGGCTTTGGGGGGGGCGGGGGCGGTCGGCTGGGGCCGGCGGCGTTGCGTCGCGGGGTGGGGGAGGGACTGGCACGAGGAGCAACGGCGCCGGCCCCCACTACTGGCGTGGCCGTCTCGGCTTCCTGCGTCGACATGCTCTCCTTCAGGCAGTCGGCGAACTCCTGCGTGAGTCGGGCGGAGATGTCGGGCAGCATCCCGCGGCTGATCTGAGCCACGAAGCCCGACAGCACTATGTCCGCCTGCATTTTCACCGTCGTCACGCCGTCACCGGGCTCCAGCCATGAGGTGACGTTCGCGCTCGCCGCGCCCTTTCCCTTCTGCTCCATACCCTGAGCCTTCAGGACCACGCGGTGGGCGGCGTCGTCGCGCTCTTCCATAGTTACCTTGCCCGCGAAGGAGAGGGAGACCGGACCGAACTTCATGACGACCTTGCCCTTCCAGGTCCGGTCGTCGACGGTCTCTGTGAGCTCGGCGCCCGGCATGCAGGGCGCGACCCGCTCGACGTCGAGCAGATGCGCCCAGAGGCCGTCGACCGGGGCGGGGACATCGAACTGGTTCTCGATCAGCACGTCGGAATCACCCTACCCGGCTCTGGTGGCGGTCGTGGATCGGACCCGCCCGGTCGCGGAGGAACCCGCCGCCGCGCCCCCGCTTGAAGGCAACGATCTCCGCGACGATCGCCTGGGCGATCTCCTCGGGACCCTCGGCGCCCAGGTCGAGCCCGGTCGGGCCGTGGATCCGCGCGAGATCGTCCTCCGGGAGCCCTACCCCCTCCTTCCGTAGCTCGTCGAGCAGCCGCCGGGTCCGTGCCCCCGGCCCGAGCATGCCGATATAGGCGACGGGGGAGCGGAGGAACGACCGCACGTAGTCCTTGTCGCGGAGGAAGTTGTGGGTCATGACGACCACGCAGGTCCGCTCGTCGACCGGCGCGACGTTGGAGGCGTCCTCGGGCCGCTCGACCTCCACGAAGCCGGCGGCCTCGGGGAAGCGCTCCTTCGTGAGGAACCCCGGGCGGTCGTCCACCACGAGCGCGCGCCACCCGAGGGCGTCGGCGGCGCGGACAACCGGGATCGTGTCGTGGCCCGCGCCGCAGACCAGCAGGCGGAGCGGCGGCTCGAGAACCTCGACGAACGCGCGGACCTCCCCTTCCGCGGCGGCGATCGTCCGCACGTCGGACCGACCGGCCGAGAGGAGCTCCCGCGCGATCTCCGCCGCGTCGGCATCCAAGGCCCCGTTCCCGAGGCCTCCCTCGACGCTTCCGTCCGGGCGGACCAGCAGCCTGGAGCCGTACTCGACGCCGGGGACGGAGGACTCCAGGATGGTGACCATGCAGATGGGCCGCTCCTCCTCGAGGGCCATCCGCAGCGCCCCGGCCACCTCGGCGGCCTTCTCGGCGGGCTCGACGAACACCTCGATCGCGCCATTGCAGCCCAGGCCCAGGCCCCACACCTCGTCGTCGTCGGCGGTGAGATCCCAGGACACCACCCGCGGGACGCCTTCGACCATCACGATCTTGGCCACGTCGGCGACGTCGCTCTCGAGGCACCCGCCGGAGATGTTCCCAACGAAATCGCCGTGCTCGGGAACGAGCAGCCGGGCGCCGGGGCGCCGGTAGGTCGAACCCTTCACGGCCACGATCGTGGCCAGGGCCATCTTCTCGCCCCGCTCGTGGAGCGACTCGATCGCGGATAGGACGTCGCCGATCTCGCTCACTGCGCCACCGTCTCGAAGCGGGCCGGATCCGCCTCGAACCGCTCGAGGCAGCCCGCCGAGCAGAAATAGTACGTGCGCGCCTCGTGGACGGTCCGGTACCTGGACGTCTGGACGTCCACCGTCATGTGGCAGACGGGGTCGATCGCCTCGTGGCGCGGCGGCGCGGCCGCGACGACTCCGCCCTTCAGCTCCCCCACGGCCCTGGCCCGGACGAGCTCCGCCAGGATCGCCACCGCGATCTCCTCGTGGGCGACCCGGCCGAGGTCCAGTCCAACGGGAGCGTGCACGCGGGCCAGCGCTTCCTCGGAGACGCCGCGGTCGCGCAGGTAGCCGAGCACGGCCTCGGCCCGTTTCCGGGACGCAACCAGCCCGACGTAGGCTGCCGGCGTCGCGAGCGCACGCTGAAGCGCGTCCTCGTCGTAGTGGCCCTGCGTCGCAACCACCACGTAGGAACGATCGGTCACTCCTGCCGCCTCGAGGTCGAGCGACGTGACGACCCGGCCGGCCCCCGGGTGCTCCTCTGCGACCGCGCCCTCGTCGACCACGACCGTGCCCCATCCCAGCGCTCCGGCCATCGACGCGAGCGCCGTCACGGCCGGCGAGCGGCCGATCACCACGAGATGCGGCTGAGGAACGACCGGTTCCACGTACACCTCCAGGGCACCCTCACTCTGGCATGCGATCGGGACGGAGACCACCCCGTCGCGCCCTCGGGCCTCCAGCTCCTCCGGCGGGCCGAGGAAGAGCAGTCGCGGTGTTCCCTCGACGAGCGCCCTCAGCGCCTCGCGGATCACCGTGGGCTCTGCGCAGGCGCCGCCCATCCAGCCCCGGACCCTCCGGTCGGGGGTGATCAGGGCGGTCGAGCCCTCCTTTCCGGAGGAGGGCGAGCGACGCCAGACGACCGTCGCGAGGACGAACGACTCTCCCCGCGAGGAGAGCTCGCGGGCCAGCTCGAGAATCTCCGGGTTCACGCGATCGCCTGGCCGGCCTTGGCGGCCTGGATCGCCTCCCACACCTTCGCGGACGTCACCGGCATGTCGATGTTCTTAACACCGAGCGGCCTCAGCGCGTCGATCACGGCGTTGACGTAGGCGGCGGGGGAGCCGACCGTGGCCGACTCGCCGACGCCCTTCGCGCCGATCGGGTGGTGCGGCGAAGGCGTGACCGTGTCGAACAGCTCGAACGTCGGAGTCTCCCAAGCCGTTGGCAGAAGGTAGTCCATGAAGTTCGTGCCGATCGCGTTGCCGACCTCGTCGAACGTGATCAGCTCCATCGCCGCGATCCCGTACCCTTCCGTCAGGCCGCCGTGGATCTGCCCTTCCACGATCATCGGGTTGATCCGCACCCCGCAGTCGTCGACGGCCACCATCCGCCGGACCTTCCACTCGCCGGTGTCGGGATCGACCTCGACGGCGACCGCGTACGTACCGAACGGGAACGTCAGGTTCGGCGGGTCGTAGTAGTAGACGCCCTCCAGGCCAGCCTCCATGCCCTCGGGGAAGTTCGTGTAGGCGGCGAAGGCCACGTCCTGGATCGTCTTGACGTTGTCCGGCGCCCCGCTGACGAAGAACCTCCCATTCTCGAACTCGACGTCTTCCTCGGCGACCTCGAGCAGATGGGCGGCCAGCTTCTTGGCTTTCTCGCGGACCCGGCGAGCGACCATGGCGGTGGCCGCGCCCACGGTCGGCGTGGAGCGAGAGGCGTAGGTGCCCAGGCCGTACGGGGTGTTGTCCGTGTCACCGTGCATGACCTTGATGTCCTCGGGCTGGATCCCCAGCTCCTCCGCCACGATCTGGGCGAACGTTGTCTCGTGGCCCTGCCCCTGGGTCTGCGAGCTGATCTTGAGGATCGCCTTCCCGGTGGGGTGAACGCGCAGCTCCGCCCCGTCGTTCATCTTCAGGCCGAGGATGTCGTAGTCCTTGTGCGGTCCCGCCCCGACGACCTCGGTGAACGAGGCGAGCCCGATGCCGTAGAGCTTGCCCTGCGCCCGCGCCTCCTCCTGCTCCTTGCGGAGCTCCGCGTAGCCGATCTTCTCGAGCGCCAGGTTCATCGCCGTGTGGTAGTCGCCCGAGTCGTAGACGAACCCCGTCGCGCTCTCGTACGGGAACTGCTCCTTCTTGATGAAGTTCTTCAGCCGCAGATCGGCGGGATCCATCCCCAGCTCGTACGCGGCGTTCTGGACCAGCCGCTCGATCAGGTACGACGCCTCGGTCACGCGGAACGAGCAGCGGTAGGCCACGCCGCCCGGCGCCTTGTTGGTATAGGCGCCGTCGGCCGAGACGTGGGCCGCGGGGAAGTCGTAGGAGCCGCTCACGATGTGGAAGAGTCCCACCTTGAACTTCGACGGCTGGGCGTCTGCGTAGAACGCGCCCTCGTCGGCGAGCAGCGAGGTTCGGAGGGCCAACATCGTGCCGTCCTTCTTGAGCGCAAGCTCTCCTCGCATGTGGTAGTCCCGAGCGAACCCGGTCGAGATCAGGTTCTCGCTCCGATCCTCGATCCACTTCACGGGACGGCCGAGCAGCAGCGACGCAGCGGTCGCGACGACGTAGCCCGGGTAGACCGGGACCTTGTTGCCGAAGCCGCCGCCGATGTCGGGCGAGACGATCCGAATCTTCTCCTCGGGCAGGCCGGCGACGAGGGCGAACACCGTGCGGATCGCGTGAGGCGCTTGCGAGGTCATGTAGATCGTCGCCTGCCCGGTGGCCGGGTTCACGTCGGCGACGCAGCCGCACGTCTCCAGCGGCGCCGGGTGGCACCTGGGGTAGAACGTGTCGAGCGAGACGACGACGTCGGCCCCGGCGAAAGCCCTGTCCGTGGCCTCCTTGTCACCGGTCTCCCAGTGGTAGATGTGGTTGTCCTTCTGGTCCTCCTTGTCGGTGCGGATCAGAGGGGCGTCCGGCTCGAGGGCGCGCTGGGGGGTGGTGACGGCGCCGAGAGGTTCGTAGTCGACATCGATCAGCTCGACGGCGTCCTTCGCGACGTACGGGTCCTCGGCGATCACCGCCGCGACCTCCTGTCCCTGGAACCGAACCTTGTCGGTCGCGAGCACCGCCTGCGTGTCGCCAGAGAGCGTCGGCATCCATGCGAGGTTGTGCTGGGCCATGAGCTCGCCGGTGACGACCGCGATCACACCCGGGACTGCCTGCGCCTTCGACGCGTCGATCCCCTTGATCGTCGCGTGCGCGTAGGGGCTCCGCAGGATGGCCATGTGAAGCATGCGAAGGAGGTGGATGTCGTCGATGTAGTTGCCCGCGCCGCGGATGAACCGGTCGTCCTCCACGCGGCGGACGCTGTGGCCGATCCCGCGGATCTCTTCGGTCCCGCTTGCCATCTGTTCGTCTCCTTCCCTAGACCGCGGCCGGCTCGGAAGCCGCGGCCATGGCCTTCGCGGCGGTCTGGACGGCCTTCACGATGTTCATGTAGCCGGTGCACCGGCAGATGTTCCCCGAGATCGCCCACCGGACGTCGTCCTCGGTGGGATCGGCGTTCTTCTCGAGCAGCGCGGCCGCGACGAGCATCATACCCGGCGTGCAAAAGCCGCACTGGAGGCCGTGCTCCTCCTTGAACGCCTCCTGCACCGGATGGAGCCCGCCGGCCCCGAGACCCTCGACCGTGGTGATGTCGCGGCCGTCGGCCTGGGCGCCGAACATCGTGCACGACTTGACCGGCGTCCCGTCGAGCAGCACCGTGCACGCGCCGCAGCTCGTCGTGTCGCAGCCGATGTGGGTGCCGGAGAGCCCGAGCTCCTCGCGGATGACGTGGACGAGCAGCATCCGGGGCTCGACGTCCACGGTTCGCTCGGCTCCGTTGATCGTGACTGTGACCTGCATCGTTCGCTCCCTTCCTGCTCGTCAGGCCGCTCGGGCCATCTCGAGAGCGCGAGCCAGGCCGCGCCTCACGTACACGTCCACGACGTGCCTCTTGTACTCGGCGGAGCCGCGAACGTCGGAGATCGGGCTCGACGCCTCGGCCGCTAGTCGGCCGGCCTCCGCGAAGGCCTCATCGGCCGGCTCGGCCCCCGCAAGGCTTTTCTCCGCCTGGGTAGCCTGGATGTTCCTCAGGCCGACGGCGGTCAGCGCGATCCCGGCTCGCTCCACGGTCCCGTTCGAGAGGGAGAGGTGCACGGCCGCCGCGACCGTCGCGAAGTCGCCGACCTTTCGTTCGAGCTTCAAGTAGGTGCCGCCCGACGCGCCTGACGGCGCGGGGACGCGCACCTCCGTCAGGATCTCCTGCGGCTCCAGCGCGGTGGTGAAGGTATCCACCAGGAAGTCGGCGATCGGCATCTCACGCTCGCCCCCGGCGCTTCGAACGACCACGTTCGCGCCGAGCGCGAGCATCACCGATCCCCAGTCGCCGGCCGGGTCGGCGTGGGCGAGCGACCCGCCGATCGTCCCCAGGTTGCGGACGATCGGGTCGGAGATGAGCGGCGCCGCGGCCGCCATCGTGGGATACCGGGTCCGAAGGAGATCGGAGTCGGCCAGGGTCTGGTTGCGAGCGAGGGCCCCGATACGGAGCCATCCGCCCTCTTCGGCGAGGCCGTCGAGCCCCTCGATCCTGTTGATGTCGACGATGTGCCCGGGCGCGGCGAGCCGAAGCTTCATGAGCGGGATCAGGCTCTGGCCGCCGGCGAGGACCTTGGCGTCCTCTCCATGCTCGGACAACAACCCGAGCGCTTCCTCGAGCGATGAGGGACGGTAGTACTCGAAGCTGGCGGGAAGCATGTCAGACCTCCTTGTCCGAAGGCGTCGACGGAACGCGAAGTCTTCCCCTCGAATGCCCGTTTCTCGATGAACCGGGCAACGGGATTATCAGATCTCGGCTGGGCGGCGGTCAAGTCGGTCGTCGCTCGGTCGTCTCCTCGGAGGATCAGCTCGAGCAGTTCGGGGAATGACCGGAAGCGGTCGGCCCCCTATCATCCGAATCATGCAGGAACGCTTCGTCCCGGCCACCACGATCGCCGAACGGCTCGGGGTGGTGCCCGACACGGTGACCAGGTGGTGCCGGGAGGGGCGGATTCCGGGCGTGAAGCTGGGCAGGGACTGGCGGATCCCCGAGTCGGTGGTGGAGGACCTTCTGGCGGCACGGCCGGCTCGCCTCTGGACCGCGGACCTGGAAAGGCAGCTTCGCTCCCTACGACCCCCCGACCACGTGCTGGTCCTCGTGCCCGGGCGGTCGAGCGACGCGCGGCGCTTCCTGGAGATCCTCGCCCTGATCGGAGGGGAGGTGGCGGCCTCTCCGGAGCCGCCGCCTCCGCCTGAGGGTGGGATCTTCGCACGGGCCGTGCTGGTCGCCGCGGGCCGGGCGGCGTCGGAGGCCGACGGCGAGCTCGCCGGAGGCCCGGATGAGGGATGGCTCGTGCGCTGGGTCTCCCGGCTGCCCTCGGAGGTGGATGCCACGGAGCGGCGCATCGCCGCCGCTTCGAAGGAACGGGGGCGCGTCGCCTTCTGTCTGATGCCGCTCGCCGGTGACCCCGATCTCGGGCCGGTGCTCGCGCTTCACACCCACATCCTGCTCGCCGCGGTGCACGGCCGGTCGTGGCTCGGCCGGAGCGCTGCGCCCATGGCCGCGGTTGGATGGCGATGAGACTCCTCCTTCCTCGAACGGCGATGCGCGTGGCGCTGGGGGGGACCTGACGTGTTTCCGGCGCGCTTCGACTACTCGGCCCCGGGGACGCTGGAGGAGGCCGTGGATCTGCTCTCCCGGCTCGGGCCGAGGGCTCGCCCGCTGGCCGGCGGCCAGAGCCTGATCCCGCTCATGCGGTTCCGGTTGGCTCGCCCGGCTCACCTCGTCGATCTTCGGCGGCTGCCGATCGTGGGGATCGAGGAGGCCGACGGGGCTCTGAGCATCGGGGCCATGACCACGCAGGCGGCGATCGAGGCGTCCGGGGCGATCCGAGCCCGCTACCAACTCCTATGGGATGCCGCGCACGTCGTGAGCGACCCGCTGGTCCGGAACCTGGGAACGGTAGGCGGCTCGGCGGCACACGCCGACCCCAGGGGAGACTGGGGTGCCGTGCTCCTCGCCTCCCGCGCCACCTTCGTGGTCGTCGGGCCGGAGGGCGAGCGGGAGATCCCCGCCGACGAGTTCTTCACGGGGAGCTTCGAGACGGCTCTCGGGGTGGGCGAGCTCCTCACGGGGATCCGCATCCCGAGACCGGACCGCAGCGGGGGAGCGTACCTGAAGCTCCACCGCAAGGTGGGCGACTTCGCGACCGTCGGGGTGGCGGTTCAGTTGACGCTGGACCAAAGCGGGGTGATCGACGACTGCGGGATCGGGGTGACGGGGGTCGACGTCTCCTACGTGCGGGCCGCCAAGGCGGAGGAGTACCTGAAGGGGGAACGGCTGGACCGGGCGAGGCTCCGGCGGGCCTCGGAGATCGCCTCCGAGGAGACCCATCCCCTCTCGGACGAGCGCGGCTCGGCCGAGTACAAGCGCGAGCTCGTCCGAGTCTTCTCGGCCCGAGTCTTCTCGGCCGCTCTCCGTCGTGCGAGTTCCTGACCCCATCCGCTTCGCGATGAGCCGCACACGCTCGAGGCGTCCGCGGTGCACACCGCTCCTCGATTTCCCGTCAGGAGGCGAACGGGATTACTATTCGGCTCTAAGCACCGTCCCGGTGAAAGGGGGCCGCTTGTGGCGCAGGTACAGGTCACCGTCAACGGGGCAGCTCGCGAGGCGGACGTCGAGCCGCGCACGCTGCTCGTGTACTTCCTCCGGGAGACCTTGGGCCTCACCGGAACCAACGTCGGCTGCGACACGTCGTCGTGCGGCGCCTGCACGGTCTTACTCGACGGCGAGTCGGTGAAGTCCTGCACGTTGCTCGCGGCCCAAGCCGACGGCCGCGACCTCACGACCATCGAGGGCATGGCCTCGGACGGGCAGTTCCACCCGCTCCAGGATGCCTTCCACCGCAACCACGGCCTCCAGTGCGGGTACTGCACGCCCGGCATGATCATGGCGGCGGCGAGCTTCCTGAAGGAGAACCCGAGCCCCTCCGAGGAGGAGGTTCGGCTCGCGCTCGAGGGCAACCTCTGCCGCTGCACCGGCTACCAGAACATCGTGAAGTCGATCCTCGACGCCGCCGCGACCATGAGCGGCGCCAAGGTGTAGGGGGCGATCGAGATGGCGACCACTGAGAAGTTCGTCGGACGCTCGGTCCTTCGCAAGGAGGACCCGGAACTGCTGACGGGGCAGGCGAAGTACACGGACGACCTCGTCGTTCCCGGGATGCTGTGGATGCACGTCGTCCGGAGCCCGTA
>JBQTIP010000104.1:0-3112 GCA_052388025.1 Actinomycetota bacterium
GGTCATCGACCGGCTCCCTTCCTCTCTACCGGCTCGGAGTTCGCAATGAGCGTGAGCAGTCGCTCGGCCTCGGCTCGGTGACTGCCGAAGGGGGCCACCTCCAGGTACGTCCGGAACATCCGCGCGGCCGCCTCGGACCTCCCCAGCCCCATCGCGAGGATCAAGCCTTTGATGAACAACGCCTCCGGGTACCGCCCATCGACAGCGAGGGCCCGGTTCACCGAACTCAGGGCCTGGGGCACCAGCCCGCCCTGGAACAGGAGGAAACCCAGCTTGGTGTGGGCCTCAGCGTTGTTGGGGTCGACGCTCAACGCGGCGAGGTACTGGACCGTCGCCTGTCGGACGTCCCCGGCATCCAGGTACCGCTCGGCGAGGTCCAAGCGGGCCGCCACATCGTCGGGGTGGGCCTGGACCCGGTCCTCGAAGAGAGAGAGGGGCTCGGACGGACCGGCGACCGCATCGCTGATCGCGTCGCTAGACGGTCTGGCTCCTGTCCCCTTGATCAACGCGGGAACGGAAGCCCCGACGAGAGCCGCGGCGAGCAGGAAGCTCCAAAGGACCTTCGCACGGTTCGGCCTCGGCCGGTGCCCGTCCCTACGCATGGTTCGGATCTCCCGGAGACTGGCGGCCAACCCGTCCCCGTTGTCCTGACCTTCCGAGGCCCTCAGCGTGGCCACCGCCCGCGACTCGGTCTCCCTCCGAAGCGCGAGGTAGTCCTCCTCGCCAAGCGTGCCGGTGCTCCGCTCGCGCTCCAGCTCCGTGAGTGAGCGAAGCAGCGCGAGGCGACGATCGTCCACGGGGTCAGCGAGGCGCTCGAGGAGAACCCGCCGCGGGCGCCACAGGGGCCGAAGCACGCCGGCAGCTGCCAGGACCGCGAGCATCGCGGCTCCTCCCAAGATCGGCCAGCTCATCCAGGATCCTCCTCGAGGCGGGCCAAGGCCGTTGCGAGGAGCCGGCGGTCTGCGGGAGACAGCTCCCTAAGTCGTTGTGTTCGGCCGTTACCCGTGGGGTCGGCCGTCCACCGTCGAACAGCACCAACCCCGATCACCACACCCAGGACGAGCACCACGATCGGCGTCACCCACACAACG
The DNA here is from genome assembly GCA_052388025.1 of Actinomycetota bacterium. Taxonomy (GTDB): domain Bacteria; phylum Actinomycetota; class UBA4738; order UBA4738; family HRBIN12; genus JBQTIP01. The sequence goes on from JBQTIP010000104.1 coordinate 1,092, forward strand.
AGGGTGACCCCTCGGCCTGCGGGTGACAGCAGGATCCACTCCCCGTAAGCCTTAACGAACTCCCGCCTGATCTCCTCAGGGGTCTTGCCGGTCCGGAGTCCGCGGTGGATGAGCTCCCGGTAGTCCTGTGCGACGCCGGAGGACGAGTCCGCGATCGACAGGTTGCCGCACGCAGGACACCGAAGCCCTTCCGCCACCGCGCGGGTCCGCTCATCAAGCGTCTGCGGGGGAGCGGGAGCGCCGATGGCCGCGAAGATGATCATCCCGGCGGCGGCGAGGAGACTCAGCGAGAGGACGAACGAGCCGAACAACCTCAGACCGAGAGTCGGTGCCGACAGCCTAGCCCTCATCGCCCCCCCAAGAGCGCGTCGATCCTTTTCGTGAGCAGCTCGTAGGTGACGGGGCCGATGACCCTCTCGGCGATGCGTCCTCGGCGATCGATGAAGAACGTTTCCGGGATTCCGGTCACGCCGTAGGCCACCGCCGTCCCCGAGTCTGCGTCCGATAGGAGCGGGTAGGTCTTTCCGAACTCCGCCGCGAATGCGAGGGACCCGTCAACCGAGTCCTGGTAGGAGACGCCCAGGATCACCACCCCCCTGTCCCGGTAGCGCTCCCAGGCCGCCTGCAGCGCCGGCGCCTCCGCCCGGCACTCCGCGCACCAGGAGGCCCAGAAGTTCACCACCACGACCTGGCCCCGGAGGCAGGAGAGGGCCACGGTGGTGGAACCGTCCACGGTGCCCAAGGTGAACTTCGGAGCCGCCCTGTCGACCAGCACCGACCGTACGAGCGTCGGGTCGCGCCCAAGACCGACGTCGAGCGGCAGGCTGAGGGCTCCAACCACCACGGCCACCGCTCCCACTGCCAGCCACCGACGCCCGATCACCCGGCGCGAGGACCGACCGCTCGCCGACCCCGTGACTTGATCCGAATCCCTCACGCCACCCCCACCAGGTCCCGTGTCTGGCTCGCTGGCGCAACCGTCGTCCGGTAGCGACGCCCCGGCCAAAGAGCGAGGAGCCCTCCGAGGGCCATGATCGCGCCTCCTACCCACAGCCACGCGACGCCGGGGTTGAGGAAGAACCGGAAGCTCGCCCGCTCCCCGTTCTCATCGAAGCCGACCACCGAGGAGTACAGGTCGTTCAGCGTCCCGTACCTGATCGAGGGCGACCCGATGGGCTCCGACCCGGGATACAGGTTGAGGGACGGCGTGAGGCTCCCAAGTTCCTGCCCTTCCCGCGACACCGCCACCTGAGCGAGGACGACGGTGCGATGGGGCTCGGGGATGACCCGCATCCCCTCGTACCGCAGGTCGTAGTCCGCCAAGATCGTCCCCTCTCCCCGTGAAAGCGTGACGTCCACCTGGCGCGCGAAGGACGTGGACACGGTGATCGCGGCGGCCACCACGGCCACGCCCACGTGAACCACCAACCCGCCGTACAGACGCCGGTTCCGGGTCAGGGCCGAGGGGACGGCCGAGATGACCGATCGCCCCGAGGAGCGGGCAAACGCACGCACGCCGCGCACCACCTCACCGCCGTTCGCTACGGCGACGAAGCCAGCGAGACCCAGTGCGACCATGGCCCCGAGGTTCCGAACCCCGGCCGCGACCAAGACCACGACTACCGCGGCGCCGCACACGGCAGGAATCGTGAGTCGACGCCTCAGCTGCTCGCGCGATCCCCGCCGCCACGGGAACAGTGGCCCGACCCCGGCAAGGAACAGGAGCAGCAGGAACAGGGGCACCGTTGCCTGTATGAAGTAGGGCTCACCGACGGAGACCTGGCGGCCGGATGTGGCCTCCACGAGCAAGGGGAAGATTGTTCCAAGGAGGATGAGGAACGTGAGCCCCACGAGGGCGAGGTTGTTGCCGAGGAAGGCAGCCTCGCGAGACGCCACGGCGTCCAGGCTCCCCTCCGACCTGAGCTGCCAGGCCCGGGCGGCGATGAGGCCGAACCCCCCGACCAGGACGAGCGCCAGAAACGCCAGATACATGGGCCCCACGAGCGATCTGGCGAAGGCGT
>JBQTIP010000105.1:0-11568 GCA_052388025.1 Actinomycetota bacterium
CGGCCGCGACCGGGGCCGACGTGCTCGTGACCGGGGACAGCGGCTGCCTCATGCACATGGCCGGACGGCTGTCGCGGACCGCGTCCAAGATGCGCGCGATGCATCTCGCCGTGCTCCTGGCGGAGGCCCGAGGGCTGCGGCCGCGGAGTGTGGCATGAGCGAGGCCGAGCTCTCCGGCACCTTCGAGGAAAGGGCGCACCGCCTGCTCCTGCAGCCCACGGTGGCCAGGAACATCGGCACGGCCATGGACATGATCCTCGGCATCCGGGCGGGGGTGTTCGAGGGCGTCGACGTCGAGGCGATGCGCGCGGCCGGCGAGGCCATTCGAGCCCACACCGTCGCGAACCTCGCCGACTACCTGGACCGATGGGCGGAGAACGCCGAGGGCCGGGGCACGAAAGTGTTCTTCGCCGACACCGGCGCGCAGGCGGTGGAGTACGTGTCACGGGTCCTGCGGGACCGGGGGGCCCGGCTCGTCGTGAAGGGCAAGTCGATGGCCGCCGAGGAGATCGGGCTGAATCACGCGCTCGAGCGGGCCGGGATGGAGGTCGTGGAGACCGACCTGGGCGAGTACATCGTCCAGATCGGGCACGAACCTCCATCGCACATCATCGTGCCCGCCATCCACCACTCCCGGGGCGAGATCCGCGACCTGTTCAAGCGGGTTCACGGCGCCGACCTGCCCGACGAGCCCGAGCGCATCACGCGGTTCGCCCGCGAGCACCTACGGAGCAAGTTCCTTGCCGCCGACGCCGGCATCACCGGCGTGAACTTCGCGATCGCCGAGACCGGCTCGATCACGGTCGTGACGAACGAGGGGAACGGTCGCATGTGCAGCTCGATGCCCCGAGTGCACATCGCGCTGATGGGGATGGAACGCATCCTGCCCTCGTTCCGCGAGCTCGCCGTGATGCTGCCCTTGCTCACCGGAAGCGCGACCGGCCAGCGCGTCAGCACGTACTTCAACGTGGTGAGCGGCCCGCGGCGGCCGGAGGACCCGGATGGTCCCGAGCAGCTGCACGTCGTCGTGATCGACAACGGGCGTTCGGCGATCCTGCCCACGGAGTTCCGGTCGATCCTTCATTGCATCCGGTGCGGCGCCTGCCAGAACGTTTGCCCCGTTTTCCGCCACGTCGGTGGGCACGCGTACGGCTCCGTGTACGGCGGGCCTATCGGAGCCGTGCTGACGCCGCTCCTGCGAGGGTTCGAGCGGGCCGGGGACCTCCCACACGCCTCGTCGCTGTGCGGCGCGTGCTCCGAGATCTGCCCGGTTCGGATTCCCCTGCACGAGCACCTGCTGGCGCTCCGCCGCGACGTCGCGCGCGAGCGGGCACCGGTCTCCGAGCGGCTGGCGTTCCGGTGGTGGTCTCGGCTATGGGCGACCGCGCCCCGGTACCGGCTGTTCGCTAGGGGGTCGCGGCTGGCGCAGCGGCCGTTCGCGAGGGCCGGCAGGATCCGCCGAGCGCCGTTCCCGTTCTCGCGGTGGACACGAGGCCGGGACCTGCCGGCCGTGGCGCGGGAGACGTTCCGCGAGCGGTGGAAGCGAACGGGCGGTCGTGGAGCGTAGCGCCTTCCTCGCAAGGGTCCGGGACCGCCTGGCCGGCGTGGAAAGCCAGGCCCTCCCCGAGGCACTTCCGCAAACGTTCGCGTCCGGCGACGGTCACATGTTCGAGCGTTTTGCCGAGCGGCTGGGAGAGGTGGGCGGGGAAGCCCGGCGCGTTCGGGCCTCGGACATCGAGGCGGCGGTCGCCGAGCTTGCGGAGGGAGCGCGCACCGCGGTGGTAGCCGCCGGAGTGGGCAAGTACCGCGAGGCGATCGAGGCCGGCCTGCGACGGGCGAGATGCGAGTCGTCGGAGCCGAGCCGCGAGGTCGCGGCCACGGCCGACCTCGGCATCACCGGAGCGGAGCTCGCCGTGGCCTCGACCGGCTCGGTTCTGGTCGGGATGGGACCGGACGCCCCTCGAGTCGCGAGCCTGCTCCCGCCGGTCCATGTGGTCATCCTCCCCGAGGAGCGGCTGGTCCCGGGGTTCGAGGAGCTCTTCGCCGCGCTTCCCGAGCACGCCCGGACCTCGGCCCAGACGGTTCTCATCACGGGACCGTCTCGCACCGGGGACATCGAGCTCGCGCTCGTGCGCGGTGTGCACGGCCCGATGAAGGTGGTCGTGCTGGTTGTGGCGCCTTGAGCATCCTGGTCGTGAACGTCGGCAGCACGTCCCTCAAGTACGCCGTGTTCGGCGAGGAAGACGACGTCGTGTGCCGGGGAAAGGCGGGACGCGTGACGTCAGATGACGCCGAGCTCGCGCACGGCCAGGAGGGGGCCACGGCTCGGACGCCGCTCCCACGTCCCGGACTGGAAGCCGCACTCGAGGTCATGGTGGAGGCGCTCCGCCCGACGCTACCTACCATCGAGGCGGCCGCCTTCAAGGTCGTGCACGGAGGGGACCAGGTCACCGGAACCGTCATCCTCGACGAGGCCGCGCTCGCGGCGCTCGAGCGCTTCGCCCCGGCCGCACCCGCACACAACCCGCCGTACGTGATGGCGGTCCGCCACGTGGCGAGGATCCTCCCGGGCGTCCCGCTCATCGGATCGTTCGAGACGGCCTTCCACGCCGATTGGAGCGCGGAGGCGCGCGCGTACGCGATCCCGGCCGGCTGGGAGCGTGCCCACGGCCTGCGCCGCTACGGCTTCCACGGCGCGTCGCACCGGTACGTCTCGGAGCGGATGGCCGAGCTCGAGCCGGCCGCCCCGCGGGTGCTGTCATGCCATCTCGGCGGGTCGTCCTCGATCTGCGCGATCGTCGACGGGCGCTCGGTCGACGCGACGATGGGGTTCTCGCCCCAGTCCGGGCTGCCGCAGGCGGAGCGCGTGGGCGACCTCGACGCCTTCGCGCTGGTTCACCTCGCCCGCGAGGGCATCGGGCTCGAGGAGGCGGCCGAGGCCCTGGCGACGAAGGGCGGCCTGCTGGGGCTCTCCGGCCTCTCCGGCGACCTCCAGGAGCTCGAGGCCGCCGAGGAATCCGGCCACGAGGGTGCGGCGTTCGCACTCCGCGTGTACGCCTACGAGGTGCGGAAGGCGGTCGGCGCGCTTGCCGCGGCCATGGGCGGCCTCGATGCCGTCGCTTTCACGGGCGGCATGGGCGAGAACTCCGTGAGACTCCGGGAGCGGGTGTGCGATGGACTCGGGTTCCTCGGGATCGAGCTCGACCCGGCCCGGAACCACTCGGCGGCGGGAGAGGCCCGCGCGAGCCAAGACGGCGCCGCGGTGGCGGTGTGGGTGATCCCCACCGACGAGGAGCGGATCCTCGTTCGCCAGGCCCGCGAGCTGCTTTCAGCGAGAGGCTGATGCTTCGATGGGGGCGGGGGTTGGGACCGCGCCGCGGACCAGCCTCGGTCACCCGGCTCCCGGGCAGCCTGACTCGGTGGCGGAGAGCACGGTTGACCGAACGTGCGGGCCATCGCTAATCTGCCGAGGACAACAGCGCCCGGGGAGTGTGGACTCATGAGCAGGGTCGCCCCGACGGTACGGCAAGTTGGCATTTTCGCCGTCGCGAGCACGGTGTGGGCACTCGGGACAGCGGGGACCGCGACCGCGGCGATCACCAAAGGCCCGTGCGACGGCAGCGTGACCATCAGGGGGACGACCTACACGCCGGCGAACGACACCCCCGGCAACCCCGTCGTCGTGCCGAACGAAGCGGGGGTCAGGATCAGGTACTTCGGGACGACCGGGAGCCCGCTCCACAACCACACGGGCGCGATCAGTGTGGTCATCGGACCCGGCAGCATCACGGTGGCGAACTGGAGTGGCCAGAACGACAACGACGAGGTGGAGAAGGAGGGCCCGTACAACCTCGATGACGCCTACGCGAAGCTGCCCCTCGACATCGTCGGCCTCTTCCGGGTGGAGGGGTTCCACTTCGCCGCCAAGGAGGGCGTCAGGTGCGAGGGGTTCGCCTACGTCAAGATCGAGGGAAACCCACTCGCCACAGTCCCCGGGGCAGCCGCGGCCGTGCTCACCATCGTGAGCGCGGTCGGCGTGGCGGTGAGCGGCATGGTCCGGAAGGCCAAGCCATGAAGCCTCGAGGCCGGCCGGTGCTCGGAGCGATCTCCGGGTTCTTCCTCGGCCTTTTCGTCGCGATAGACCTGCAACAGTTCAGCGTTCGTCCGCTCGACAATCTCAGCGTGATCGGCCTGCCGCTCATCGGATTGGCGATCGGCCTCGGCGTCGCCCTTTGGGCACCCCTCGGCCGAAAAGGGCCGAAGTCGCCTGCAGCGGCGGTAGGGCCCACAACCGAGAGAGGCGGGGCAGCCGCGCGGGACGCCGGCAGCGACGGTTCCACGCAGAACGCCTGACGCCCGACGGCGCCCACCCAGCGAGGGCAGCGCTCACGACTTTCCTCGCCTCCTCGAGCCGACGAACCTGCTCCTCATGCCCGGGCGCCGGGGCCGTAGGCAAGGCGCAGCAGCCGGCCCTCGGCGAAGCGCTCGAGCCTGAGTGGCGACACATCGACGAGCGCCGTCCGGCCGAGGATCTCATCGGCAACCACCTCCCCCACCGCCGGCGCGAGCTTCAGCCCATGGCCGGACCAACCGAGCACGAGGTAGAGCCCTTCGACGCCCGGCGCCCAGCCGAGGATCGGGTGCCAGTCGGGAGTGACGTCGTAGACGCCGCTCGCGGCGCTCTCCCAGTCCGCGTCCGCGTAGTCGGGGACGAATTCGGACAGCGACGACCGCACCCTGGCCTCGTAGCCGGGATCCCGCTCCGGGTCTAGCTCGGCATCGCGATCTGCCCCCAGACCCTCGTCGTAGACGACGACCAGCGCGAGCGGCCCTCGATCCGGGCGGATGACGAGGCCCGCCGCCGCGTGCGTCACGGCAGTGCGTATCAAGGGCAGCCCGCGCGCCTGTCTCAGCACTGCGAGTTGAACCCGGGTGAACGAGACGGGGAGCTCGAGGCCGAGCGGCCGCGCGAGATCCCGCCCCCAGGCTCCGGCTGCGTTTACGACGACCGGCGCTCGGATCGACCCGCGATCCGTTCGAACCCCCGTCACTCGCCCGTCCGTGGCCTCGATCCCGGTGACCGGGGAGCCGAAGTCGGAGACGAGCCCGCCGGCCGTCGCCGCCGCGAACCAGGCGAGGATCATCTTCGTCACGTCGACGAAGCCGCCGTCGGGCTCGTAGGCGCCGCCGGCGATCCGCTCGGTCGAGACCAGAGGCTCGATCTCGCGGATCTCGTCTGGATCCACCAGCCTCGTGTCGACTCCGCACCGGCTCCCCAGATCGACGTTGCCGCGACATGCCTCCATCGACTCCTCGGGAACCATCAAGAGGTACCCGGTGCGGACATACCCGGGGTCGCCGACACCGACCTCGTCCGCCCAGGTGTTCAGCACCTCGAAGCCACGGTTCGCCAGCCGGATCGTCAGCTCGTTCGAATAGTGGCGCCGCACCTGTCCGAACGTGCGGCCGGAGTTGCCGCCGGCCGGAGCGCGACTGTCGACCAACACCACCCGCCCCGCGCCCCGCTTGACGAGCTGGAACGCGATGCTCATGCCGAAGATGCCGGCACCGATGACGACGGCGTCGGCTTCCGTCAGGGCACCGTCGTCGCTCACCCGGGCTCCGCATGCCAGAGCGCCATGTGGTCCGCGTGGGTCGGCAGGTAGGCGCCCGGCTCGAAGAAGCGGTCGTAGAACTCGAGCTCGAGGTGGTGGGCCTGCAGGTACATGAGGGCGTACACGCTCGGGAACCTCGCCGGGAACCTCCCGCACGTGTCGAAGACGTGCTGCGCCATGGTCGACACGCAGTCGATGAACTGCTCGTCGTGGACGAGCACGCTGGAACGCACCGTTCGCGTGTCCTTCCACGGGCCGGGCGTGTCGCCGTGGTACGGCCCGCCCGATCCGAACTTGCGCATCGCCACCGACTCCACGGCCGCGCGCATATCCGGGTAGTGAGGCGGGCAGTGCGCCTCGAACACGCCCGGCAGGCCGGTCGGGTTCGGCAGGGGCCATCGATCGTCCGTGTCGTACCGGAAGCCGAGGCCCGGCACGTCGGGGTCGCCGCTCGCCCCGAGCATCGTGTACGTGTCGATGCCGTCGAACATCCAACCGCCGAGCCCGAGCGCCTGTAGCATCAACACGCCGGCGAACGTGGCCGTAGAGAGCTCCGCGCAGAGCTCGGTGACCGAGTACTCCTCGAGGAACGACAGCGGGACCGGGTTGGCCAGGTCGACGATGTCGCCGAAGCGGTCGATACCCTCGATCGGCACGCCGGAGAGGTCGTCGTAGATGCAGTAGCCGTTCTGAACGTAGAAGCAGAGGTTGAGGATCTCGTGCTGGGCGAGGTCGCCGACGGGAACGAACAGCGTCGAGCCCTCGCAGTTCGCGATCCACGTGTTGTGACCTTCCATGTACGGCTCGACCGCGGGGATGTTCACGCGCCGGTCCGAGAGCCGCCGAATCCGGGCACGGTGGGCCTCGAGTCGGTCTTCGACCGAGTCGGTCGGTGAGGCGATCGAACCCGCATCGCGCGTCGGGACAAAGAACGTGCCCCGGTCGTTCGTGAAGAAAAGCTCACTCGTGTGGAATCCTGCCGCCGACGGGAACGCCCTTCCCCCCGCCGCGCCGGCGTAGTTCGAGAGGTGCGGCGCGTAGCGCTCGTGCCGCATGATCCCGAAGTTCCACCCGGTGTTGCCGCCAACGGCGGATAGCACCAGGAGCTCTTCTGCCTCCGAGAGCGGCATCGGCGGATTCGGGGATGTGAACGCGAGCGGTCCGTCGGGGAGCGTGGCCCCCGCCGCGAACCGCCGGGAGCGCCGCCCGAAGAGGGCTTCGACGAAGCGCACATCCAGGAGTCGCTCCAGGGCCGGGCCGGGTATCCGGACCTCGTCGTTCCCCATCCGTCGACCTCCTCGTGGTCTCGCCGCGACGATATACGAGCTCTCGCCTGAGGCCCAGTGAGCATCCGGCACACCCGTGCACGGCCGGCCAGTGCAACGTGCGCGATGCCCGAGGCACACGCCGAGGTCGGCGTTGTGGCCTGAGGGGACCTTGGAATCGCGTTGGGTGCCGGCGCACGCTTGACCCGCGATGCCGCGCGCGTTCGAGTTCGTCGTCGGCAACGAACGGGTCGTCTGTGACCTCCTCGATGCGGAGGCTCCGCGAGTGGCCGAGAGCTTCGTTCGGTCGCTCCCGGTCGACTCGTTCTCCGTGCATGCCAAGTTCGCCGGAGACGAGCTCATCATCATGGTGCCGTTCTTCGACGATCCCGAGAACGAGATCTTCTGGGTGAAGCCGGGCGACATCGGCTACTACCCGGGCCGACAGACCATCTGCGTCTTCTACGGGCCGACAGAGCCGTTCGGGCAGGTATCGGTCTTCGCCCGCGCCCGCGAGGAGCATCTCCCGATGCTTCGCAAATGGGGCGAGGAGATCCTCTCCCAGGGCAGCCTGCCCATGGTCGTTCACATGCACGACCCTGCCGGACCCACGAGCGGGGAGGAGGCGCTCCCGTGAGCGGCGACCTCGAGACGATCGTTCGCGACGCCGTTCGCGTAGCCATGACACAAAGGGGCTGGAAAGCGCCCGAAACCACCACACGATCCGCGATCGCGCTCCTCGAGCGTGGAACCCCGATGCACGAGCACGGCCGCCAGTCTGGATCCGACTTCTGCACTCACTGCGGCGGGTGCATGGAGCCGGCCGTCTACGAACGCGACAAGAACGGCGTGCCCGGCTCGCTCTCGGCAATGATCGAGCAGCTCGACCGGTTCACCGAGCTGTCGTGGAAGACCGAGCCGCAGGACGTCCGGCGTCTCCGGCAGCTCTCTCGGCCGCCGATGGGCCGCTTGCCGGGCATCATTTACGCGAACTTCAACCTGTTCTGGCTCGGCGAGAACCTCCAGGTCCTGAGGGATAAGGCTCGCGCCGGGAAGATCCCGATCGAGCACCTGAACGATATTCTCGCGGCGGCGTGCCTCCGTTCCGCCATCCGCCTGTCGAAGTGGAAGCTCCTCGATGTGATCTTCCTCCTCACCGACGTGATGGGGTTCGCAGACAAGGTCGGCTGCCGGGACCACGCGGAGATGAAAGAGCTGATCGAGCACCTGCTGATCTCGGTCGACCGGATCCAGACCTGGGTGGACCGGATGATCCCCTGGCACCGGATGGACGCGGCCCTGGAGCCTGTTCCGTGATCACCGCCACGGTGACCACCCCCGCCCAGGCCCCAGCGGTCGACGCCAGCTGCGTCGACTGCGGCGTCTGCATGTCCGTCCGGGACTGGGAGGGTCCAGACGCGCGGGAGCTGCTGGAGCACTTGGTCCGATCGAGGGTGGAGGACGCGCTCCGCGAGCAGGGCATGGAGCTCGCCGACCCGCTCACGATCCCGCTGGGGGTGTCGGCCCGGCACATCCACCTCTCATGCGAGCACACGCAAGCCCTGTTCGGTCCTGGAACGACGCTGGAGCCCATGCGGTACCTCCTGCAACCGGGCGAGTTCGCTACCGAGCACACCGTCTCGGTCGTGAGCCCCGCCGGTCGCGTGCTGGAGCGGGTGCGGATCCTCGGCCCCGAGCGCAGGCGGACCCAGATCGAGCTGTCGCGGACCGACGCGGTCGCGCTCCGGATGAACATACCGATGCGCAACTCGGGTGACCTCGACGACACGCCCACCGTCACACTTGTGGGCTCGCACGGCGTCGTCCGAACCGACGGGGTCATCCGCGCTGCGAGGCACATCCACTGCTCGACGGAGGACGCCACCGCCTTCGGACTCAAGAACGGCGATGAGGTGTCCGTGCGGATCCCCGGCCCCGAGGGCCTTACGTTCCCGTCGGTGCTCGTGCGCACGCACCCCGGCCACAAGCTGATCGTGCACCTCGACACCGACGACGCGAACGCCGCCGGCGTGAGCTGCGTGACACACGGGGTGGTGCTGGTGTGAGAGCTCCAGCGGGCCAGGGGCCCGCCGGCGAGGTTCCTTCGCAGGACACCCCCGCCGAAGGAAGGGACGGTTCTCTATGCAGGAGGTGAGCAACGTGGCACAGCAGGCGCTGGGAATGATCGAGACGCGGGGGTTCACCCCGCTGGTGGAGGCCACCGACGCGATGATCAAGGCGGCCGACGTGGACGCCGTTCGCTACACGAAGATCGGCGCCGGCATCGTGTCGGTTGCGGTGCGAGGCGACGTCGGTGCGGTGAAGGCCGCGACGGACGCGGGAGCGGCCGCGGCGAGCCGGGTCGGAGAGGTGATCTCGGTCTCCGTGATCCCAAGCCCCGACCCATCGATCTCCGGCTACATCGACGGCAAATAGGAGGTGACGACGATGGCGAACAACAGCGACGCGATCGGGCTCGTCGAGACCCGGGGCCAGGTCCCGGCGATCGAGGCGGCCGACGCGATGGTGAAAGCGGCGAACGTCGACCTGATCGGGTACGAGTCGGTCGGCGGCGGGCTGGTGACGGCGATAGTGCGCGGGGACGTCTCGGCAGTCCGTGCGGCGACCGACGCGGGCGCCGGCGCGGCATCGAAGGTAGGCGAGGTGGTCTCCTCGCACGTGATCGCCAAGCCGGCGGATGCGCTCGGCAGCGTGCTGCCAATCGGTCCGGCGAAGTCGAAGAAGTAGAGGACCGGCGATGAAGAACGAAGCGGACCTGGAGGAGCTGGTCCGGGGGGTCGTCGCGAAAGTCGTCGGGAACGGCTCTCCGCCCCCGCCTACGCTTGCTATGGAGGCCGAGGCGCCGTTGCTCCGCTTGCCAGGCCATCCCCAACCCCGCTCCGCAACGGCGCCTCGGCCCATTGGTCCAGCGTCGGATGGCGACGCGGTGATCCGAGTCCAGGCGACCGGCGCGAACGGCCTCTTCGCTAGCGTCGATGATGCCGTTGCCGCCGCTCGGAAGGCGCAGCGACGGCTGGCCGCGCAGGGGATCGAGAAGCGGCGCGCTTACGTCCAGGCGATCCGCGCGGCGGGCGTCGCCAACGCGGAGCGCTTGGGCCGCAGCGCGTTCGAGGAGACCGGCCTGGGCCGCTTCCGGGACAAGGTCGACAAGAACGTCTTCGCTGCGACGCGGACCCTCGGCGTCGAGGACCTCGAGCCCAAGGCCTTCGCCGGAGACTTCGGCGTGGCGGTCGAGGACTACCTTCCGTGGGGCGTCGTGGCTTCGATCACGCCGATCAACAGCCCGTCCGCTTTCATCATCAACCACGCCATCACGATTGTCGCGGGCGGCAACTCCGTCGTGTTCAACGGGCACCCGGGGTGCTGGAACACATCGATGGCCACGGTCGAGATCCTGAACAGGGCCGTAGTCGAGGCCGGGGGCCCGGACAACCTCATGACCGGTGTCGTTCAGCCGACTCTGGACTCGGCCAAGGGCCTGGTCCAGCACGCGGACATCGACATGCTCGTGATCACCGGAGGCGCGGCCCTGATCAAGGACGCGTTCGCTACCCGCAAGCGCGTCATCGCGGCCGGGCCCGGCAATCCAACCGCCGTGATCGACGAGACCGCCGATCCGAAGCGAGCCGCGCGGGAGGTGTTCAAGGGCGCCTCGTTCGAGAACACGATCCTGTGCATCGGCGAGAAGACCTGCATCGTCGCCGAGAAGGCCGCGCCGGAGTTCCTCGCCGGGCTGGAGGAGCTACCCGTCCGCCGGCTCGACGCGCGCGAGACCGAGCAGGTGTGCCAGACGGTGATCGACACGAGCGGCCACCACCCGACGACACGCCGGGAGTTCGTCGGCAAGGACGCCGAGGTCCTCCTGCGGGCCGCCGGCCTGTCGGCGCCGAAGCCGATCGGCCTGCTCGTGGCAGAGGTCGAACGAGACCACCCGCTCGTGTGGATGGAGCAGTTCCTGCCGTTCCTGCCGGTCGTACGCGCCCGGGACGGGGACGACGCCGTCGACCTCGGCGTCGAAGCCGAGGGCGGCAACCACCACACCGTGATGATCTATTCGAACCTGCCGGACCGCGTCGAGCGCTTCGCTCGCGAGGCCGACTGCGTCGTGTGCGTCGTCAACGGCAACTCGCTCCGAGGCCTCGGCGTGGAGGGCGAGGGATACCCCGGCTTCACGATCGGAACCGTCACCGGCGAAGGCCTCACGTCAACCCGCCACTACGTGAAGGCTCGCCGCATCTCCTACACGAGGTGATCCTCTGATGCCAAGACTCGATGAGCTCCCGCCCGAACGCGTCGCCGACGCGGTCGCGAAGGCCGTGGTCGACGCCGTCGGCCAGGGCGGCGACACGGATGCGATCGTGGCCCGAGCGCTTGCCCGAGTGAAGGGCGAACTCGGGCTGGGACCCGAGGGACCGGCTCGACGGAAGGCCGAGGGGGCGTTGCGGAGCGGGGTTGGGGATGGACTGGCAAGCGGAGCAACGACCCCTCGGCCCTCGGGTGGGGGCGTCATGCGTGGCGCCGCGACCGGCGCAAGCCGATTCCACCCGGCGCCCATGGGTTCCGGGAAATCGGTCGGGGGCTCCAACGGCTCGGGCCGGCCGCTAATCACGGAGGCGGACGTGATCGCGGCCTGGCGGAGCGGCCGGACCGAGCTCCGCGTGGCGCCG
>JBQTIP010000106.1:0-34517 GCA_052388025.1 Actinomycetota bacterium
TCGCTGCCGCCCTGGCCCATGAGCTGATCGTCGCCGCCGCTCCCGCAGATGAGGTCGTCCCCGCCCCTGCCCTTGATCGTGTCGTCGCCGCGCAGGCCCACGATGACGTCGTCGCCGGACGTTCCCCTGAGCGTCTCGGACTTGCCGGTGCCGACGATGGTGGCCGCCTGCCCGAAGCACTTGGGCGCGCCGGCCTGCGCAGCAGGTATCGAGAAGAGCGCGCCGGAAAGCAGGATGGAGGCGGCGAAGAGGACGGAGATGGAACGCTTCATGTGCATGACGGGGAAACCTCCGCTCGGGAGCAAGTGCTCGCATCCTACGCCGCGTGACCGCGGGGCACAGGTGGGGATTTCCCCGACCCGGGTATCGTTACCCGTGTGAGCGCCGTGGAGCTGAAGTTCGCCCCGTGGGATCCTTCGTTCATAGCCGACCCCTACCCCGTGTACTCGGAGCTCCGCGAGCACGGGCCGATCCACTACTTCGATGGGACGAATCAATGGATCGTGCCTCGCTACGCCGACGTCGGCCGTCTGCTGCGGGACCGTCGCTTCGGCAGGACTTTCCTGCACGTGGCCACGCACGCGGAGATGGGCAGGCCGGAGGAGCCCGAACGGCTCGCGCCGTTCTGGTCCCTGATCCGCAACGGCATGCTGGACCGGGAGCCGCCGGACCACACTCGGCTGCGGCGGCTCGCTTCCAAGGCGTTCACGCCTCGGGTGGTCGAGCAGTTGCGCGGCCGCATCCAGGCCATCACGGACGGGCTCGTCGACGCCGTTTCCGGCGCCGGTGAGATCGACCTCATCGCGACGATCGCCGAGCCGCTCCCGGTGACGGTGATCGCCGAGATGCTCGGAGTGCCAGATGCCGACCGACACCTGCTCCGGCCGTGGTCGGCCGACATCTGCGGGATGTATGAGCTGAATCCATCCGAGGAAACCGGGCGCACGGCGGTGCGAGCGTGCATCGAGTTCTCGGAGTACCTTCGCACGGTCTCCCGCGAGCGGCGCGCGCACCCGACCGACGATCTCATCAGCGCGCTCGCGCAAGTCGTCGAAGAGGGAGACCGGCTCACCGAGGACGAGCTCATCGGCACCTGCGTCCTGCTGCTGAACGCCGGGCACGAGGCGAGCGTGAACGTGACCGGCAACGGCTGGTGGTCGCTGTTCCGCAACCCCGATCAGTTGGCGCTGCTCCGAAGCGACCCCTCGCTCGTGCCGACGGCGATCGAGGAGCTCATGCGCTACGACACGCCGCTGCAAATGTTCGAGCGCTGGGTCCTGGAGGACGTGGAGATCGGCGGCGCGGACGTCCCGAAGGGAGCCGAGATCGCTCTGCTCTTCGGCTCCGCAAACCGCGACCCTGCGGCGTTCGACCGGCCCGAGGTGCTCGATCTCAGGCGGGACCCGAACCCGCACATGTCGTTCGGTCTCGGCATCCACTTCTGCCTGGGCGCGCCGCTCGCCCGGCTCGAGCTGGAGATCTCGTTCACGACGCTGCTGCGCCGCCTTCCGCGGATGGAGCTTACAGCCGAGCCGGAGTGGAAGCCGAACTACATCATCCGCGGGCTGAAGGAGCTCAGGGTCAGGACCTGAGGCCGTCAGCTCTCGCAGTTAGTGACCGTCTCCCCGTTCCGGCAGACGTCGTTGCCCTCACCGCCGTCGAGCGTATCGGTGCCGTTGCCGCCGTCGAGCCTGTCGTTGCCCCCGAGGCCCGAGATCGCGTCGTTCCCGGGTCCCGCGGCGATGTCGTTCACCGACGCGCTCCCGGTCAGGCTGTCGTCGAAACCGGAGCCGATGATGGACGAGATCGCGGCGAGGGTGTCGGTGCCGTCCCCGGTCGCGGTGCCCGCCCCGAGGTCTACCACCACGATCCCGGGCGCGGTTGCGAAACTAGCCGTGTCCTGCCCACCCCCGCCGGTGATCATGTCGTTTCCCCCGCGTCCATCGAACGTGTTCTGCTCCGGGTCTCCGGTGAGGACATCGTCGAAGTCGGAGCCGATGACGCCCTGGATGGCGGTGAGCGTGTCCGAGCCCCAGCCGGTGGCGGTCCCCGTGGCCAGGTTCACCGTGACGGCGCCGGGGGCGCCCGCGAAGTTCGCGGTGTCGAGGTTGCCCTCGCCGCCGTCGAACGAGTCGTCGCCCTCGCCGCCCTTGAGGACGTCGTTGCCGCCCGCGCCGAAGAGGGCGTCGTTCCCCTCGCCTCCGTGGAGGGTGTCGCCACCGTCACCGCCGGTCAGCGTGTCGTCGAAGACCGACCCGATGACCTCGTCGATCTCCGACAGGCTGTCACTGCCCCAGCCCTTCGCGTTCTCAGCCCCCAGATCGACCGTGACGGCCTTTGGTGCGGTCGCGAAGCTCGCCACGTCGTTGCTGGCGTCGGTGCCCACCAGGTCGTCGTTGCCGGCCCCCCCCACGAGGAAGCTCGAAGCACCGACGCCTCCCTTGACTACATCCTTCCCCGCATCCCCGTTCAGCTTGTCGTCGCCCGCTTGACCCAGGAGCTCGTCGTTGCCGTCGCCCCCACAGATCAGGTCGTTCCCGCCCCGGCCCCTTATGACGTCGGCACCCGCCAGGCCCACGATGACGTCGTCGCCCGTGGTGCCCTTCACATCTTCCGAAGCCTTCGTGCCGACGATGGTCGCCACTTCTCCGAAGCACTTCGGCGTGGCCGCTCGCGCCCTCGGCAGCGTAGACAGGGTGCCGGCGAGCAGTCCGGTGGTCGCGACTACTGCGATCGATCGAACGAGTCGCATGAGGGAACCTCCATATTTCGGGGTCGAAGGCCGCATCCTACTACCGCGCTCGGGCAGCGGAACGGAGGCGAGGAGCCGCCGTCCCGCCTGCGGTGGAGCTGGCGGTCGGATTCGAACCGACGACCTAGCGATTACAAGTCGCTTGCGCTACCGGACTGCGCCACGCCAGCTTTCCCGGAGTCTACCCCTCGCATACTCCCCAGCCTGCGAGACAATGGAGAGTATCCATGAGCCCCGCAGCGCCAACCACGGCCCCCGTCGAGGTCGACCGGCCGGCAGGCGACGAAGCCGACGAGCCGGTTCGCGTCTGGGTGGTGATCGTGTGGAACGACCCCATCAACCTCATGTCGTACGTGACGTTCGTGTTCCAGAAGCTCTTCGGTTACGACCGCGAGAAGGCCACGAAGCTCATGCTGCAAGTTCACAACGAGGGGAAGGCGGTCGTGTCAAACGGCACGAAGGAGAAGGCGGAGCACGACGTCTCTCGCCTGCACGCGCACGGCCTCTGGGCAACCATGCAGCGGGACTGAGGGACACGTGGCCGGGGCCTCACCGCGGATCAAGCGAACCCGCCGGGGCGAGTACCTGCTTCGCCTGCCCGAGAGCGAACGGGAGGTCCTCCGCTCGCTCCCCGCACAGCTCCGCGCGCTCCTGGCCACCGACGACCCCAGCCTCCGCCGCCTGTTCCCGCCGGCGCACGCCGACGACCCTCAGGCGAATGCCGAGTACACGCGACTCGTCCGGGACGACCTGATGGCGGAGCGACTGGCCCGGCTGGAGATGATGGAGACGACCATCGACGCCGCGCGGCTGGATGAGGAGCAGCTCCTGGCCTGGCTGGGCGCGCTCAACGATCTCCGGCTCGTGCTCGGCACGAGACTCGACGTGACCGAGGACATGTACGAAGAGGAGGTGCCGCGCGACGATCCGCGTGCGCCGACGTTCGAGCTGTTCAGGTACCTCGGCTTCGTCGAGGAGCAGATCGTCGAGGCGCTCGCCGCCGGGTGAGGCCCGGGTCCGTCGGCGCCGAAGACCGACCGCGGCGCGAGGGCAACACGTAGGCATACAGAACAGCAGCCAGCGAGACCGACGCGTTGAGCGATGCCACCCGGCCGCGCATCGGGAGCGAAACCAGGGCATCGCACGACTCCCGCACGAGCCTCGACATCCCCTCCCCTTCCGAGCCGACCACCACCGCCACTCGTCCGGAGGGGCAGCCCTCCTCGTAGACGCTCGCGGAAGCTCGCTCGTCGAGCCCTACGACGAAGAACCCCGCATCCTTCAGCCGGTCGAGCGCCCGCGCGATGTTCGCGACCCGGGCGTGGGGGAGGTGCAGCAGCGCCCCGGCGGATGCCCGAACTGCCGCGGGCGTAACCGGCGCGGCGCGGCGGATCCGGGACACGAGCATCGCGACCCCGGCCGCCTCGGCGGAGCGAGCCGCGGCGCCGAGATTCTGGGGATCCGTGATCCCGTCGAGGGCGACCACGACGTCGTCGGCGGCGAACGGCCACGAGGAGAGATCGCGCTCGGAGAGCTCGCGGACGTGACCGGTCCGCGCCGCGACACCCTGATGATCGCTCGCGAGCGCATCCAGCTCGCGCCGAGGAACCGAGCGGATCGGGATGCCGGCGCGCTCGGCCGCCGAGAGGACATCGCGAAGACCGACCGCGGCCCGAGGCGCTTGCGCCACAAGGATCTCCCGGGCCCGGCCGGAGCTGATGGCCTCCGCCACAGCCCGCCGGCCGGCGACGACGGGGCCCGAGCGCTCCGTCACCCGGTCGTCAGCACCGCGAGCGCGATGCAGGCGGCCCCGTCCCCGGTCAGACCCAATCCCTCCGGCCGAGAAGCCTTCACCGACACGCGGTCGACCGGCACGCCGAGGGCGGCGGCCAGGTTCCGGCGCATCTCCTCCCGGTGCGGAGCGATCGCGGGGCGCTCGGTCAATACCGTCAAGTCGGTCGACCACGGCGCCAGCCCATGCTCCGCCACCGCCGCCACCGTGCGAGCCAGGAGATCGAGTCCGGCGATGCCGGCGATCTCCGGGTCGCCATCGGGGAAGCGCTCCCCGATGTCCCCGAGGCCGGCGGCCCCGAGTAGCGCATCGGCCAGCGCATGACAGACGACATCCGCGTCGGAGTGTCCGGCCAGACCGGGCTCGTTCTCGAACAGGACTCCCCCAAGGTAGAGCGTTCGGCCCAGCTCCCGCGGATGCACGTCGAAGCCGAGCCCGAACCGGCTCTCAGGCACGGTGCGTCTCCGTCACGACCCGCTCCGCCCTCTCGAGGTCGGCGGCGGTGGTGATCTTGAAGTTGCCGGCATCCCCCGGCACGGCGCGCACTCGATATCCGGCCCATTCCAGAACGGCGGCGTCGTCGGTGAACTCGAGACCTGCCTTCTCTGCGCGCGCGTGCGCATCCCGCAGCGCCGACGTCGCGAAAGCCTGCGGGGTCTGCGCGAGCCCCAGCTCCGCACGGGCCTCGGTTTCCAAGACGAGCCCGTCGCGAACCCGCTTCACCGTGTCCCCGACCGGGATCACCGGGATCGCACCCTCCGCATCCACGAGACCCCCGAGCACGGCAGAGAAGAGATCGGGCGACGCGAACGGCCGGGCCGCGTCGTGACAGAAGACGGCCGGAGCGTCGGCGGGAACAACGGCGAGCCCCGCGCGAACCGACGCCTGCCGTGTAGGGCCGCCGGGAACTACGGCGACGGGCTTCGAAGCATCCCACGCCGACCGCGCGCTCTCCACTCGTCCCTCCGGCACCGTCACCACGATCGAAGTTACCGCCGCACAGGCCGCGGCAGCCTCCACGGCAAACGCCACTAGCGGCCGTCCGCCGATCTGAAGGAAGGCCTTGGGCTCACCGTGCCCGAGCCGCTCGCCCGAGCCGGCGGCCAGGATGATCGCGACCGCTCCCGGCATCAGGACGAGCCGGGCTTCGCCATCGCAGCGAAGACCAGGCGACCGGTGGAGGTCTGGAGCACGTTCGTCACGCGAACCGACACGTCGTCGCCGATACGATCCCGAGCGTCCTCGACCACGACCATCGTCCCGTCCTCGAGGTATCCGACCCCCTGCCCGTGCTCCCGTCCCTCCTTGATCAGCTTGATCGATACCTCATCCCCAGGCATGAACGGAACCCGGAACGCCGCCGCGAGCGTGTTCACCTGCCGCACCGGCACGGATAGGGCCTCGGCCACCTTGGCGAGATTTGCATCGGAGGTCACCAGCGACCCGCTCCGCTCGCGAGCCAGCCGGACGAGCGCGGCATCCACATCGGTCACTCCGGCCTCCTCGACCAGCACGACTTCTACGGTCGGGGCACGCTGCAGCTCGGCGAGCACGTCGAGTCCCCTCCTGCCCCGGGCGCGACGCCTCGGATCCGAGGCGTCGGCCACGCGCTGCAGCTCTTGCAGCACACCGGAATGGATCAACAGCGAGCCGGAGAGGAACCCCGTGCTCACGAGGTCGGCAATGCGCCCGTCGATCAGGGCACTGGTGTCGATGACGCTGACCTCGGCTCGGCCGACACCGGCCGCGCGCGGCTTGAGGCCGACCATGGCGAAGAGCTCGTCTTTCTTGGCCCGCCCAACCCGGTATCCAAGCGAGGACAGGGTGAGATAGACGAACACGATGGCGGGCCACGCCGCTCCCGGAGGGAGTCGTAGCAGGGGGGAGGTGCCGAGCGCAGCGATGACCAGCCCGACGACGAGCCCTGCGGTCCCGGCCGCCATCTCCGGCGCAGGCGTCCGGCGGATGTCCCGCTCCAATCCCGACACGGCCCGGGCTGTGGTGCGGCCGATGATTCCGCCGATCACATACCCGAGGCAGGAGCCCAAGAACACGAACAGCAAGGTCTTGCCCGTGGTCTCGGTGCCGATCTCCGTCCCGACTTGGAACCCCGCGGTTCCGAACAGGGCGACGAAGATGAGACGAACGGCTTCGACGAGGGGTCCGCGAGGCTCGGGATACGAGGGATGGTGCTCGTCAGAGTCGGTCACGAGGTTACGCTGCCCCCTATCGGCTCCACGCGCAAGCACCCAGCCGTTCCCACGCGAGCGACGACCGCTTGCCCGGACGGGCGTGGATGGACTAGAAGCCCGCCAGGACCCGGGACTGGTGCGACTCGTCCAGCACCTTGTCGATCATGGCCCCGGTCTTCTCATCGGTACCGCCCGTGGCGTACGTGAGCTCCGAGATAAGGATCTGACGGGCCTTGATCACCATCCGCTTCTCTCCCGCGGACAGCCCCTTTTCCCGCTCCCTGATCGAGAGGTTCCTGACGACCTCGGCCACCTGGTAGATGTCACCGGAGCGCAGCTTCTCGATGTTGTTCTTGAAGCGCCGGCTCCAGTTGGCGGCCATCGTCGACTCGTCCTCCTTGAGGACGTTCAGGACCTTCTTGACCTCGTTCTTGCCGACGACCTGGCGGAGGCCGACCTCCTCGGTGCTTTCGACCGGCACCATGAGCGTAAGATCGCCGTAGGCGACCCGGAGCACCAGGTACTTCCTTCGCTCGCCGAGGAATTCCCTTACGCGAAGCTCTTCGATGACTGCGGCGCCGTGTTCCGGATGAACTACTGTGTCGCCCTTGCGGAACACAGAACCCCCTCGCGATCGGAAGAAGACGGTCCAACTGGACCAAAGATAGCACGGGGGCCCTGGGCACGGCAAATCAAACGCGCAGGTCAGGGGCCTCTTTTGGCCTCCTCCCACGAGGGACCGGCCGGATGGGGACGCTCGGATACGGGGCCGGAACCGCGGTCTCCGACCCATGTGAGGGCGTCCCTGAGGTGATGGATCGGGACGATCCGGACCCCTTCGTGGGAACCCGGTCGTTCGGGTGCGAAAAGGGTCGTCCTCCCGGCAGCCTTCGCGGCCGTGACGCGCTGGGCCATCGCCGGAGCGGGCCGAACCAGTCCCGTCAGGCTGATCTCCCCGACGAACGCGGTCGCGGCCGGCGGGGAGACACCGGATGCCGCGGAAGCGAGCGCGGCCGCCACGGCCAGATCGCACGACGGATCGTCGATCCGTACCCCACCGGCCGACGCGCCGTACAGCTCGGCGCGTGACACCGAGATCCCCGCGCGGTCGAGCACGGCGGCAACCAGCTGGAAGCGACGGAGGTCGAGCCCGGTCGCCTGGCGCCTGGCCGGGCCGTCGGTCGGAGCGACGAGCGCCTGGACCTCGACCGCGAGGGCGCGCCGTCCCGCCTGAGGTAGCGCCGTCGCCGAGCCGGGCTCCGACCCATCGGACAGGAGCAGCGCCGCAGGATCGATCTCGTGGAGCCCGTCGGTCGCCATCTCGAACCAGGCGACCTCGCCTTCCGGACCGAATCGGTTCTTGCCGCCGGAGAGCATCCGCAAGCCCGAGCGAGGTTCGCCGTCGAACGTGAGCACGACGTCGACGGCGTGCTCCAGGGTCCTGGGGCCCGCAAGATCGCCGTCCTTGGTCACGTGGCCGGTGAGCACGACGGCGATCCCTTCGGACTTCGCAAGGCCCACGAGGGCGTCGGCGCACAGCCGGACCTGCGAAGGGCCGCCCGGAAGCTGGTTGCCGGACGGATCGCGAAGAGTCTGGATGGAGTCCACGGCGAGCAGGAACGGCTTCACGGTCCGGGCAGCGCCCAGGACGATCTCCAGCTCCCGCCCTGAAGCGAAGGAAATGTCATCGGCCGCGACGCCGAGGCGCCGGGCCCGCAGGGCGACCTGATCGCGGGATTCCTCGCCCGAGACAAGGAGGCAGGGGAGCCCGGCGGCCGACAAGTTCGCCACCAATTGGAGGAGAAGGGTCGACTTGCCGATGCCGGGCTCACCCGCCAGGAGGGCAACGGAGGCCGGAACGAGGCCCCCGCCGAGGACCCGGTCGATGCCGGGGAACCCGGTTCCGACGCGCCGCGCCTCGCCGTCCACATGGGACAACGTCTCCAGTGGAACGCCGACCGACGCCGTGCCGCGTCCGCGCTCCACGATCGACCCCCATGCCCCGCAGCCCGGACAGCGCCCGGCCCACTGCGCCATCTGCTGCCCGCACTCCGAACACAAGTGAAGCGTCCGCACCTTGCCCACGGCGCGACCCTAGCAAAGGGGTATGACAAGGAATGATGGGGCTCTCATCAGGCATCGAGCCTCAACCGCGGGGAGCACTTCAACTGTTGGCGACCACGGACTGTTCACATAACCGACCCGCGCAAGCATCCTCTTATCCCCTCGTCCGAACCAAGCTTGGTGGACCGAACTCCAGCTGCAGTAGCTCATGACTCCCCTGTAGCGACTGTAGGAGGAATCCGCCGGATCATCGCAGACCTTCGGGTTCACGTGCTCTCCCCGCGCGTAGACGGCCGCTTGAACATGGTCCGCAAACCCAAGGGCGTGCCCGAGCTCGTGTCGGAGGATCTTGTTAGACGACGTGGCCGACCAGATGACACAGCGTCGGTATGCCTCCGTGTAGGAGGGACCGCACCGAACCCACGTGGAGATGGACGGGCGGAAGAGCACGTCCGCGCGCTTCGCAACGCCCACGATCCGGAACAGGTTCCATCCGGCGAGCCTGTTCCACGGCCGAGTAACAGCCCCTAGATCGACGCCGAGGCTCGGCTGAGCCCACACCCGCACCGATGTGCGAGGTTCGACCTGAGCCTTCTCCCAACCCGCGCCCTGGCCGAAGCGATGGCTGGCGTCTGCGGGAGTGATCGGCATCGCGAGAGGTAGAGCGAAGAGGATGGGGAACGAGAGGAGAAGGAAACGATGGAGTCGACGTAGGCCAGAAGGCGTAGGTCCCCGTCGCCCTGGTGTCCTCCGATCGGAGTACAGCATTTGTCGGAGTTTCACCCGAACGCAAGAGTCGATAGAACCTCAAAACGGAGGAAAGGTCGTAATGCAAGAGAGTGAGGAGCCGGCACGCCGAGCACGAGTGAAGGGTTCGCACCTTGCCCACGGCGCGACCCTACCAACGGGATATGACATCCCCTGACGGCGCACGACGAGTCCCTCTACCGCGATGGGGAGTGGATCAAGGAGCGCCGGGTGCGCGTCGCCCTGGAGAAGAAGACGAGGTTCGGCCGGCAGGTGCAGGGCGGGATCTGGGTCGATCGCGAATGGGAGGCCCTGCAACTGTTGTCGAACGCGGGGGGTGGCCGTTCCGCGCCCGATCGCGCGCACCGAGGACGCGATCCTTATGAGCTACGTGGGCGACGAGGACGACCCGGCCCCGCAACTGTGCTCGTCCCGTCTCGACCGCGCTGAGGCCGAGAACCTATTCGCGCAGCTCAGGCGGGAGATCGAGCTGATGCTCCTCCACAACGTCGTCCACGGCGACTCTTTCGCCGTACACCGTACTAGTCTGGAATGGACTAGTTACGGTAATCGATCTCCCGCAGGCGGTCGACCCGCGGAAGAATCGGCATGCGCAGACGCTGCTCGAGCGCGACGTTCATAGGATCTGCGAGCACTTCGCGCGATTCGGCGTGCCATCCGCGGCCGAATTGGTCTCACAAGACCTGTGGACCGCCTGGACGTTCGCGGACCTTTTGGGTGGAACCGAGCGACGTGGACCGTGTCGGGATCGTCGAGTAGCGCCCAAGATACTGCCGAGAAGCCCAGCAACCGCAGGCTGCTGGGCTTCGGCCTTGCGGAGTCGCGGGCTCCGGGCCCGAGACTCACGTCCTTGGAGCTATCCCTCCTGCTGACCGGCCAGCTCCACGGGCGGCGTGTCGGGTGGGAGGTCCGGTGTCTCGAAGACGATCTCACCCTCGACCGCGTCAACGATGATCGTCTGCCCGGCCCGGAACTCCTTCCACAGGAGCTTCTCGGAGAGCGGGTCCTCCACCAACCGCTGGATCGTCCGCCGCAGCGGCCTGGCGCCGAGCGAGGGGTCGTAGCCCTGTTCGGCGAGCAGCTCCTTGGCCGCGTCCGTCAGCTCGATCTCGACGTCCCTGGACTTGAGCTGCTCCCGGACGCGCTTCATCAGGAGGTCGACGATCGACTTCACATCCTCACGAGAGAGAGAGTGGAACACGATGACCTCGTCGATCCGGTTCAGGAACTCCGGCCTGAAGGAGCGCTTGAGCTCCTCCATGACCTTCTCCTTCATCTTCTCGTAGGACACCTTCTCGTCGGGCCTGGCGGCGAACCCGATGCCGGGACCCTTCTGGATGTCCCGGGTCCCGAGGTTCGACGTCATGATGATGACTGTGTTCTTGAAATCCACCCGGTGCCCCTGCGCGTCGGTGAGGTGCCCGTCCTCCAGGATCTGCAGCAGCGTGTTGAACACGTCGGGGTGGGCCTTCTCGATCTCATCGAAGAGCACGACGCTGAACGGCTTGCGGCGCACCGCCTCGGTGAGCTGGCCGCCCTCCTCGTAGCCGACATAGCCGGGGGGAGACCCGATGAGCCGGCTGACCGTGTGCTTCTCCATGTACTCCGACATGTCGAGCTGGATGAGCGTGTCCTCGTCGCCGAACAGGAACTCGGCGAGCGCCTTCGACAGCTCGGTCTTCCCGACGCCCGAGGGCCCCAGGAAGATGAACGAGCCCGACGGCCGCTTCGGGTCCTTCAGCCCGGCCCGGGTCCGCCGGATCGACTTCGAAACGGCGATCACTGCTTCCGCCTGGTCGACGATGCGCTTGTGGACCTCGTCCTCCATGCGGAGCAGCTTCTCCGTCTCCTCCTCGGTGAGCTTGAAGACCGGGATCCCGGTCCAGACCGACAGGACCTCGGCGATCTCCTCCTCGTCCACCTCCGAGAGGATGTCGAGCTCGCCGGACTTCCAATCGCGCTCGCGCCGGCTGCGTTCTTCGATCAGCTGGCGCTCCTCGTCGCGCAGGCCGGCCGCGCCTTCGAAGTTCTGAGCGTCGATCGCGGACTCCTTGCGGAGGCGCACCTCAGCGATCTTCTCGTCGACCTCGCGGACGTCGGGCGGGGCGGTCATCCGGCGGATCCGCATGCGCGACCCGGCCTCGTCGATGAGGTCGATCGCCTTGTCAGGGAGGAACCGATCTGAGATGTACCGGTCGGACAGGTTGGCGGCCGCCACAAGCGCGTCGTCGGTGAACGACACGCGGTGGTGCGACTCGTATCGGTCCCGGAGGCCCTTCAGGATCTCGATCGTATGCGCGACGGTCGGCTCCTCTACGTTGATCGGCTGGAACCGCCGCTCGAGCGCGGCGTCCTTCTCCAGGTGCTTGCGGTACTCGTCGCGCGTGGTGGCGCCGATCGTCTGGAGCTCGCCCCGGGCGAGCATCGGCTTCAGTATCGAGGCCGCGTCGATCGCTCCCTCCGCCGCCCCCGCGCCGACCAACGTGTGCAGCTCGTCGATGAACAGGACGATGTCCCCCCGGGTCCGGATCTCCTTCAGAACCTTCTTCAGGCGCTCCTCGAAGTCGCCGCGGTAGCGCGAGCCGGCCACGAGGGCCCCGAGGTCGAGCGTGTAGATCTGCTTGTCCTTCAGGGTCTCGGGCACCTCGCCCCGCACGATGTCCTGGGCGAGGCCCTCGACGACGGCGGTCTTGCCGACGCCGGGCTCGCCGATCAGGACCGGGTTGTTCTTGGTCCGCCGCGAGAGGACCTGCATGACCCGCTCGATCTCCTTCTCGCGGCCGATGACCGGGTCGAGCTTGGTCTCGCGCGCGAGCTGCGTGAGGTTGCGGCCAAACTGGTCTAGCACCATGGAGCCCTGCGGGCCGCCCTGCTCTCCCGGCTGGCCCTCGCTCTTGCCGCCGGTGTAGCCCGAAAGGAGCTGAATGACGGTTTGGCGGACGCGGTTGAGGTCCGCGCCGAGCTTCTGGAGCACTTGGGCGGCGACTCCTTCGCCCTCTCGGATCAGCCCGAGCAGGATGTGCTCCGTGCCGATGTAGTTGTGGCCGAGCTGGAGGGCCTCTCGGAGCGAAAGCTCGAGGACCTTCTTGGCCCGAGGCGTGAACGGGATGTGGCCGGTCGGGGCCGCCTGGCCCTGGCCGATGATCTGCTCCACCTGCTCGCGGACCGCCCCCAGCGAGATGTTCAAGGACTCGAGCGCCTTCGCGGCTACTCCCTCGCCCTCGTGGATCAGCCCGAGCAGGATGTGCTCGGTCCCGATGTAGTTGTGGTTCAGCATCCTCGCCTCTTCCTGGGCGAGGACGACGACCCTTCTCGCGCGGTCCGTGAAGCGTTCGAACATGTCAAGTTCCTCCGGGCCGCGGCCCGTCGTTCAGCCGTCCCCGAGGATCAGCGGACCACGTCCTACCCTCGAGGCACGTTAGGCGCCTACCAGCGGCGCGCTCTCTGCGCCTCGCGCCTCCGAAGCGCCATCCAAGGGCAAGTATACCCCTGCCCTCTGATACGCCCGAAGGCGCCTCGTTGTTCCCAAACCCGCCTCTCTAACGTTATTCGGAAGAACCCGGCCTCAGGATGAGCTTGCCTCGACCGGAAGTGGGTTGCATCACCCATACGGCCTAGCGAACTTCACCCAAACGACTGTTGCGGGGTTCGGGAGGCCTCGGGCAAGATGCAGCAGATCCACTATTCCCCTGGTCTATCCTTCCCCGTGAGGAGACGATGACAGTGCGGGTATTGGTCGTCGACGATCATCCGGCCTTCCGCCGGGCGCTCACGTCTGCGCTGCGGCTGGTCAAGGACATCGAGGTCGCGGGGGAGGCCGGCGGGGGCATGGCCGCTTGCGAGGAGGCCGCGGCGCTCGAGCCCGATCTCGTGCTCATGGATCTGTCGATGCCCGATCTCTCGGGGATCGACGCTATGCGGGAGATCCACAGGAAGGCCCCCGAGCTCCCGGTCGTGATCCTCACCGCTCACGCCGACCCCGGGGTGGAGCGGGAAGCGCGGGACGCGGGCGCCTCCGGGTTCCTCGCGAAGGGCGTCGGGCTCCAGGAGCTCGTGAGCGCCATCCACCAGGCCACCGAGGGAGTACCGGCAGTCAGCTGAGGCGGGTCTTGCCTCCTTCCTCCGGGCGGATGTGGGGAAAGGCGATCGTGTCGCGGATCGAGGCGACGTCGGCAAGGATCATCAGCAGCCGGTCGATCCCCAGCCCGAGCCCGCCGGTGGGGGGCATCCCGTGCTCCAGCGCCACCAAGAAGTCCTCGTCGAGCGGGTGGACCTCCTCCGCTCCCTGTCGCTCGGCCTCCTGCTGGATCTCGAAGCTCCGCCGCTGCTCGTCCGGGTCGGAGAGCTCCGAGTACGCCGGGATGATCTCCGTCCCGCCCATGATCAGGTCGAAGTGCTCGGTCAGCCCGGGGCTGGAGCGGTGGGGGCGCGCCAGCGGCGAGACTTCTCGCGGGAAGTCGCACACGAACGTCGGGTCCCAGAGCGTGTGCTCCACCAGCTTCTCGAACATCTCCAGGGCGATCTTGCCGGGCCCCCAGGCGGGGTCCACTCCGACGCCGTGTCGCTCGGCGACGTCGGCTAGGTCGGCGCGGTCGAGGGCGATCTCCTCCCCCGTCGTCTCGGAGACTGAGGCGAGCACCGTGATCCGGCGCCACTCGCCCTCGAGGTTCATCCCCCGGCCCTGGTAGTCGAACCGGAGCGACCCGCGAACGGCCATCGCGGCCCCGGTGACGAGCGCCTGCCCGAGCTCCATCATCGAGAAGTAGTCGCCGTAGGCTTGGTAAACCTCGAGCATCGTGAACTCGGGGGCGTGGGTCCGGTCCATGCCCTCGTTGCGGAAGATCCTGCCGATCTCGAAGACGCGCTCCAACCCTCCGACCAGAAGCCGCTTCAGGTACAGCTCGAGCGCGATTCGCAGGTACATGTCGATGTCCAGGGCCTGGTGGCGTGTGACGAAGGGCCGTGCGAGCGCGCCGCCGGCGGTGTTCTGCAGCACCGGCGTCTCGACCTCGACGAATCCGTGCTCATCGAGGTACGTCCGGAAGGCCCGAAGCACCTTCGCGCGGGCGAGGACCACCCGCCGCGAGTCCGGATCCGTCGCGAGCTCCAAGTATCGGCGCCGCACGCGGAGGTCCGGGTCCTGCAGCCCATGCCACTTCTCCGGCATCGGGCGAAGCGCCTTGCCGAGCATCGTCAGCTCCTCGACACGGACGGAAAGCTCTCCCCGCTTGGTGCGCATGACCGGACCGCTCGCGCCGACGATGTCGCCCAGGTCGACCTCCTGCAGGAGCTCGAGCCCGCCGGAGCCGAGCGACTCCTTTGAGCAGAACAGCTGGATGTCCCCGGACCGGTCGCGAAGTACCAGGAACACGAGCTTGCCGTGCCGGCGCGCGAGGACGATGCGGCCGGCGACCGCGAACTGCTCGGGGCTCAACTCGCCGGCCGGCAGCTCCACGAACCGCTCGTGCAACTCCGCGGCGTGGGCAGTGACGTCGAACGTGAGCGCGAACGGCTCGATTCCTTTGGCCCGCAATCGTTCCAGGCTGTCGCGCCGGGCCTTCAAGACCTCCCGCTCGCGGAAGCCCTCCTCAGTCATCGTCCGCCTGTGAGGCGGTTCCGCGGGCGGATCCACCCTCCACGTTCTTCTCGAAGACCAGGCGCAGGCCCTCGAGCGTGAGCCAAGGGTCGAACTCGTCGATGCTCCGGCAGTGTGGGAGGACGACCGGAGCCAGCCCCCCGGTCGCAACGACCGTGGCGTGCTCGCCGAGCTCGTCCCTCATCCGCTCGATCACTCCGTCCACCTCGGCGGCCGTCCCGAAGATCAGGCCGGACTGGATACACTCGACCGTGCTCCGCCCGATGACCGACCGGGGAGGGTGCAGCTCGACCTGGGGCAGGCGGGCGGTCGAGAGAGAGAGGCTCGCGTTCGAGACCTGGATGCCCGGCGCGATCACGCCGCCCAGGAACTCGCCCTTCGCCGACACCGCGTCGTAGGTCGTGGCCGTGCCGAAGTCGACGGCTATGCAAGGGCCCCCGTACCTCGTGAAGGCGGCCAGGGCGTTCACGATGCGGTCGGCCCCGACCTCCCGGGGATTGTCCGTGAGGATCGGGAGACCCGTCCTGGTCCCCGGCTCCACCACGACGGGGTGGAAGTTGAAGTAGCGCTCGGTCATCTCGCGCAGGGCCTGGGTCATGGTCGGGACCACCGAGGAGACGACCACGCCGGTCAGCTCCTTCGAGAAGGAGAGACCCTCCTGCTCCAGCAGCCCCCCGAACAGCACCGCCAGCTCGTCCGCGGTGCGCTCCTGCTGGGTGGACAGCCGCCAGTGCCAGAGCAACTCGGAGCCGCGGAATACGCCCACGACGGTATTGGTGTTCCCGACGTTCACGGCTAGCAGCAAGTGGTCAGCACCTCCGGCTCGGACCGGCGCCCATTCTCGCCTACGGGGAGGGTCCGCGACACGAGGAGGGCCGTCAGGTGGGGAGCAGCAGGTTGTCGATGAGCCGCGTCGAGCCGATCCGGGCCGCGACCAGAGCGCGGGCCCGCCCGAGCACCTCCCGGACCTCCTCGAAGGTCTCCTCGTCGACCACGGCCGCGTAGTCGAGGCGGGCGAGCGGCGTGGCGCCGATCTCGCGGGCCATCGCGGCGACGAGGGCGGCTCCGTCCCGCTCGCCTCCCCTGGCGAGCTCCGCGGCCTCCGTCAGCGCGAGGAACAAGCAGCCGGCCGCGTCGCGCTCCTCGGCCGACAGGTAGGCGTTCCGCGAGGACAAGGCGAGGCCGTCGGGCTCGCGCACCGTCGGGCAGGCGGCGACCTCGACGGGGAAGGCCAAGTCGCGGACCATGCGGCGGACGACGGCCAGCTGCTGAGCGTCCTTCTCCCCGAAGTAGGCCCGGCAGGGGCCGATCAGGTTGAACAGGGGCGCCAGGACCGTCGCGACTCCCCGGAAGTGGCCGGGGCGCGACGCCCCCTCCAGCCGTTCCCCAAGCGGGCCGGGGTCGACCGTGACCTCGGGTGCGCCGCCCGGGTACATCTCGTCCAGGGAGGGCGCGAACACGAGGTTTACGCCGATGCTCTCGGCCGTGGCCAGGTCGCCCGTCTCGTCGCGCGGATAGGAGGAGAGATCCTCCGCCGGCCCGAACTGCAGAGGGTTCACGAAGAGGGAGACGACGACCGTGTCCCGTTCCTCCCGGGCACGCCCCATGAGTGAGGTGTGGCCTTGGTGGAAGGCGCCCATCGTCGGGACGAGGCCCACGGATCGGCCAGCCGCACGGGCTCCGTCACACGCCTCGCGGACGCCGGTGGCGGAGCGGATCACGTCCATCGCTCCAGCACCTCCTCGACACGGGCTCGGTCCTTGGGCGTGAGCCTTCCCGATCGCTCAGCCAAGGAGAGAGCCACGCGCGCGAGCGCGACGTACGGCTCGATAGCCTCTGGGGCATTGCGCCGCAACGCCTCCAGGTTCTTCGCGACGGTGCCGGCGTCTCCCCGGACGGCAGGCCCGGTGAGCGCCGCCACGGGGCCGAGCTCGGTCACGTTGTCGATAGTGGCTCGCCAGAGCGGCATGAAGAGGTCCCGGTCGGGCACCCCGGCGGCGGCGAACAGCTCCTCGGCCAGCGCGGCGACCGCCACGACATAGTTGGAGGCGAACACGGCCGCGGCGTGGTATAGGGGCTTCATCTCATCGGCAAGCCGGAACGGACGGGCGCCGACATCCACGGCGAGCCGCTGACCGAGGGCGTAGGCGGTCTCGTCGACTCCCGTGATCGCCATTCCGCTCCCCGGGATCCTGCCGAGCGCGGCTTCGACGTCGGGGAACGTCTGCAAGGGGTGGATCGACAGCACGCTCGCGCCGGCCATCTTCGCCGTGGAGAGTGCCTCCAGGCTCGTCGCGCCGGAGAGATGGGCGACCGTCTGGTTCGCCGTGATGGCGCCTGTCCCGGTCAGCTCGACGCAGGTTTCCTCGATCCTGTCGTCGGGGGTGCCGATCAGGACCACCGCGGCGTTCCTCGCGACCTCGGCCGCCGAGAGAACCGGAGTTCCGGGCAGGTAGCGGGCCGCGCGCTCGCCCGTCCGATCCCGACCTGAGACGGCCACGATCTCATGGCCTGCGCGCCGGAGGAGTACCGCGAGCGCGGTGCCGGCCCGGCCCGCCCCGACCACCGCGACGTCCATGGCCGGGAGTATGGCAACTCACGCCGTCCAGGCGACCGGTCCCGCCGGCACCGGGGCGCCGGGCGGCAGGGGGATCTCCAGGAGCCGGCTCCCCTTGAGCGCGTACAGCCGCCCGTCGACCGCGAGATAGGCCAAGCCGTCATCGGCGTACGCCGCCGCCGCTCGAACCGATGCAGTCACGACGAAGGTCGGCATCCTCGGCTCCTCGCCCGGGCCGGTCCGCACTCGGAACACACCCGTGCGTTCCCCGAGGCTCCCCTGCACCAACACCTCGCTCGCGTCCGTCGACCAGACGAGCACGCGATTCACGACCAGATCATCGAGCTCGTCACCCAGCGAGACGGGGCCGCCTCGGCCTCGCCAATAAAGGACCGCGCCTCGAAGTGAGATGGGCGGCGGATCGACGCTCGCGCGAGAGGGGACGGGACCGAGCCGCAAGACATCCAGGCTCTCCGACGGCGTCACCAGCATGTCGCTGGTCGAGGAGATCGATAGCAGGGCATGGTCCGGCAGCACGAGGTGCGCGACGCCGATGCCCGCATAGAAGATCCCCAGTCGGTCGTTCGAGAGCCGTGTGAAATAGGTGGCCAGCCCGTCGCGGCCGACCGAGAGGAGGTCGCCGCAGAGGTTCCGCCGGCTGAAGACCCGCTCGGCATCGCCCGTCTCCACCCGGATCAGGTCTATCGCCACCTCGCGATGGCAGTCGTCGGCGAGAGGCCCTCGCGTCGCCACCACGACGTGCTGACCGTCCGGTCCCCAGGCGACGAGGTCGCCGGAGCCGAGGAGGATCGGTCGGTCGCTCGGCGCCGTGCCGTGAAGGACGAACGCGCGCCTCGTGCCGTCGGGCATCACGGACACGAACCCGATCCATCCGATTCCGGGATACGGGGCGGCGAGAAGCTCCTCGGCGACGGGGATCCTGGGACCCTTCCGCAGCCGGCCGGTCGCAAGATCGAGCTTCCACAGCCGCTGCCGCCCCGTCTTCCCCTCGGCGTCGGCGGCAAACACGAGCGTGCCGGTACGTAGGGCGGGCGGCTCGCTCAGCGCCGTTTGCCGGCCGGGATCCCCGGCCGAGAACAGCGCCAGTCCTACCACCACCGCGATCATCGCAGCGAGTCCGGCGCGCGGGCCGAGCGGCCGGGTCCTCCAGCGACGCAGAGCCGGTCGTGGCGCCGATCGCGGGTCGACGGCGCCCGAGTATCCGGACTCCGGGGCGGGCTCGTGGACGTCGGCGCTGTACAGGGCCGAGCCGCAGCCCGGACAGGTCCTTCGCCTCGCCGTCCCCTCCCAGTCGCATCGGAGGCAGATCGCCGGTTTCACGGAGCGACCTCGAGTGGCGGGGCGAACGGCCGGACGCCGCCCAGGGCCTTCGGCGGGAGCCGTATGGACGACAGCCGCCGGCCGCCGGGCAGCCGTGGATCGGAGTCGAGCTCGAGGAGCGGGGCGAGGACGAACCCGCGCTCGAGCATCCGCGGGTGCGGGATCGTCAGGTCCGGTTCGTCGACCTTCTCGTCGTCGTATGTGAGTATGTCGACGTCGATGGTTCTCGGGCCCCATCGCTCTGCGCGGACGCGCCCCAGCGTCTCCTCCACCCCTTGACAGGCGGCGAGCAGGCCGCGAGCCGAGAGGTCGGTCTCGGCTTCCACGACCGCGTTCAGGTAGTCGGGCTGGGGACGCCCGCCGACCGGATCCGTCTCGTACACACGCGACGAACGCACGATGCTCAGATCGCGTTGCGCGGCAAGGAGCTCGACCGCTCGCTGGAGATTCAACAGTCGGTTGCCGAGGTTCGAGCCGAGACCGAGGAACGCTCGGATGTCCATGCGCGCGCCCGGCGGCGATCAGCCGTCTCCGGCGCCGGCCGCCGCGGCCACGCCCTGGATACCGAGCGACGCGGCGGCGGCCGGCTTGTGCACGACGGCCGTCACGTGGACGACCCCTTCCAGGCCTTGAACGGCAGCCGATACGGCCTGAGCCAGCGTCTCCAGGAGATCGAACGACTCCTGAGAAACGGTGTCGCGAGCCGCGCTCACAACGCGGCGGTAATCCGCGGTCCGGTGGATGTCGTCTCCCGTGACCTCAACCTCGACGTCGAGATCGACCACGAACTCCTGGGGTTCGTCCTTCTCCCCCGGGTTGGCGCCGTGGCGCCCGGCGGCTCGGATGCCGGTCAGGAACAGGCGCGTGGTCGTCACCATGTCCTCCTCATCGCTCGCCGGGCGGATGCCGTTGCAGCGGGATCGTGACGAGGCCCTGCGGCCCGCCGTGCCCGTGGCCCCGGCCCAAGTACCGGGACCGGAGGTAGTCGAGGACGAGGGGTAGGACCGCCTCCGGGGCGTCCTCGGTCACGAAATGGGAGCAGCCGGGCAAGAGCGCCAGCGTCGACGCCGGCATGGCTTCGCTCAGCCGCTCGGCCACCGCGACCGGGAGGAACGGGTCGTCCTCACCCCAAAGGATGAACGCGGGGCACTCCAGGCGCTCGAGGTCCGACTCGATGCCGGTCAGCCCGAGGCCGTCGGCGGCTCGGAGGGAGCGGAAGAACGCGCGGGTGCCCTCCTCTCCCGCCCACGGCCTCAGGTACTCCTCGAACAGGTCGTCGGTCAGCCGCACCCGGCGTCCCATGCCCTCTCTGAACGCGAAGATCATGGCGGCGCGGACCAGCCCGGGACGCTCGTCTTTCGGCGGCACCGCTTGGAGGCGGCGCATGGCCCCGCTCGGCCAAGCGTCGAATGCGGCGCAGTTCACGAGCACCATCGCCTTCACGCCGCCCTCGATCGCCAGCAGCTGCGCGACGCCGCCGCCGTGCCCGTGACCGACCACGGCGAAGTCCTCGATGCCCAGGTCGCGGAGCAGCTCCCGCACGTAGCCGGCCTGTGCACTGATGTGGAGCGGCACGCCCTCAGGCTTCTCGGAGTCGCCGCAGCCGATCAGGTCGGGCGCGATCACGCGCATCCACGGGGCGAGCATCGGAGCGAGGTCCCGCCAGAGGAACGAGGACGTCGGAAACCCGTGCAGCAGCAGGACGGCCGGGCTTCCGGGATCGCCCTCCTCGACGTAGGCGATCTCCCCACCGGAGACGCGAGCCCGATTCTTCTCGAACGGGATCATGGGCCCGCCCGCACGATCGCGTCCACGATCCGAACGACGCGGCCGATCTCCTTCACGTCGTGGACCCGGACGACGTGCGCCCCCTGCCCGGCCAACCACGCGGCGGCCGCGGCCGTCCCCTCGACGCGCTCGTCGGAGGGGAGGTCCAGCAGCATCCCGATGAACGACTTCCGCGAGGGACCCACCAGGACCGGCCGCCCGAGTTCCAGGAAGGCGGAGATGTCTCGCATGAGCAGCAGGTTGTGCTCGAGGTTCTTCCCGAACCCGATGCCGGGGTCGACGCAGAGCCGCTCGGGCTCGATCCCGGCGAAGACGGCGGCCTCCAGCCGCTCCCTCAGGAACTCCTTCACCTCGGCGACGACATCGTCGTAGTGGGGCGCCTCCTGCATGGTCTTGGGCTCGCCCCTCATGTGCATCAGGACCATCCCGGCCCCGGCATCGCGGACGACCGCGAACATCTCCGGGTCCGCCCCGGCGCAGACGTCGTTCACAATGGTCGCGCCGGCCCCGAGGGCCGCGGCAGCGACCTTGTGCTTGCGTGTGTCGACGGAGATGGGAACGTCCACCTCCGC
This sequence comes from Actinomycetota bacterium, assembly GCA_052388025.1. Classification (GTDB taxonomy): domain Bacteria; phylum Actinomycetota; class UBA4738; order UBA4738; family HRBIN12; genus JBQTIP01. The sequence goes on from JBQTIP010000106.1 coordinate 21,423, forward strand.
GGCCAGTCCCTTTACCACGGGAACGACCCGGTCACGCTCGTCCTCGATGGAGACGGGATCGGAGCCGGGCCGCGTGGACTCCCCGCCGACGTCGATGATGTCGGCCCTCTCCTCGACCATCCGAACGCCGTGCCGCACGGCAACATCGGGATCGAAGAACCGGCCTCCGTCCGAGAAGGAGTCAGGCGTGACGTTCAGGATCCCCATCACGAGGGTGCGGCGGGCACAGTCGAACTCTCGGTCACCCACTCGCCAGACGAGGCGCCCAGCGCTCACACAGCCATGGTAGCCGGATGCGTAGGAGCCGCGGAGCGGCTGTCAGGGAAGATCGATCCGGTGAACAAGGTCCGCACGATCGGCCGCGCATTCCAGACGGTCAGCGATACACCTCTACGCGAGGAGCGACGTTCACCACGATCACCAGAACCCGATCGTCGTTGACCTCGTAGACGATCCGGTAGTCGCCGACCCGCAGACGCCAGGCGGGAGGGTCGAACGCGGTGAGCTTCGTCGCTCCCGGCGGCCGAGGATCATCGGCGAGCGATCGGATGGCGGCGGCGACCCGCTGATAGCCTCGGGGATCTCCTTCCCGGATGCGACGCAGGCCCCGCTCAGCTCGCCGAGCGAGCCGAACGCTGTACATCGACCCCTTCGGCCTCGATGGTCGCAAACACGGATTCCGCTGGGCGGCCCGCGCGCCGTGACAGGCGCTGCTCCAGGATGGCCACGCTGTCCTCCAGATCCTCGATCTGTCCCTGGAGCTCGTTCCATCGATGGATGGAGATGGCTACCGCAATGGGACTCCCGCGCTCGGTGATCAGGAGCGTGTCGTCTCCCAGGTCCGCGAGCTCCTCCCGGATCCGTTTCCGGAGCTCCGTCTTCGGTAACACTCGGCTTGCCATAGGCGGAAGCGTACGTCAGAACGTACGCCTTTGCAACGATTGCTCCCCTAGACCCGGTGGCCGATGTGGCTCATGGCCTCCTGACGGGTACGGGCGTCGTTGCGGAAGAGCCCACGCACCGCCGAGGTGAGCGTGAGCGAGCCGGGCTTCTTGACGCCGCGCATCGTCATGCATAGGTGCTCGGCCTCGATGACCACGAAGACACCGCGCGGCTCGAGTGCGTGATCGAGCGCGTCCGCGATCTCGGTGGTCAAGCGCTCCTGAACCTGCAAGCGCTTCGACAGGAGGTCGACGGCACGCGCGATCTTCGAGAGGCCCGTGATGCGCCCGTCCGTGTTGGGGATGTAGGCCACGTGTGCCCTGCCCACGAATGGCAAGGCGTGGTGTTCACACATTCCGTAAAGGGGGATGTCCTTCACCATGATCATCTCGTCGTGGTTCGCACCCTCGACGACCGTCACCTCCGGCTCGGCCTTGCGTCCGATGCCGGCAAAGATCTCGCGATACATGTCCGAGACGCGCCGCGGCGTCTCGCGAAGTCCTTCGCGGTCGGGATCCTCGCCGATCCCTTCAAGGATCAGCCGGACCCCTTCCCGGATCTTCTTCTCGTCGAAACCATCCGTGACCATGGCCGTCACTGTACCCCCGGGACCAACCGATCGAGCACGTTCGCGAGCCCGGCCAGGTCGGGCAGCTCGGCAGCCCTAGGCAGTTCGCTCGTCTCGCCGAGCCGGTTGATCCACACGGCCGGAATGCCGAGCTCCTCGCACGGCGCGATGTCGTGGAACGGACTCGCGCCGACGTGCACGTGATCCGATGGCTGAACTCCCGTCATCTCCATGAAGCGCAGCCAGTGGCCGGGCGCCGGCTTGTAGGAACCCGCCTCCGCGGCCGTGATCCGCAGGTCCACGGGAACGCCGATGGCCTCCATCGAGGCCCCCAGCAGGTCGGGGTCCGTGTTGGAGAGGATCCCGATCTTCCAGCCGCGGTCGCGGAGCGCCCCGAGCGAATCCGGGACTTCGGGGAACGGAGGCCACGACGGGAGCGAGTCGGCGAACGCTCCCTCATCGCCGGGCCTCAGCTCCAGGCCTCCCTCGTCGGCAAGCCGCTGCAGCGTGAGGGCGAGCACCTCCCGGTAGGGCAGTGCCCGCCCTTCCTGCACGGCCGGCTCGATCTCGTGGTAACGGGCCAGCAGGCGATCCCGATCCTCACCGGGCCACAGGCGAGACAGCGTGTCGCCGACGCCGCCGTCCCAGTCGATGAGCGTCCCGTAGCAGTCGAAGGTGGCCCAGCGGTCGGCCACCGCTACCGTATGCCGCCGGGGCCGGGCTTCTCCTGCTGCGCGCGGACGGCACGCCGGGAGATCGCCAGGCCGGCGCCGCGCTCCTGCGCGTCTCGCTGAGGGCGCTTTTCCGCACCGGCGAGGACCTTCTCGAGCTCCTCCTTCTCGATGGTCTCCTTCTCGATCAATACCGTCGCGATCTCGTCGAGCTTCGCCCGGTGCTCCTGGAGGATCTCCAGCGCCTCGTCGTGCGCATCGTCGATGAGGCGGCGGATCTCGGTGTCGATCTCGAACGCCACCTGGTCGGAGTAGTCGGGGTGCGAGGCGAAATCGCGGCCCAGGAACACCTCGCCCTGCTTCTGGCCGAGGGTGAGCGGCCCGAGGGTATCGGACATGCCGTATTCCGTAACCATCTGCCGCGCGATCTTCGTGGCACGGTCGAGGTCGTTCTGCGCGCCGGTCGTTATGTCGCCCACGATGATCTCCTCCGCGACCCGACCGCCGAGCAGCATCGCCAGCTCGTCGGTCAGCTCCTGGCGGGTCATCATGAACTTGTCCTCCAGGGGCAGCGTCAGCGTGTACCCGAGCGCCCGCCCGCGCGGGATGACCGAGATCTTGTGGACGGGATCCGTGTTGGGCAGGATGTGCGCCACCAGCGCGTGACCGCCCTCGTGGTAGGCAATCATCCGCTTCTCGCGATCGTTGATCACCCGGGACTTCCGCTCCGGCCCCGCCATGACGCGGTCGATCGCCTCCTCGACCTCCTTCGTGCTGATGGCGCGCTTGTCCCAGCGGGCGGCCAGCAGCGCAGCCTCGTTGATCACGTTCGCGAGGTCGGCCCCGGTGAACCCGGGCGTGCGGCGCGCGATCACCGATAGATCGACGCTCTCGTCGAACGGCTTGCCACGCGCGTGGACTTTCAGGATGCCCTTGCGTCCCTCGATGTCCGGGCGGTCGATAACCACGTGGCGGTCGAAGCGCCCCGGGCGGAGCAGCGCGGGGTCGAGGATGTCGGGCCGGTTCGTCGCGGCCATCAGGATGACCGTCGTCCGCTGGTCGAATCCGTCCATCTCCACCAGCAGCTGGTTGAGGGTTTGCTCGCGCTCGTCGTGGCCGCCTCCCAGGCCCGCTCCGCGGTGGCGGCCGACCGCGTCGATCTCGTCGATGAACACGATCGCCGGCGCGTTCTGTTTAGCCTGCTCGAACAGGTCGCGAACCCGCGCCGCGCCGACGCCGACGAACATCTCGACGAAGTCGGACCCCGAGATGGAGTAGAAGGGCACGCCGGCCTCACCGGCCACCGCCCGGGCGACGAGCGTCTTGCCGGTTCCGGGCGGTCCGTAAAGAAGCACGCCCCGCGGAATCTTCGCGCCCATCGCCTGGAACTTCGCCGGGTTCTGGAGGTACTCCTTGACCTCCTGGAGCTCCTCGATGGCTTCCTCGACGCCGGCCACGTCCTCGAACGTCGTCTTCGGCTGGTCCTTGCTGACCACCTTCGCCCGGGACTTCCCGAACTGCATGACCCGCCCGCCCCCGCCCTGGGACTGGTTCATGATCCAGATGAAGGCCCCGATGATCAGCACGACGGGAAGGAGCTGCAGCAGGAACCCGAGCAGCGCCGATCCCTTCTGCGGGTCGTTCGTTATCGGGACGCCGCTCGCCGCAAGGTCCTTGATCAGACCCTCTTGGGCCGCGAACGGATAGGAGACCTCATAGCGACCGCCGTCCTGCAGCTCGCCCTCGACCTTCTGGTCACCTTCCAGGAAGACGGCGGTCTTCACCGCTCCCTGCTCGATGGCCGCCTGATACTCCGTGAACGTGAGCTCCTGGCCCTGGGGCGGTCGCGTGAAGAGCCACAGGGTCACCCACAGGCCGAGGAGGAGGATCAGCAGGTAGGCCGCCGGACCCCGGAGGATCCTGCGGAAGGGTGACTCGGGCGGCGCCGTGGATACTCCTTTCCCTCACTCGCGTGGGAAGACGCTGCGGGGCCCGGCGCGCGTCCACGCACTGAGCCCTCCGCGATGGTAGCACAGGGCATTTCCGCGACGCGGCCCTCGGCTCCCGCGCTACCGGATCCCGCTGTCGAACAGGAACGTAACCTGCGTGTATTCGTGAGGGCGCACGGTGACCGCGAGCGGCTTGGCCGTCGGCGGCGCGCCCGGGTTGGGCTCCACGCCCTCGAGCACGTACTCGCCGGGAGATAGATCGATGCTGAATCTCCCGTCCTCCCCCGATCGGATCGTGTTTACCAGCTCGCCGTCCTGGGTCACCTCGATCTCGGCCGCCAGGGGCACGTCGGGGCATGGGCTTCCGGCCACTTCCACGGGGCAGGCGGGGCCGATCAAGACGATGCCCCTGATGCCCGAGTCCCCGGCCGCAGGCGAGTCCGCGCATGCGTCCAGGACGGCGAGCAACAACGCGAAGACAAAGGGCCGTCGGGCCACGACCGTAGGACGGCTGCGCCGATCCCGGGGTTCCGGGCTAGACCGGCCCGTCTCGGTAGGCCTCGGGCTTCAGCGTGGCGACGTAGGGAAGGTTCCGGAACCGCTCCGCGTAATCGAGCCCATAGCCGACGACGAACTCAGGCGGGATCTCGAAGCCGCGATAGCGGATGTCGAGTGGGACCTGCTGGGAGCTCGTCTTGTGGAGCAGAGCGCAGACCTCCAGGGTGGCGGGGCGGCGCCCGCGCAGGTTCTTGAGCAGGTAGTTGAGCGTGAGGCCAGAGTCCACGATGTCCTCGACCAGCAGGACGTCGCGCCCCTCGATGTCGTGGTCTAGGTCCTTCAGGATCCGCACGACCCCAGAGGTCTGGGTGGCCGCGCCGTATGAGGCCACCGCCATGAAGTCGAACTCGAGCGGAAGGTGGATGCTGCGGGAGAGATCGGCCATCAATACGAACGCGCCCTTCAGGACGCCGATCAACAGGAGATCTCGGCCACGATAATCCTCGGTGATCCGCTCGCCGAGCGAGCGCACCATCTCCTGGATCTCCTCGCCGGAGATCAGGATGCGATCGATGTCGGCCTCGTGCTCCGGCACGTGGGCAGCCGGTGTAGGGACGCGGATCACGTCCCGCGAATGGGGATCAGACAGTGCGGTCCGGCTCTCCACCTCACCCTCCTCGCGCCCGACTCTCGGGGGAAGGTCGAGAGAGGTGAACATACTCCTTATCCCGCGATGCGTTCAATCCGCCGGTGAGGTCCAGCCCGCGGCCGGGGCGCCCGGAGGCGAGGTCGAGCACGCCGTCGATGTCGATAGACGTGGGGACTACGCCCGAGCGGTAAAGAGCCGCCTTCGCGACCCGCGATGCGAGCGCCCGGGGGAGGGCGGCGAGATCATACGCGGGAAGGATCACGCCGCTTCGATCCTCGTCCAGGATCTCTGCCAGCGCCCGGTTGGCCTGACGCTCAAGCTCTTCGGCGTCGTCCAGTAGGACCGATGCCGTCCTGGCGAGGGCGGCCTTCACCTCCCGACCGACGGCCCGCTCGAGGGCCGGGAGGACCTTCAGCCGCACGGCGTTGCGCAGCAGCCGAGTGTCCCGGTTGGAAGGGTCCATCCGCGGCCGCAGGCGCAAGGCTCGGACGAAGCCCTCGACCTCCGCTCGGGTTGTATCCATGAGAGGGCGCACATACGGACCCTGTGCGGGGCGGATGCCTGCGACGGCATCGAGCCCTCCGCCCCGGATCAGCGCGAGCAGCACGGTCTCGGCTTGGTCGTCCTGGGTATGGCCGATCGCGGCGCGGATGGCACCGACGTCACGCATCGCGAGCGCCAGCGCTCCGAGGCGAGCCCGGTGTGCCCAGTCCTCGACGGACTCGCTCGGCCCGGGGCTCGTCTCCGCGACCTTCAGGACGAAGGGCAGCTTCAGCCTCGTGGCGGTGCGGCGGACGTAGTCGGCGTCGTCGCCGGATCCGGCCCGAAGCCGATGGTCGAAGTGAAAGACCCCGAGATCGATCCGGAACAGCCGGCGAAGCCCGACCAGCGCGTGCAGTAGGCAGATGGAGTCCGGACCACCGGACACGGCGACTATGACGCTCTCGCCCGGACGGAACATCTCGTACGTTCTCGCCGTGGCCGTCACCCGTGTCAGGCCCCGGGCGACGGCCGGCGGCCGGGCCATCAGCCCCTCGCGACTCTCGCCATCCATAGGTCCGGGTTCGCGATCTCGGACATGGTGGGGAGATTGCCTTCGCGCTGCCAGACCATGTTGAAGCCGTCCATGCCGACACGGTTGACGATCGAGGTAACGAACCGCTCCCCGGCCTCGTACTGACGGACCTTGGACTCGAACCCGATCACTCGTTGGAACGCGCGCTCGGCTCCACTGCTTCGGCGGCGGTCCTTCAGGCTCCGGCGCATCCTCGCGAGGTCCTTCACGCGGCCGGCGGCGACCGTGTTCATCACGTAGGTGGCATGGCCCTCCAGGAGCGACATGAGCGATTGCATCCGCTGAAACAGCTCACGCTGCTCCGGCGTCATCAAGAGCAGCAGCACGCCGGCGCCGCGCCACTCGGCTCCGGCCCGCGCCTCCTCGGCCGCGCGCTTGAGCTGGCGGATGAACTGCCCCGCATCGATCTCGACGGTCCGAAGATAGGCTCCGACTAGGTCCGAGAGATGGGAGCGAAGCCACGGCGTAGCGCCGAACTGCACGAGGTGGGTGACCTCGTGCAGTGAGACCCAGAGTCTGAAGTCGCGGCTCGGCAGACCGAACCGGCGCTCGACGTCCATCACGTTCGGGCCGACGAAGTACAGGAGACCCTCGTCGTCCGGAGGCAGGAAGATGTCGTATTGGCCGAGCACCTTTCGGGACACGTAGCCGAGCAGCACGCCGATCTGAGCGCCGAGCGCCTTCCGGCGGACCGCGGCGCGAGCCTCGCGCGTGCCGAGGATCCTCTTGGCGAGCGGCTCCAGCACCCCTTCCAGCCCGCGGAGGTTCGCGCCGACCCACTCGCCCCGCGACATGACCCAGGCGCGCGACCGAAGCCCGTCCGAGGCGATGCCGGTGAACTCGGTGACGAGAGACTGCGCATGAGGGACGAGCTCGGCGAGATCCTCGCGGAGCCGAGCACGCTCGATCGCGGGGATCGAAGCGCCGGCTCCGCCGATGCGGCGACCCACGTCCGCGGCGGTTCGCCAGTCGATCAGCCTCGCGGCGCTGGAACCCATTGACCAGTCGACCCTGGCGGTGTCCATAGAATCCGGGGGCGCTAGCCCCCGGCCTTCTTTCGCGCGGCGATCATGGCGGCGCGCCGGGCCTGCCCCTCGGCGACCCGCCGGTCGGTCCCTTTCTCGAGCAGCTCGGCCCGGACGCGCTCGAACGTCTCCTGATCGAGCGACACTTCCGGGCGCTCGGCAGGGGCAGGGGCGGACGCGCGGACTTCGGCTGCTGGGGCTTCAGCGGCAGGTGGAGCGGCATCGGCGGCCGCGGGCGTCGTCGACGGTTCGGGCTGAGGTCGCGGAGCTTCGGCAGGCGCCGGGACCGTAGCAGGGGCAGGGGCGGCGGCCGGAGCCGTTCGGCCGGCGGTCGAGGCCGGCGCGCCGACCGCGACGGGTGCGGGAACGACGATCGGGGCGCTGGTGATGTTCACGGGCCGGCGAGGTGGCTCCCGGCCCGGCAGGATCGGTTCGGCACGGACCGTCTTCGGCTCCTCCTCCCGTTGGAACCGCGGCGCGAAGCGCATGTACCCAAGCAGTATCAAGAACGTGATCAGCGCGCCGATCGCGAACACGGCGATAGCCATCTGGTAAACCCAGCCCCCGTCGTTGCGCACCGGAGGCGAAGTGGGATCGATGGGAAGCTGCGCGATCGCCGCGGACGCCGATGCGAGGAGGAGCGTCGCGGACGCGACCGCAACGACCAGAAGCCTCACGAGGGAACGCACGGACCGCACGACCGCGATTCTAGCAAGCTGGAGCCGGAGGTCGGATTCGAACCGACGACCTACCACTTACGAGGCGGTTGCTCTGCCAGGCTGAGCTACTCCGGCGGATGCGGGCCCGAGTCTACCAACGGCCTCCTGATGCAACCCCGGCCATCCTGGGCATAATGCCACTCGCGATGGGAGACAATGACGCCGGGTCCAAGCGAGTTCCGTCCGTGGGGCGCGTGATGGTCGCGACCGACCGTTCGGCGACGGCCGACCGCGCGGTGAAGTGGGCGGCCGCCATGGCCGGCCGGTACGACGCGGAGCTGTACCTAGTGCAGGTCGTCACGCCACAGAGCCCTCCCGGAACCGAGCACGGCTCGGCTGAAGCCACCCGCGCCAGTTACGCGGCTGCTGAGCTCACGAAGCTCGCGGAGGAGCTGGCGGGCCCGAGGGGCAGGGCTCGCGTCGTCATGGGCGACGACCCCGCGAGGGCGATCGTCCAGGCGGCCGAAGACGCGGGAATCGATACGCTGGTGGTCGGGAACGCCGGCATGAGCGGCCGGAAGGAGTTCCTTCTCGGCAACGTGCCGAATCGCATCTCCCACAACGCCAGGTGCACGGTCATCATCGTCAACACCGCGCTACTCGACGGTCGCTCCTCTCCCGCATCGACTCCCGCCGCGGCTCACGGCGGTCCCGTCGCGCGAGAAGAGCTGGAGCAGATCGAGCCCCGCCTCATGGGGCGGGCCACGCGGATCGCGAGGGTCATGGCCAAGCACGGCCTGAGGGAGCTGTTCGGCAAGTCCGATCCCGACGAGAACGTCACGAGGCGGACCCAGGCCCGTCGCCTCCGGGCCGCGATGGAAGAGCTGGGGCCGACCTTCGCGAAGCTCGGGCAGATCCTCTCCACGCGCCCCGACCTCCTGCCGCCGGCCTTCATCGAGGAGCTTTCGACGCTCCAGGACCACGTCCCTCCCCTCACGGAGGCGGAGGTCGTCTCGGTCATGGAGCAGGAGCTCGGCGTCCCGTGGGAGGACGTCTTCGAGAGCATGGACTCCAGCCCCCTGGCCGCCGGGACGGTGGCTCAGGTGCACCGGGCGACGCTGACGGACGGCAGCCGAGTCGTCGTCAAGGTTCAGCGCCCCACCGCTCGCGAAGACATCATGCAGGACCTCGCCTTGCTGGAGCTCTTCGCGAAGCAGACGGAGCATCGCCCCGCCTTCCGGCAGGTCATCGACATGCCGGCCGTCTTCGAGCACCTGTCGTTCTCCCTGCAGCGCGAGCTCGACTTCCGGCAGGAGGCAGCCAACGTCGAGCGGATGCGCAAGGTGCTCGAGCCCTACGACCGGCTCGATGCGCCCGGGGTCCACGCCGGGCTATCGAGCGACCGGCTGATGGTGATGGAGGAGATCCAGGGCATTCCGGTCCGGCAGGCGCCGGACTCTCCCGAACGGAAGCAGGCGGCCCGCCAGCTGCTCGAGTCCTACTACCGGCAGATCCTGACCCAGGGCTTCTTCCACGCCGACCCGCACCCCGGCAACCTCATGTGGTGGAAGGACAAGATCTACTTCCTCGACTTCGGCATGATGGGCGAGGTGGGGCCGGAGATGCGGGAGCACCTCATGCTCCTGCTGATGGCTTTCTGGCAGGAGGACCAGCGGTTCCTGACCGACGTGACGCTCATGCTGGCCGGCGGCTCCGATCGGGCGGACCTCGACATCGAGAAGTTCGAGGAGGAGCTGGGCGACCTCATGGCTAGGAACCGGAACCTGTCGCTGAAGGAGATCCAGCTCGGACCGATCCTGCAGGAGATCACCGAGATCTCGATCCGGCACGACGTTCCGTTGCCGGCGTCACTGGCGCTCACGGGGAAGGCGCTCGCGCAGATGCAGCTCGCGACGGCGGAGCTCGACCCGACGCTCGACCCGTTCGAAGTGGCCGGGAGCTTCCTCATGCGGAGCCTGGTCGGGCGCGTGCGGGAGCGAGCGGACCCCAAGCGCATCTTCTACGAGAGCCAGAAGATCAGGGTTCGCCTCACCAGGCTGGTGGAGGCTTTCGAGCGCCTCGCCGGGGCCCGTCCGGGGCCCAAACTGCAGGTGAACTTCCGGGCCGAGCGCCTGGAGGACACCGTGCGGCGCGCCGGACGGCGCCTGTCGCTCGGCATCACCGCCGGCGCGGCGCTGCTCGGTGCGGCTATGACCGCCAGCGCGACCGCCGTGGCGAGCTGGATCCCGATCGCGCTGGGCGTTCTCGGAGGGGTCCTGACCGGAGGCCTACTCCTGGACCTTCTCAGGCGTCACGACTAGCCCCTTGCCCTCCCCGGCGGCGCGCTTCGGAGGCTTCGCGTGCCCCCGCTTGATCGCCTTCAAGACCCTCCGCTCGATGACGAACGCCACCATGCCGAAGACCGCCCCGAGCAGGACGCGCTCGATGCGCCCGAAGAACCGCCGCCCGTGCCTCGACATCAGGCGCCACTCCCGAGAACCCGGTAGACGTCGACCGGCTCCGTCCTGCCCTTCACCTGCCTCGGTCCGACGGGCTCAGCCGTGACGCTCGGCGCGGCCGCGACCGTGCTGGCCGTCGCCACGATCTCGCCCGCCGCCGCCTCGCCCTGCAGGCGCGCGGCCACGTTCACGGCGTCGCCGACGACCGTGTACTCAAGGCGGCCGGTGCCGCCCACGACGCCCGCGATCACAGGTCCTGTGTTGATCCCGATGCCCATGAAGATGGCCGGGCGTCCGCTCCCGTCGGCCTCCTCGTTCAGCTCCGCTTGCCGCGCCTGCATCGCGATGGCGCATCGGAGCGCACGGTCCGCGTGGTCGGGCGCGGGCTCGGGCGCGCCGAACACCGCCATCACCGCGTCGCCCACGAACTGGTCGACCGTCCCGCCGTGGCCGAGGATCACCTCGGTCATCGCCGCCAGGTGCCGCCCGACGACCTCGGCGACCTCGGCGGGCGAGAGCCGCTCGGCCAGGGTCGAGTACCCGCGGACATCGGAGAACAGGACCGTCACCTCGAGCTCCTGGCGAAGCCCGTCCATGGAGCCGACGGCCTCGAGACGGTCGGCGACCTGCTTCGGAACGAAGGAGCGGAAGGCCGTCGCCGCAGTCTCTTTCCGGACAACGGCGGCATGGAGGCGCTTCAGCTCGTCGATGGCGCGGCTCCCGCCGCCCTCGGCGTCCGCGGCCATCCGGCGGAACAGCTCAGTCACTCGTCGGTCGACCGCCTCCTGAGTGGTACCGAGCGTCTCGGCCATCTCGGCGTAGCCCGCGCCCTTCGCCATGAGGTCGAGGATCTCCCGGTCGGCATCCACGGTCTCGTCGCGCCCGGAAAGACGAGCGGCGATGGTGGGATCGACCGCCGAGCCGCCGGCAGCCACCTCGCGGATCGCTCTGACCAGCTCGTCGCCCTGGGCGATGTGGTCCTTCAGGAGATACGCAAGGCCGCTCTGCCCCTTGCTGAGGAGTGCCAGCGCGTAGGCCTCGTCGTCGTGAGCCGAGAGCACTACCACACCCGTGCCCGGGTGCGACGCGCGGATCTCGTGGGCGCAGTCGATGCCCTCCAGCTGGAAGTTCGGAGGCATCTTGATGTCGGTGACGACGACGTCGGGAAGGTGCTCGGCGGCCGCGGCGAGGAGCGACGGCGCGTCGGCCGCGACGCCGACGACCTCGACGTCCTCGTGCGAGTCGAGGAGCGCGCGGACGCCCTCCCTGACCAGTACATTGTCCTCCCCGAGCACCACGCGGATGCTCATGCCGCGCGCTCCTTCCGTCTCATCGCGCCGTGTACCATCCCCCCATGGTCCGCGTCGTCTTCGCGGAGGATAACTATCTCGTGCGGGAGGGGACGGCGGCCCTCCTTGCCACGGTCGACGACGTCGAGCTCGTGGACATGGTTGGGGACCTCGACTCGCTGCTCGAGGCCGTCGAGAAGCACTTGCCCGACGCGGTGCTCACCGACATCCGGATGCCCCCGACGCACTCCACCGAGGGCATCGACGCCGCCAAGCGCATCCGCGCCGCGCACCCCGAGATCGGCGTCGTCGTCCTCTCGCAATACGCGGAAGAGGACTACGCCTACGAGCTCCTGAAGGACGGGGCCACCGGGCTCGGATACCTGCTGAAGGAGCGGGTCGCGGACGTCGACGAGATCGTGCGGGCTCTGAACGAGGTCGCGAGGGGAGGCTCGGTCCTCGACCCGAAGGTCGTGGAAGCTCTCGTTGCCGCGAAGGATCGCATGGCCCGCTCGCCTCTCGCTCAGCTCACCGAGCGAGAGCGGGAGGTCCTCGGGCAGATGGCCCAAGGGAAGAACAACGCCGCGATCGCGGCGTCGCTGTTCCTCACCGAGCGCGCCGTGGAGAAGCACATCAACTCGCTGTTCCACAAGCTCGGCCTGTCGGAGGAATTGGACGTCCACCGCCGCGTGATGGCGGTGCTCGCCTTCCTGCGGGTAGGCGAGCGTCCCGCCACCATCTAAGGCTCCCGCCTCAGGCACCCGACCACTTCCGAGCCAGCGCGCGAACGATTCCCAGCGCGAGCAGGCCGGTCACGACGTAGACCGGCGCACCCACCACCACCTGGAGGACGATCTCCGACAGGGTCGAGTGAGCGTGAGCGGTGCGCGCGGCCACCTCCGGGTCGCGGCCGAAGATATCGACCGCCAGGCGACCGAGCGGCGCCGTCCGGCCCACCAGCGTGTCGTGCAGCAGCGGTCCGGGGCCCGTGATGACCCCGAACGCGACGCCCACAAGGGCAACGTAGGCCGCCGCCCTGATCCGAGCGCTCGCGATTCCAGCCCGGTCGACCACTGCGAGCGCCCCCGGCAGGATGAGGAACAGCGCCGGGGTGAGGGCCACGAAGCCCAGCGAGGAATCGAAGAACCAGTGGTACCAGTCGTTGATCGGAGGGCCGGCCTCCCCGCGGTAGATGGCGTGGAACCAGAACATCGCCCCGCCGCCGACGTACGCGAGCGACACAGAGGTCACGATCAGCGCCACCCATCCGATGGGACGGGAGTAGAAGGCCCGGATCCCCTGCACGGCGCC
>JBQTIP010000107.1:0-3584 GCA_052388025.1 Actinomycetota bacterium
AAAGAGGCCACCTCCAAGTTTGGTTTCGAGGAGACCGTCGGCAAAGTAAAGGCGGCGGTCGAGGCCCAGGGGTTCACCATCGTGACGACTATGGACTTTGCCGCAACACTCAAGAAAGAGGGCGCAAAGAAAGTCCCGGGGATGGTCATGATCGAGTTTCTTCATGCGAAGCAGCTGAAGGAGGCCTTCGAGCGGGACCACGCTGCCGTGATCGAGATGCCCTGGCGGCTCGTCATCGTGGAAGGGACTCCGGACGATCCCCACTCCAAGGACACCCACATCAACTACGTGACGCCGGTCGGCGCGCTTGGCCCCTACAAGAAACTCGGGAGGCAGGCCAAGGGGTGGGATGATGAAGTCGAGAAAATCATCAGCAGTGTAAAAAAAGCCGGGGGTCATTGAGATGCGCGTCGTTCGCGACCGCCAGCGGCGGAGCAGCGCCCCAGCCCTAGTTCTTTCCTTCGCGCTCATTTCCGCCGCATACGGTCAGCCTCCGCCTGTGGGAGAGGTGCGGCTACGGCCGCTGATCGAGGAAGCGCTCAAGCAGAACGCGGAGGTGGTGGCTGCCCGCGCGCGCCTTGAGGCCGCGCGCGCCAGGATACCGCAAGCGCTGGCGCTCCCGGACCCGAGAGCGAGCATTGCGCCCGAAACCACGTCGAGGTTCAGCCGCCACTTGGAGACGGAATTCAACGTCTCCCAGACGTTTCCGTACCCGGGGAAGCTACGGCTGCAGGGCCTTGTGGCGGAACACGAGGGCGAGCAGGTGCGCGAGGAGCTTCGCGCCAAGGAGCGCGAAATTGCGTCCCGTGTGAAGCTGGCGTTCTACGAGCTCTTCCGTTCCCATAAGTTCATTGATGTCAAGCGGGCCGAAGTCGAGATCCTGAAGACGTTGGCCCGCATGGTCGAAACCCGTTACGAGGTAGGCAAGGCTGCGCAGCCGGACGTCCTGAAGGCCCAAGTGGAGCTCTCGAAGGCCCTGACAAGTCTGGTCACCCTCGAGCAAGAGCGTGAGACGGCCCAGGCGGCGCTGAACGCCGCGCTAGGCCGAACCCCGCGGGATCAGGTCGGTGTGCCTGTCCCACGTGACTTCACGCCGTTTACGCTCCGAATAGACGAGCTGGAGCGACTTGCCCAGGATCAGCGGCCCGAGCTCGCCGCGGCGGAGCGCGCAATCCAGAAAGCGCGCGCGGCCGTGGACCTCGCGAACCGCCAGTATCTTCCTGACTTCACGGTGGGGGTCACGTACAAGATCGAGTCGCCGGGGCCCAACCATTGGGAAGTCGGGGTCTCCATCAATATCCCTTGGCTTTATACCAAGTCCCGGTATGACGCCAGGGTGCAGGAGGCCGCTGCGCAAGCAGCCAATGCGCGGGCGATCCACGATGGGCTTCGGATCCAGACGCTGTCTGGCGTAAAGGATCTTTCTGAGAAAGTGAAGGCCTCCGAGCGGCTCGTCATACTTTACAAGACCAGCATTCTTCCCCAGGCCTCGCAGGCCCTCGAGGCGGCGATCGTCGGCTACCAGACCGGGCAGGTCGACTTTTTGACGCTGCTGGAGAGCCAGCGCTCGCTGCGGGAGACCGAGCGCGCCTACTTCGCGTCCTGGGTGGACTTCGAACAGCGGCAGGCCGAGCTGGAGCGAATCGTGGACATGGAGTTATCCCCGGCCAAGTGAAACCTGCCTGGGCAAGTTGAGGACGGGAATTCGATAGGAATTCGATGCAGGGTGAGTGGGACGATCGGACCGAGGAAGAGAGGCGGAGGCCCAAGAAGGGTCTAGCCGTGGCCTTAGCGCTCCTGCTTGGGGTCGGCCTCGGCGTCGGGGGGGCTTACCTCGCGGCTACGACGGGCGTCCTCCAGCTCGCGGCCACGAAGACCGCTGAGGACGCGCATGGCGGTGGGAATGGGGACGAGCACGGCGCGCCTAGTGGCGACCACCGGGCCGGCCATGAGGGGGGCCAGGAGGACAAGCACGGCGCGCCCGGCGCCATGGTGGATCTGTCGCCGCGCCAAGTCGCGGTGGCAGGCGTGCAGACGCAACCGGTCGAGCCCCGGGGCCTCACCAAAGAGATCCGTGCGGTCGGCAAGCTCGAATTCAACGAAAAGGGGCTCGCCAGGGTCTCGGCCCGGATCGCGGGGCGCGTGGACAAACTCTACGTGGACTTTACGGGCGCGCACGTCGTGAAGGGTCAGAAGCTCCTGGAGATCTACAGCCCCGAACTGCTCTCGACCCAGCAGGAAATTCTGCTGGCTTTGAAGACACGGGAACGCGTGCGGGAGAGCCCGCTGCCGGAAGTGCTCGAGGGGGCGAACTCTTTGCTCGCCGCGGCGCGCCGCCGGCTTCTCCTCTGGGGGATCTCGGAGAAGCAGATCGCGGAGCTGGAGCTCGAGGGACAAGCCCGGATCCATATGACGGTCTACTCCCCGGCGCGCGGAACGGTGATCGAGAAGCAAGTCATCGAGGGGCAATACGTGGCCACGGGCGACGTGCTTTACAAGATCGCTGACCTCTCCACGATCTGGCTGTTCGCCGAGGTCTACGAGTCGGAACTGGGAATGGTGAAGGTTGGGCTGCCCGTGGACATCACCATCCCGAGCTATCCCGGCCGCGCGTTTTCCGGGCGTGTGAGCTTCATTAACCCGGTGCTGGAAGGCCAGACTCGAACGGCGAAGGTGCGCGTGGACCTTCCTAACGCGCACGGTCTCCTCAAGCCGCAAATGTTCGCCCAGGCGACGCTGAAGGTGCCGATCGGCGCTGCGCTGCTTGCGGTTCCCACCTCGTCCATCGTCGACACCGGCGCCAACCAGTACGCGTGGGTCGAGACCGGCCCGGGGCAGTATGAGCGGCGGCAGGTCAGGATCGGGGCGGAGGTAAACGGCTTCTATCCGGTCGTGTCCGGGCTGACCAAGGGCGAAAAGGTGGTGACGGCGGCCAACTTCCTCGTGGACTCCCAGGCGCAGCTCAAGGCCGGCGCTGCGGCAGGCGGGCATGGCGGCCACGGAGGTCACTGATGGTCGAGCGGATCATCGAGACCTGCCTTCGCAACCGGTTCCTGGTCGTCGCGTTCTACGTGCTGATCGCCGGGTGGGCAGTCTGGGCCTTCGTCCGGCTGCCGATCGACGCGCTCCCCGACCTCTCGGAGAACCAAGTCATCGTCTTCACCGAGTGGCTCGGACGGAGCCCGCAGGAAGTCGAGGACCAGATTACCTACCCCTTGGTCGTGAACCTCCAAGGGCTCGCGGGTGTCAAGGTCATCCGTTCTTCCTCGTCCTTCAGCTTCTCGACGGTCTATGTCATCTTCGAGGACTCGGTGGACCTCTATTGGGCGCGCACGCGGGTGCTCGAACGGCTTGCGCTGGTCGCCGGCTTCCTGCCGGCGGGCGTGACGCCAACGCTGGGGCCTGACGCGACGGCACTCGGCCATGTGATGTGGTACACCCTTGAGGGCAAGGGCTACGACCTGGGCACCCTCCGCGCCATTCAGGATTGGTTTGTCCGCTATCAGCTCACCGCCGTCCCCGGCGTCGCCGAGGTCGGCAGTGTCGGCGGGTTCGTCCGGCAGTACCAGATCGACGTGGATCCC
>JBQTIP010000108.1:0-11478 GCA_052388025.1 Actinomycetota bacterium
CGCTGCCCGGCGCGCCTGGATGAGGAAGCAGGGGGGAGTCTGGTGCTCTGACTCTCAGAGGATCTGACCGATGTCTTTGACCAGCGCCGAGAGGGCGAGGCGGGCAGACGAACACCAGATCGAAGAATAGCTCGAGCGGCGTCACCGACGCGTTCTCGCTCACCGCCTCCATCCGCAAGCGACGGCGAGTCATGTTCATGACGTCAGATTGTGCCACGGCGGCTGTTGCGCCGTCGGCCGGGGCACGCTGCGCGACTTGCCGCTGCCCCTTCGGCGACGCGCCCGCCGGTTGGGCCGGTTGAGCTACCGCACCGATTAGCCACGGGAGCGGAGGAACGCGGGCGAGCCCGGCTCCGTAGGGGCCAGTGCCCTCCTCGCGGTCCCGGAGAGGAGGTCCGGAGCGTGTTCGTGGATGTCAGCGTGGTGGAGCAGCGCTACGACGCCGTGAAAGGGGCCTGGCCTTGGACACGGGGGGCGGCCAGACCACAACCTTCCTCCCCCGCCGCCACTGCACGAGGACCATCTCGTGGCCGACCTGCAGGCCGGTTGCGGGATCGATACGGAACCGCCCGAAGAACGTCCCACAGTCCAGGGCGCAGGCGGCGCGCCACAGCGACTCGTCGTCGGCGCCGGCCTCCTCCAGGCAACGCTGGGCGATGAGACAGGCGGCGTAGGCCTGGGCGGCCGGGTAGTCGGGCGGAGCGCCCTGGGCTCGGATGCCCTCGGTGGCCTCGTCCGGACCGGGCCCGAAGTCGGGGGCGTAGGCGAGACGCGGCTCCCACTGGCTCGGCCCCAGGAACCCCTCGGCGGAGGTGCCGAGGGCCTGCGGGAACTCCTGCAAGGCCGCGGCCGCGAGGCCAATCGCCTTCGGGCGTAGCCCGGATTCGAGGAGGGCCCGGGCAAGGACGACCTCGTCGTCGAAGGAGCCAGCGCTGATGACGAGGTCTGGGCGATGCCGTTGGAGGCTGGCCAAGACACTCGGGAGGTCGCTCGTCAAAGACGAGTAGGTGACGACATCCGCGACGAACATCGCACCGCTCGCCGCAGCCCGAACCCCGAGGCCCGCCAGGCGGCCGAAGCTGCTGCCCCGCCGGTGGAGGAGGGCCACCCGGCCGGCGTCGGAGTCGAGACTTCGGACAAGCTCAAGCAGACCGCCGTAGTACCGGCTCACCGGTGTGAGGATGCCGATGGCGCGCCCGCCCTCCATGTGGATGTCGTCCGAGGCCCCGCCGTGATTCCAGAGGACCTTCCCACGGCGGCCGGCGACGGGGAGCACGGCTCGCGTCAGGTCGCTCGCGTACGGCCCGATCAGGACCTCTACGGCGTCCGCGTCGAGCAGCCGCTCGGCGTTCGCCGCGGCCCTGGCGGGCGAGCTGGCGTCGTCGTGGTAGACGAGCCTGACGGGGGCCCGCGCACCGGCCCCGTGCACCTTCAGACCCCCGGGCGCGTTCACGGCCTCGACCCAGGCCCGCAGACCCGCGAGCACCTGCCTGCCCTGCAGGGCGTTCCTGCCGGACACCGAGACGCTCGCGCCGAACCTGATGGCACCGGCCACCGCTCCCTCCGGGTTCCGTCGCGATTATCGTTGTTCCCGGGTCTTGGCAGACGGCGCTTCCCTCCGTACAGCCACGGCGACTGCTCAAGAAGGAACGGTGCCTCGATCGGGAGTCCGCTCGCGCCAGGCAAGATGAGCAGTGGCCTACTCATCGCCCTGAGTGCCCCCACTTGACCCGTCACTGAGAGGCTCACTAGGATGCCCAATAGTGACCGCATCGTCTCGGGCCCTCGAGGTGGTGAGGAGCGAGCTCTCCTCGGCGTTCAGCGCCAGCGACGACGTTCACGGCACGAGCGAGCGCACCTTCCGGCAGCTCCTCCAGGCCATCGTCACCGTGGAGTACGAGCCGGGGCAGATGCTCTCCGAGCGGGAGCTCATGGAGCGCACGGAGTCGACGCGCCCGGCGCTCCGGATGGCAGTCGTGCGCCTCTCCGACCTGGGGCTCCTCACCCCGCTCGCGCGGAAGGGACTCGTCGTGGCGCCTCTCGACGTCCTCGACGTGTCGGCCGTCTACGACGCCAGGATGGCGATCGAGACCGCCGTCGTCCGGTTCGCGGCGCATCGGGCGACGGCCAGGCAGATCGGCGCCCTCCGCGACCTCTCCCAGTCGAGGACGGACGGCTTGGAAGAGTCGGCCTCATCGTTCGTGGGGCGCGACCTCGCCCTGCACCTCGCGCTCGCCGCTGCCGGACGCAATCGCTACCTCGAGGACGCCCTCACCCGTATCCTCCCGCTCAGCGCCCGGCTCTGGCACCGCCTCTACCGCGAGCTGGGGTCCGACCGGCGCTTCATGTTCGAGCACCACGACATCATCGAGGCCATCGCCGCCCGCGATCCGGACGGGGCGGAGGGGGCGCTGGCGATGCATCTCCAGTCGGCGCGCGACATCATGGCCAGCGTCTTCCTTCCCACCACGATCGAGGTCGTGGAGGCGGCGGTGCGGGTCCCGGCCACACGGAGGCCGAGGGGGAACGATGGCTGAGGCCCGCGGGCAGGGTGTCGCCGGGCTCACCTGGAGGCGGGTGCCGGAGTTCGGCATCTGGTTCGCCATCATCGCGCTGGCGGTCGTCGCCCTGCTCTTCGAGCCGCGGTTCTTCCAACTCGGCAACCTCCAGGACATCCTCCGACGAGCCTCGATCCTGGGGATCGTCACGATGGGCCAGGTCCTCGTCCTGCTGACGGCGGGGCTCGACCTCTCGGTGGGCGCCCTCATCGGGGTCACTGCGGTGGCGATCGCCGAGTCGACCGCGCCCGGCGGGCCGGGACTCGCCGTCGGCCTCGCCGTCATGGTCGTCATCGGGGCGGCGGTGGGCGCGACCAACGGCCTCCTGATCGCCGCCCGGCGCGTGCCGCCCTTCGTCGCCACGTTCGGCATGTTCGTGGTGCTCGAAGGCGCCCGCCTCGCCTACACGGGCGGGACCGTGAGCGGGACGGTCCCGGACGGTCTCCGCGAGCTCGGGAGGGGAACCCTGTTCGGGCTGCCCTGGGCCACGCTCGCCGTGCTCCTCCTGGTCGCGGGCTTCACCGTGTTCGTCCATCGCAAGCTCCGGGGCCGGCAGCTCGTGATGCTCGGAGCGAACGAGCGGATGGCCCGCCTCTCCGGCATCCCGGTCGCGCGCTTGAAGGTCCTGGCCTACGTGGCCTGCTCGCTCCTAGCCGTCCTGGCTGGGGTGTTCTTCGCCGGGTTCGTCGGCTACATCGACCGCTTCATCGGACGGGGCACGGACCTCGACTCGGTCGCGGCTGCCCTGCTAGGAGGGACGACCTTCGCGGGCGGCGAGGGGTCGTTCGTCCGGGCCGCGGCCGGCGCGCTGCTGATCGTCGCGCTCTTGAACCTGATCGTTGTCACCGGACTGGAGGTCGAATGGCAGTTCGTCGCGAAAGGTGCGGTCCTGATCGCCGCGGTCGCGCTCCAGGCGCTGGCCAGGCAGGAACCGGGAGGCTGATATGGAAGGAAGGGATCTTAGGCGTCCCTCGAGCGAAAGGAGGTCCCAGATGATGGGGGGAGCGCTCTCGAGGACAAGGGGATGGTGGCGGTGGCTGGTCGTGTTGCTCTCCGCCGTGGCGCTCGTGGCCGCCGCCTGCGCGCCGGATGAAGAGGAGGAGCCGGCGGGCGGTGGGCAGGCGACCGAGTCGCCCGTAGCGGGCACGCCGCAGCTGACCGACGACTTCTCCGTCCAGCACCAGCAATGGGCGACGGAGACGGTGGACACGTCGCAGTACGCGAAGGAACCTCCGTACTCGATCGCGACGGTCGTCCAGGGCCCGACGAACGGCTGGGGGACGATCTTCGACACCGTGATGAACTACGAGCTCGAGCAGTCCGGCCTGATCGAGGATCAGCTGTACGTGCCGTGGGACTTCACCACCGAGTCGCAGGTGAACGGCATCGATGACGCGATCGCGAAGGGCGTCGACGCGATCCTGCTCACGGCGCTCTCGCGGGCCGGCCTGGCCGAGCCCGTCCAGCGCGCCGTGGACGCGGGCATCCCCGTGATCACGTGCATGGCCACGGTGGAGGGCGACGCCCCGACGGTCGACGTCAGCCGGAACATCCCGTTGATGGGCTACGAGTCGGCGAAGCAGCTGGCCGAGGGTATCGGCGGGCAGGGCAACGTCGTCCTGCTGCACGGCATCGCCGGGGTCGACGCCGCGGAGTTCTGGCGGAGCGGGGCGCTGGCCGCCCTGGGCGAGTACCCCGACATCGAGGTCGTCGCCGAGGAGTACGGCCAGTGGTCGGTGAGCGACGCGCTCGACAAGATGCGCGCCGTCCTCACGGCGAACCCGGAGGTCGACGGGGTTTGGGTGGGCGGCCTGGAGATGGGGGTCTCGGTCATCAACGCCTTCACCGAGGCGGACCGGCCCATCCCGTTCATCGCCGGGACGAACCCGATCAACGGGTTCCTGCGACTGGCGATCGAGAACGACCTGGCCTTCTACGCCGCGCCGTTCCCGCCGGGCGCCTCGCAGCTCTGCGTGGACACCCTGTTCAAGGTGCTCGCGGGCGAGTCCGTGCCGAGGTTCATCGAGGTGGCCGAGGTCTTGGAGGGCACCCAGCCCTTCGGGGCCGACGAGGCGGAGGCGCACTATCGGCCGGAGTTCAACGACGATTGGATCGGGCCGGCGGTGATCCCGGACGACGCCTACCTCAGCGCCGGGTTCGGGCGGTAGCCCGCTGCTGACCCTCACCGATGTGACGAAGCGCTTCGGCCCGACCCTCGCGCTGGATCGGGTGTCGGTGGCCTTCCACGCCGGCGAGGTCCACGCGCTGGTCGGCGAGAACGGGGCAGGGAAGTCCACGCTCCTCAACATCGCCGCGGGCGTGATCCGCCCCGACCCTCCGAGCGCGATGGAGGTGGCCGGACTCCCCGTCGACCTCGGCCACCACTCCCCCCGAACGGCGCAGGCGCTCGGGATCTCCATCGTCCCGCAGGAGTTCGCCCTGATCGAACCGATGACGGTGGCCGAGAACATCTTCCTCGGCCGCGAGCCGCATCTCGGCCCCTTCCTCCGGCGACGAGCCATGCGGGTGCGGGCCGGCGAGCTGCTCGGCCGGGTGGGGGCCAACTTCCAGCCCGGCGCGCCGGTGGAGCGCTTGACCCTCGCCCAGGCGCAGCTCGTGGAGATCGCGAAGGCCCTGGTGCTCGACAGCCGGATCGTAGCGATGGACGAGCCCTCGGCCGCTCTGGCCGGGGACGAGCTGGATCGCCTCTTCCGCGTCGTTCACCAGCTGGCGGCCGGGGGGGTCGCGGTGATCTACGTGAGCCACAGGCTGGACGAGGTCTTCGAGCACTGCGACCGATGCACCGTGTTGAAGGACGGCCGCGTGGTCGGCACCGCAGCGGCGCGCGACGTGCGCCGCGACGACCTCGTCCGAATGATGGTGGGTCGAGAGGTCACCGACGCGTTCCCCTCACGGGCGCAGCGCGCCGGCACGGCCCTCCTCCAAGTGTCGGACCTCTCGGTCGGCGCCAAGCTCCGGGGCATCAGCTTCGAGGCGCGGGATGGCGAGATCCTCGGCATCGCCGGCCTCATGGGGAGCGGTCGGACGACGCTCGCGAAGGCAGTGTTCGGGGCGATCCCCGTCTCGGTAGGTTCGGTCGTCGTGGACGGGACCCGAGGGCCGTTCCGGAGCCCGGACCAGGCGCTCCGGGCAGGCATCGCGTACCTCCCCGAGGACCGCCGGCGCGAGGGGCTCGCGATCCGCAAGTCGGTCCGGTGGAACTCGACGCTGCTGGGTCTCCGGAAGGCCCTGGGGGGCCTGCTCCGCCTCATCCGCCCGGAAGAGGAGCGAGCCATTGTGCAGCGGGCGGTGTCACGCCTCTCGATCCGGACCTCGCCCGCGGGCGAGGACCTCGTCGCCCGGCTCTCCGGTGGGAACCAGCAGAAGGTCGTGCTGGCTAAGTGGCTCGAGGCCGGCCCCCGGGTACTCATCCTGGACGAGCCCACCCGCGGGATCGACGTCGGGTCGAAGGAGGAGATCTACCGGATCCTCCGCGAGCTGGCCGGGCAGGGTCTCGCGATCGTGGTGATCTCATCCGAGCTGATCGAGATCCTCGGCCTCGCCGACCGCGTGGTCGTCATGTGCGAGGGGCGGGTGGCCGGCGAGCTGGACGGGGAGGCCGCGACCGAGGAGGCCGTCATGCGCCTGGCGACGGGCTCGGGCGAGGGCAACGGCGCCGGGATGGCGAGCGGTGCTCGCGCGGAGGGCAGGCCGTGAGCGCCGTCGCCGCGGAGCGCGGATTGCCGGCCGGGGACAGGCTTCGGGCGTTCATGGCCTCGGGCGGGGTCGTCTGGACCCTGGTCCTGGCGTTGGCAGGGGTGAGCGCCCTCATCTCCGCGGACTTCCGGACGGCGACGAACTTCTCCAACGTCTCGCGCCAGGCCGTAGTGCTCTCCCTCGTCTCCCTGGCTCAGTTCCTCGTGGTGTTGACCGGCGGGCTCGACCTCTCGCTGGGGATGATCGTGAAGATCACTGCCATCTCGAGCGCCATCACGATGGGCGGATTCGACGAGCGCCTGCTACTCGGCCTGAGCGTCGCCATGCTCCTCGGCCTCGCGGCCGGGGCTGTGAACGGATTCGTCATCACGTGGCTGCGGGTCCCGGCGTTCATCGCGACGTTCGGGAGCCTCGCGTTGATCCAGGGTCTCGCGCTCCTCATAACCTCGGTCCCCAAAGGGGAGGTCTCCCCGTCGCTCGGGCGCTTCTGGGGATGGCAGGTCGGGTCCCTGTACGGGGTCGTCCTCGCGACGGCCGCTGTGTGGATCCTGTTCTGGATCGTCCTCACGCGCACGCGCTGGGGCCGCCACGTCTACGCGACCGGCGGGGATCCGCAGATCGCCACCATGAGCGGCGTGCGAACGCGCGGGGTGCAGTTCTCCGTGTACGTGGTCGCGGGACTCCTGGCCGCGGTAGCCGGCGTGCTCACCGCGGCCAGGGCGGGGATCGGCGATCCGAACGCGGGGTTTGGACTCGAGTTCGAGTCCCTCGCCGCGGTCGTGATCGGGGGGGCCAGTCTGGCCGGCGGCAGGGGCAGGTTGGCGGGGGTGCTGGGGGGCGTCCTCCTGCTCTCGCTGCTCGGGAACGTCTTCAACCTCGTGGGCGTGGACGTCTGGTACCAACAACTCTTGAAGGGGCTGATCATCTTGGTCGGCGCCGCCGCATACGTCGGGAGGCGAGCGGGGGCCGCCGCGTAGGAGCGAGGCGCTATCGGCGCAGAGGGGTGATGGACAGATGGCCATGACGTCGGCAGCCGGCAAAGGGATGACGCCGGAGGAGCGGGACGAGTTCCTCGGGGGCGGCGCGATGTTCCTGAAGATCGCAACCACGGACGAGCAGGGATGGCCGACGGTGAGTCCGGTGTGGTACGAGTGGGACGGCTCGTCGTTCCTGGTCATCGGAAAGGAGCGGACCGGCTACCTCCGGAACCTCCGGCGCGACCGCCGCTGCGGCGGGCTGGTCGAGAACCCGGGACTCCCATACAAGCGGGTCAGCTTGAAGGGGATCGCCGAGTTCCTCCCCGACGACTTCGACTGGCAACCAGCGGCTCGAGACATGGTGATCCGCTACATAGGACCGGAAGGCCTGTCGTACGCCGAGGCCACGTTCAGCTTCCCCCGGGTGTCCGTGCGGATCTGGCCGAAGCTGATGTCGTCCTGGAACGGCGCCGGGTTCGACCGCACGTTCCACCAGGACACCGTCTGGCACGAGGTGCCGGTCCCGCCCGGCGTCGGGGCCTGAGGAGCAGCCCGCCCGTGCTGGACGCCGTCGAGCTGCTGGAAGAGCTGGTCCGGATCGACTCGGTGAACCCGGCGATGGGCGGCCGGGGCGAGGGGGAGGTTGCTGCGTTCCTGGCCGGCGTGCTGCGCGACCTCGGCCTGGAGGTGGAGACCCACGACGTGGCCCCGGGAAGGCCGAACGTGCTGGCGACGTTCCCCGGTCGGAGCGACGCGGCGGTTCTCTTCGAAGCTCATCTCGACACCGTCGCCCTGCCGGACGGCGGTCTCCCGGTGCACCGGGAGTCCAGCAGGCTGGTGGGCCGCGGCGCCTGCGACACGAAGGGATCGTGCGCCGCTATGGTCGGCGCCCTCGCGGCGCTCGCCGGCGACGGTCGCGATCGGCCCACCGTGGTCTTCGCGGGGGTCGTCGACGAGGAGGCGGCCATGCTGGGCTCCCTCGCGCTGCTCGAGCAGCTCCCCTCCGTCCTCGGGGCGGTGATCGGAGAGCCGACGGCGCTGGCGCCGGTGCGGCTGCACAATGGCCTGGCCAGGTTCCGGATCGTCGTCCGTGGGCGGTCCGCCCACACCTCCCGCGCGCACCTGGGCGTGAACGCGATCTCGGCGGCGGCACGGACCGTCGTCGCCCTCGACGAGGAGCTGCTGCCTCGCCTTCGCGCGCGAGCACATCCGCTGGCCGGCCCCGCCCTCCTCACGGCCGCCGTCGTCCAAGGAGGCGTGGCGCCGAATATCGTGCCCGACCGCTGCGAGGTCCTGCTCGACCGGCGCCTGGCGCCGGGGGAGCGCTCCGAGGACGCGATGGCGGAGATCGACGAGGTCCTCGAGGGCCTCCGCGGCCGGGGTGACCACGTCTTGAGGGAGGAGCCGTACATCCTCCTGCCCGCCGTCGAGACCGCCGAGGACGATCCCATCGTGCTGGCTGCGGAAGCGGCGGTGGAGCACGTGCTCGGCCGGCGGGAGGCCGCGGGCGGGGTCCCGTACGGCACGGACGGCTCGAACCTCTCGGGTCTGGGCGGCATTCCCTGCGTGATCCTGGGTCCCGGATCCATCGACCAGGCCCACTCGGAGGACGAATGGGTCCCGATCGAGGAGGTCAAGCAGGCCGTCGCCGTGTACGCCGAGCTGGCCAGGCGCTTCGACCGCGCCCCGGAGGACGACGGCTCGAGAGCGACAGCGGCGGAGCCATGATCATCGACTTCCACACCCACGTGGACGAGGCCGAGCTGTTCGGCTGGATCGACCCCCCGGAGAAACTCTTGCCGCTCCTCGATGAGGCCGGCATCGACCAGGCTGCGTGCATGACCTACGTCGACCTTCCGGGCGTCAACCCACGGGCTCTCGAGTACCTGGCCGACGCGGTCTCGCGGTACCAGGACCGCCTGATCGGGTTCGTCAGGCTCAATCCCAACCATCGGCGCGCGGCCCTGGAGGCCCTGCGAAGGGCCATAGAGGAGTTCGGGTTTCGAGGAGCGAAGCTCCATCCCACGACCACCCTGGCTCATCCCGCCGACGAGCCGACCGTGGAGCTCATGCGCGCCTGCGGTGAGCTGGGGGTCCCCGTGCTGTTCCACTGCGGCGACGATCCCTACACGACCCCTCAGGCGATCGCTCTCGGCGCGGCGCAGGCCCCGGCTACCGCCGTGGTATTGGGTCACATGGGCGGCTACTTCCACGTCGATGAGGCGATCGACATGACCGAGCGGCATGCCAACCTGTACCTGGAGACCTCCGCTATGCCGTATCCCCGGAAGATCGCGAAGGCGGTGGCCCGCGTGGGCGCGGGGCGGGTCCTCTATGGCAGCGACGGGCCCGGCTGCAATCCGCGTCTGGAAGTGGAGAAGGTCGCCATGGCCGGATTGTCCGAGGAAGAGCAAGACCTGGTCCTGGGCGGCAACGCGATCCGCCTCCTGCGCCTGGAGGAGGAGGAATGATGATCGTCGATGCGTTGATGCTCCTCGGCGAGAATCGCTTCGGCCCATCTCTCTCACCCGACGAGGCGCTGTCCGCGGCCGAGCGCCTAGGATTGGACAGGGTAATTGCGGCGCCGGCGCGACCGCTGGACTACCGTCTGGAGCCCGCGAACGAGCAGCTGGCCAAGGCCGCCGCTGCAAGCGGCGGACGCATCGCAACCCTGGGCCGGGTAGACCCGACCGATGGAGACCGGGCCGTGGCCGAGGCGAAGCGGTGCCTCAACGACCTTGGCTGCGTCGGCCTGTTCCTGCATCCGGGCGAGGAGGCATTCCCGATCACCACCGCCCGGAACGTGCTGGACGTCGCCCGGGCTGGCCGTGCGCCCGTCGTGGTCGCGACCGGCCTGTTCTCGGTGTCGGAGCCGCTGCAGGTAGCGCAGGTGGCCTCCGACTTCCCGGAGGTTCAGGTCGTGATGACGAACGGTGCCAACATCAACATCTCAGGGCTTTCCCTTGCGGACGCGTGGCTCGCGCTCAGGTCGGCTCCCAACCTTCTCGTCATGACCAACGGCGAGTACCGTCAGGACTTCATCGAGCGGCTCGCCCGGGACCTCGAGCCGGGGCGGGCACTCTACGCGTCGATGGCTCCCATCTTCGACCCCGGGTTCGAGCTCAAGCGGGTCAGATCTGCCCGGATGAGCGACGAAGTCCGGCGTGGGATAGAGGGCGAGAACGCGGCCCAGCTGTTCTGCCTCAGCTAGTCCGTGTACGGAGCTCAGGCTGGGGCCCGCATCGTCACCAGGTCGCCCGGGTGGCTCGACCGGACAAGGAGGAACGGGCTGGTCCACCGCCGCGGCCTGTGGTGGGACCTCAGCATGTCCTACAACCTCCAGCGGACGCTCTACTACTCCGGCACCTACGAGGAGCCGGTGTGAGACATCCGTCAACTATGTCCTGAAACCAGACACTCCCCCTCCCAGACACTCCCCCGGCGCACAGGGAGTAGGGCTCTCTCGGACCCGAGGGCGCCGCCAATCGTGCTCACGGCCAGGGTGGACGCCGGACAGAATCCGCTCAGTTATCGGCTCTCTATGGCCACCGCGGCGCGCGCTTCCTCGGGTTCTACGCGACCTCGTAGACCTTCAGCACCTCGTCGCCGTAGTGGTTGATGACCTTCACGGCGATCTTGCCGGTGTTCGGGCGTGCCTTCCGCTACTGGCCGGATTCGGATAGTGACGTGGCCACCCGCCCGTACTGCGAGGGGCTCGCCGTTAGGCGCGCAGAGCGTGAAGTAGACCTCCTAGCGTTTGCCCCCGACGCCGAGCGTTGTCTCGTCTAATGGCGTCCCGAACCCTGCCCCGATTCGATCGCGCGGGTGGAGAGCCTGACCCGCCGCCTCCGCCCTCGACACGCCGAACACCGTCACCGGCGTCTTCGCCTTGTTCCAGAGGAGGAGCTTCACGTCGACGTGCTCTGGAGCCTGGGGTATGCCCGATTGGTGGTCGCCGAGAACCCATACGGTGGGGTGAGACCGGCGGCAAAGTCGAACTTCGCCTCCACGCCGATGCCGAGGCTAGGGAACAAGGCCGAAAGCCGGAGGCTCCCGACGAGGCCGACGGCGGAGTCGAAGACGCCCACTCTGCCCCGCGTCCTAGACCCGATAACTGTGCCGGTTCCGCTCGCCTGCGACCTGCGAAACCGCGGGTCAGCACACCGTGTAGCCCGCGATAGCTTCTAAGCAGCGGGTCGGAGGTTCGAGTCCTCCCCGGCGCGCCG
>JBQTIP010000109.1:0-25394 GCA_052388025.1 Actinomycetota bacterium
TCCCGGTTCCGATGCACCGGGTCCGCCGCCCGAGGTCTACAACTGCGCGGTGCAGAACATCACCGGGCACCCCGCGATCACGGTTCCGGCGGGGCGCTTCGAGAGCGGCCTGCCGTTCGGCCTTCAGTTCACGGGCCCCCGGTTCCGGGACGACCTCCTGCTCGACCTCGGCGCACTGTGGGAGGCGGCTCACCCTTGGTCGAGGTCGGCGCCCAGCTACGAGCCCTTCGAGGTCTGAGCCATCGCGAAGAGCCCGAGCAGCTCGTAGGCGACGTGCGAGGCGGCGACCGCGGTGAGCTCGGCGTGGTCGTACGCGGGCGCGACCTCCACGATGTCGGCGGACACGACATCGAGCCCGGCGAGGCCACGGATGATCCCCAGGAGCTCCCGGCTGGTCAGCCCGCCGGCCTCCGGCGTCCCCGTGCCGGGCGCGGCCCCCGGGTCCAGCACATCGATGTCGATGGAGACGTAAACCGGGGCGTCGCCAACGCGGGCGCGGATCCGCTCCACGGCGCCCGCGATCCCCAGGGTCTCCATCTCCATGGCCTGGACGATGGCGAACCCGAATCGCTCGTCGTCTTGGAGGTCGACCCGTGAGAAGAGCGGCCCGCGGATCCCCACGTGCGTGGCGGCGTCGGGCAGCAGCAGCCCCTCCTCCCATGCCCGGCGGAAGGGCGTTCCGTGCGTGTAGGCGGCCCCGAAGTACGTGTCCCACGTGTCCAGGTGGGCATCGAAGTGCAGGAGCGCAACCTGTCCGAACCGCCGGTTCACCGCTCGGAGCAGTGGCAACGCGATCGTGTGATCCCCGCCAAGGGTGAGCAGGTGACCGGCCGACGTGAGCAGCTCGCCGGCCGCCTCCTCGATCTGGGAGATGGCCTCGAGGATGTCGAACGGCGTGCAGGCGATGTCGCCGGCGTCCGCGACCTGCTGGGTGGCGAACGGCTCCACGTCGAGGCCCGGATGGTAGGAACGGAGCAGCCTGGACGCCTGCCGGATGGCCGTCGGACCGAACCGAGCTCCGGGACGGTAGGTCGTGCCGCTGTCGAAGGGAACACCGACAACGGCGACGTCGCAACGCTCCACCTCATCCCTCCGGGGGAGCCGCGCGAACGTGGCGGGACCTGCGAACCGAGGGACCTTGAGAGGGTCGAGAGGGCCGATCGGCGGCCGCTCGCTCGCGATTCCGGCGTCGTCTTCCCGTCCCTCGGCCAAAGCGGCGTCATCGTACAGGACGCGTTGGAGCCCTTCCGGCGGCGTTGACGCGGGCAGACCGCCCCGATAGCCTTCCCCTGGCTGCCTACCGGCAGCCTTTTCCATCATGCGGAGGCGAATGATCGGCACACGCGGTCGCATCCTGCGGGGCTCGGTGGCCCTGCTCGTCGCCGTCTCCACCTCCATCGGCTCCGCGACACTATCCTCCGCCGAGCCGACCAAGAAGGACCTCGAAGAAGCGCAAGCCAGGCTGGCCGCGCTCAACGAGCGACTCTCCATCGTGGACGAGGAGTTCCTCCAGGCGCGGATCGCGCTGGAGACGGTCCAGGGCAAGCTCGCGGACGTGCGGGAGGCCGCGCGGAGGGCGTCCGAGGCCGCCGATGGGGCGCTCGCGGACCTGAACGCTCGGGCCGCCGAGGCCTACCAGGGCGTCGGCTCCGAGCTCGAGCTGCTCCTCGGCGCGGAATCCTTCGCCGAGTTCTCGGATCGTCTCGAGTTCCTCGGAGCGATCGCCCAGTCCGACGCCGACCTCGCGACGAAGGCGGAGACCGCCGGGCAGGAGGCCAGGTGGGCGGCCGACCAGCTCGCCGAGGTGGCGCAGGAGCGCGCAGAGATCGTGCGCTCGCTGGCCGAGAAGGAGGCCGAGCTGAAGGCTGGGGTTACCGAGGCCGAAGCGCTCGTAGCGAAGATCGACAGGACGCTCCAAGAGGCCGCGGCGGCCGAACGGCGCGCGTCGGCCGAGGCGGTGGCGGACTCGGGCGTGATCGAGATCGGGCCCGTCGGGAACCCGCCGCCGGCGCCGAATCCGAATGCTCAGCTCGCCATCGATGCCGCCTACTCGGTGATCGGGACGCCGTATCAGTACGCCGGAGCGAGCCCGTCGACGGGATTCGATTGCTCCGGTCTGACCATGTGGGCGTGGGCCCACGCGGGGGTCTCGCTGCCACATTCCTCGGCCGCGCAGTACGCCGCGCTCCCCCACGTAGCGAAGGAAGACCTCCAGCCCGGCGACCTCGTCTTCTTCTACTCTCCGATCCACCACGTCGGCATGTACGTCGGCGGGGGGAACATGATCCACTCTCCCCACACGGGAGACGTCGTGAGGGTGGTGGCCATCTACTGGCAGTACTTCGTCGGAGCGGCCCGCCCCGGCTAGGTCGTCGGAGACACGCGGCCTTCGGTGCCGGTTGCCTCGATGTCGTAGTGCGTTCCGAACGCATGGATGCCGTGGAGGAACATCCGCCCGACGTCGTCTGGGACGTGCGGGTCGCACGTGATCTCCCCGCCCTCCGCGCCGACGCCGAGCATGCCCCGGATCAGAAGGAACGGCGCCGCGGTCGCCCAGGCCTGCGGGCTGCAGGCCGTCGGGTAGCGGACCGGGAAGCGGCTCTCCCTTCGCGGATAGCCGGCGAAGGCCTCGGGCAGCCGGTGCTCCGTGAAGGCGGCCGCCTCCAGCATCGCCATCGCGATGCGATTGGCCTCCTCCCGGTATCCGTAGCGGACGAGGCCCTGAGCGATGATCGAGTTATCGTGGGGCCAGACCGCCCCCGTGTGATACCCGATCGGGTTGTAGCCCACATCCTCCTCGGAGAGCGTTCGGATCCCCCATTCGGAGAACATCGCCGGCGAGAGGAGGTTTTGCACGACCATCCTCGCGCGATCCTCGGGGACGACGCCGGACCAGAGCAGGTGCCCCATGTTTGACGTCATCGAGTCGATCCGGCGCTTGTCCTTGTCCAGGCCGAGCACGTAGTAGCCGCCTCGCTCCTCGGACCAGAAGTCGCGGTTGAACCGGCCGAACAGCTCCTCGGCCTCGGTACGAAGACGCTCCGCGAGCTCGGCGTCCTCCCACACCTTCTCCGCCATCTCCGCCATCCGCACCTTCGCGTCGTAGGCGTAGCCCTGGATCTCGCAGGTCGCGATCGGCGCCTCAGGGATCGAGCCGTCCGCGAACTGCACGCCGTTCCAGGAGTCCTTCCAGCACTGGTTCGTGAGGCCCTGCGACGAGCGTGTCCTGTACTCGACGTATCCGTCGCCGTCCTGGTCGCCGTACCGGTCGATCCACTCGAGCGCCTGCATCGCGCTGCTACGGAGCCCCGCGGCGGTCTGGTCATCGCCGGTGAACCGCCAGTACTCCGACAGCAGCACCAGCCAGAGCGGCGTCGCATCGCTCGTGCCGTAGTAGGGCCGGTGCGGCTTCAGACCCAGCACCGTCAGCTCCCCGAACCTGATCTCGTGGAGGATCTTGCCGGGCTCCTCGTCCTTGAAGTCGTCCATCGCCTTGCCCTGCAGGCTCGCGAGCGCGAGCAGGGCCCCCTTCGCGAGGTCGGGCCCCACCCAGAGGGCCTGGTAGGAGGTGATCAGCGTGTCCCGGCCGAAGATGGCCATGAACCAGGGCAGGCCCGCCGCGGGGAGCGAATAGTCGTTCCCCCCCACCTCGGCCTGGAGGCGGAGGGCCGCGAGGTCGACGATGGACTTCTCGTACACGTGCCGCAGGAGATCGAGGTCGGCCTCGAAGCGCGGCACCTCGTCCCTCCACTTCGCCAGGACGCGTCCTGCCTCCCTCTCGCTCTCGCCGAACTCCTCATGGAGTGGCTCGAAGATCTCCTCGTCGATGTGGACGGAGGCCCGGATGCCGGTGCGCCAGACTTCCCGCGGCCCGAGATCCAGGTCGAAGACGATGTCGTCGCCTTCGATCCGCCCGAGCTCGGTCGAGTGCACGCGAGTCGTCGCCTTGAACGCGTGGTGGTCGTACTCGAACACCAGCAGGCAGTGCTCGGCATTGTGCGAGGTTCGGATCACCCCCTCCTTGCGCGGGATCCGATCCTTCACTTCGAAGAGGTCCGCGAAGTCGACGCCGCAGGCGAGGCGCAGCTCGGTCCGAACGGGCTTGTTGAGGTGGTTTCGCACCGTGACCTTCTCGTGCAGGCCGTCCCCGACGAATCGGGAGCGCTGGATCGAGAGCCCGTGCGTCGGGATGCCGGGCAGCTCGGGGTTGGTCAGGTAGAAGGCGGCCGAGTAGTAGTCCACCGTGTCCGAGGTGAGCACCGATGTCTCCTTGCCTCCCACCGTGAGCACGAACTTGTGCAGGAACCGCGTGTCCTCGTGGAAGAGGCCGGCGACCGAACCCTTCGGGACGTCTCCCCGCGTGTCGGACACCATGAAGGTGGACCCCTCGAGCACCGAGATGACGTCCGGGCTGATCTCCGGCGGCTTGTCGGCGGGGGACGAAATCTTCTTCCCGGAGGGCGCCGGGCTCACGGCTCCTCACCCCGGCCGGACAGGTTCGCGAGGTCGGCGAGCCGCTGTTCGGCCTGTGCCACCAGCGCGTCGTTGCCGATGGCGCGTGCCTCCTCGATCGCCCGCTCGAGCATCTCCCGCGCCTGGCGAGCCCTGGTGCCCGTCCGGTCCGCCGTCGCGTACTTGATCCGCTCGTCGGCCTTTACGATGAGCTCGAAGATCTCCTGCGCCTCCATGGTCCCTCCGACTCTGGTGGTTGCCTCAATCATCGTTCAGGCTGTCCTCTGGCGCTTCATTGCGGCCGTGGCCGGCGCAGGTCGGATACCGTTCCCTACCTATCGTGAGGATCGCGGGAAGGAGCACGAGATGCAGCTCGGAATGGTGGGACTGGGCCGCATGGGGGCGAACCTCGTGCGTCGGCTCATGCGGAACGGACACGGATGTGTGATCTACGACCTGAACCCGGACCCGATCCGGCAGCTGGAGAGCGAGGGAGCGATCGGAGCTACATCCCTCGACGACCTCGTCGGCAAGCTCGTCGCCCCGCGGGCCGCCTGGATCATGGTGCCGGCCGCGTTGGTGGGTCGGACCGCGGAGCAGCTCGCGGAGCGGATGGCGCCCGGCGACGTCATCATCGACGGCGGCAACTCCTACTACCGCAACGACATCGAGCGGGCCGAGGCCTTCGGGGTGAAGGGCATCCACTACGTCGACGTCGGAACGAGCGGCGGCGTCTTCGGCCTCGAGCGAGGGTTCTGCCTGATGATCGGGGGTGAGAGGGAGGTCGTGGAGCGCCTCGACCCGATCTTCGCCACGCTCGCCCCGGGTGTCGAGGCCGCTCCCCGGACGCCGGGGCGGGAGAACGTCCCGGGCAGCACGGCCGAGGGCGGATACCTCCACTGCGGACCGAGCGGCGCCGGCCACTTCGTGAAGATGGTCCACAACGGGATCGAGTACGGCCTCATGGCCGCCTACGCCGAGGGGTTGAACGTCCTGCGGCACGCGAACATCGGCGCGCTGGAGCGTGAGGCCGACGCGGAGACAACGCCCCTGCGCGACCCGAAGTACTACCGGTTCGAGTTCGACGTCCCCGAGGTCGCCGAGGTTTGGCGCCGCGGCAGCGTGGTCACGTCGTGGTTGCTCGACCTCACAGCGGCTGCGCTTCTGGAGGACCCGTCGCTCGAGGCCTACTCCGGCCGGGTTTCCGACTCCGGCGAGGGCCGCTGGACGGTGCAGGCCGCGGTCGACGAGGGGGTCCCGGTCCACGTGCTCTCCGCGGCGCTCTTCGACCGCTTCGAGTCTCGCGACGAGGCAGATTTCGCGAACAGAGTCTTATCGGCGATGCGCCGACAGTTCGGCGGCCATGCGGAGAAGACCGGCTGAGCGGGGGTCCGGCAGCCATGACCGAGAGGATGAAGATCGCGAATTCGCCCGAGTGGGAGGCGCTTCGGGTACACCGGGCAAGGATGGAGGGCGTCCACCTGCGGGACCTGTTCGCCGAGGACCCCGGCCGAGGGGAGCGCATGACGCTCGAGGTGGGGGACCTCTACCTGGACTACTCGAAGAACCTCACCACGGCCGAGACGCTCGGCCTGCTGGTGGCCCTCGCCGGGCGTGCCGGCCTGCACCGGCGCATCGACGCGATGTTCGGCGGGGAGAAGATCAACTCGACGGAGGAACGCGCCGCGCTCCACGTCGCCCTCCGCGCCCCCAAGGGCGAGCGCATCGAGGTGGATGGGGAGGACGTCGTTCCCGAAGTCCATGCCGCGCTCGGCAGGATGGCCGACTTCGCGAACCGCGTCCGTTCGGGTGAGTGGAAGGGCTACACGGGCAGGCGCGTCCGAAGCATCGTCAACATCGGGATCGGCGGCTCCGACCTGGGTCCGGCCATGGCCTACGAGGCGCTGAAGGTCTACTCGGACCGTTCCATGACGTTTCGGTTCGTGTCGAACGTGGACGGCGCCGACGTCTGGGAAGCGAACCGCGACCTCGACTTGGAGGAGACGCTGTTCATCGTGTCCTCGAAGTCGTTCGCGACGATCGAGACGCTCACGAACGCGCGGACCGCTCGAGCCTGGCTGGTCGAGGGCCTCGGTGTCGAGGAAGCGGTCCGCAACCACTTCGCGGCGGTATCGACGAACGCCGAGAGAGTCGAGGAGTTCGGGATCGACACCGCCAACATGTTCGAGCTCTGGGATTGGGTCGGCGGCCGGTACTCGGTGGATTCCACGATCGGGCTCTCGCTCATGATCGCCATCGGCCCCGATCGTTTCCGGGAGATGCTCGGCGGCTTCCGCGTGATGGACGTGCACTTCCGGACCGCTCCGTTCGAGCGGAACATGCCGGTGCTGCTCGGCCTGCTAGGGGTGTGGTACGGGAGCTTCCTCGGCGCCGAGACTCAGGCCATCCTGCCGTACAGCCACAACCTGGCGAAGCTCACCGCGTACTTGCAGCAGCTCGACATGGAGTCGAACGGCAAGTCGGTCGACCTGGACGGCGACCCTGTGGAGGTGCAGACCGGCCCGATCGTCTGGGGCACGCCGGGCACCAACGGGCAGCACGCGTACTACCAGCTCCTCCACCAAGGGACGAAACTCGTTCCCTGCGACTTCATCGGCTTCGTCCACCCGAGCCACGACGTGGGCGACCAACACGACCTCCTGATGGCGAACTTCTTCGCCCAGACCGAGGCCCTGGCGTTCGGCAAGACTCGGGAGCAGGTCGAGATCGAGGGCGTCCCGGCGTTCCAGGTGGCTCACCGGACGTTCCGGGGGACCCGCCCGACGAACACGATCCTGGCGACGAAGCTCACTCCGCAGGTGCTCGGCCAGCTCATCGCCCTCTACGAGCACAAGGTGTTCACCCAGGGGACCATCTGGAACGTCAACTCGTTCGACCAGTGGGGGGTCGAGCTCGGTAAGGTTCTGGCGAACCGCATCGTTCCCGAGCTGGAGGCCGCGGCCGAGCCCGAGCTCGCACACGACTCCTCCACGAACGCGCTGATCCGACGATACCGGGGGCTCCGCGACCGGAGGAAGGGGAACGGTGGATGACCCGAGTGATCGACGTCTCGCTCCCTATCGGCCCCGATCTACTTGTGTGGCCGGGCGACCCGCCGGTCGAGCTCACCCCGAGATTGCAGCTCTCGAAGGGCGATCCGGCCAACGTCTCCGAGCTCCGGCTGGGGACCCACACCGGAACGCACGTCGATCCGCCCCTCCACTTCATCGACGGCGCGGCGGCGATCGACGAAGTGCCGCTCGACGCGCTCTACGGCGAGGCGGTCGTCGCCGACGCGCGCGGTATGCGCGGCCAGCTCGGACCGGCAGAGCTCGAAGCGCTCGCTATACCCGACGGGGTCAAGCGCCTGCTGCTCAAGAGCGACAACTCGGAGATGTGGCGATCCTTCCCGGCGAAGTTCCCGGACGAGTACGTGTGCCTGTCCCCGGAGGGGGCCCGCTGGGTCGTCGAGCGCGGCATCCGCCTGATCGGGGTCGACTTCCTCTCGGTCGAGATGAAGGGCGCGCCGGAGCATCCCACGCACGTGGAGCTGCTGAAGAACGGTGTCGTGATCGTCGAGGGTCTGAACCTCGGTGACGTCGAACCGGGTGGGTACTTGTTCGGGGCCTTCCCACTGCGGATCGCCGGCGGCGACGGTGGCCCGGCCCGGGCCGTCCTGTTCCACTGATGAAGCGCTAGCCGCGTTCGTGTCCGTGTCTCCTCCGAGCGAGACGATCCGCCGGAGCTCCTCCTCGAATCCACCGCCGCGGACGACCGCCTGGAGCCCAACGGCGGCCGTGAACAGGCAGAAGCCCTGATCGGGTCCGTCGATCGGCCGCGCGCCGCCGACCACTTCGACGAGGTACTCGAGCTCCTCGCCGCCCTCGCGCCCCTGCACCGCGAGCAGAGCGGACCGAGCAGCGTCCGCCGCCGGCTCCCCGCGGACCATCGCGGCCGTGGTGAGGGTGACCGCGAGAGCCGCCGTCCTGCAACGCTCGTCGTAGTGAGTGAGGGCCGACAGCTCAGGCGCGAGCCGCATCAGCTCCTCCGGGCGGTTGGCGTAGGCCGCGCCGAGCGGCGCACAGTACATGACGGAGCCGTTCCCCGCGGAGACCTCGGGGCCTCGCTCGGCGAGGCTACGAACGAGGTTGCGGGCCATGGCGGTGTCGTCCGTCGTGGAGCCCGCCGGCAGCCCCATCCACGGGAGCTCAAGCGCAGGAAGAGGGTCCGGGATGTCGTGGGCGCGCCGGAACTCGAAACGGCGCGCCCAAGGCGTCGCCGAGCGCGAGCCCGAGCACGCACCCGACGACGCGCTCTCGAAGGTCCATGCCGGCCCGATGCTATCCGCGGCGAGTCAACTCGGAGGCCCGTTGGTACGCTTGACGGCCGCATGGACAAGATCGGACCCAGACATCGGATGTGCCGGCGCGTGATGGCGCCCGTATGCGGCCGTCCCAACTGCCCATCCAACAAGCGACCCTACCCGCCCGGCCAGCACGGGCGGGGCCGCAAGCGCTTCTCCGAGTTCCAGATGAGGCTGCTCGAGAAGCAGAAGCTCCGTGCCATCTACGGCGTCGGCGAGCGCCAGATGCGCGGTTACTACCGCCGCGCGACCCGCAAGACCGGCGTCACGGGCGAGGAGTTGATCCGCGAGCTGGAGACCCGCCTGGACACGGTCGTGCTCCGGCTCGGGTTCGCGCTCACTACTCGGCAGGCGCGGCAGCTCGTCTCGCACGGGCACGTGCTGGTCGACGGCAGGCGCCTGAACGTCCCGAGCGCGCAGGTCCGGCCCGGACAGGCCATCGAGATCGCCCCGAGGGCGCAGGCGTTCGTATCGGTTCGCGAGGCCGCCGAGATCTCGCCGGAGCCGCCCGCGTACCTCTACCGGAACAAGGAACAGTTCCAGGGCACGCTCTCGCACCTCCCGGAGCGCGCCGAGGTCCCGCTTCCGGTCGAGGTCGAGGAGCGCCTGATCATCGAGTACTACTCGAACCGCGCCTAGCCGGGAGCGGCTGCTCGGTCTCTCAAGGGTTCGCGCGTGTGTCCGACGCTTCCCGCCCGGCCTCCGACGCGAGGGCGCTACGGACGAACGCGATGACCTCGCGCTCTCGGAGATGGAGCGAAGCGCGGCCCTTGTCCGGTCCCACCACCGCGCGGAGCACGCTCGCCTCCGTGAGCGAGCCGACGACCGCCGTGTAGAGAGTGAACAGCAGCAGCGCGGGGTCCTGGCGGCGGATCTCGCCTTCGTCCATCCCGGTCTCGAGGAACGAGATCGCGCGCTTCCGCAGCGGATCGAGCACCCCCGCGAACCGCTGGAAGACCTCCGGCCCCAGCCGTCCGGCCTCCCGGACGAACATCGGGAACTCGGGCCATTCCTCGGCGAGGCGAAACACGGCGTGGATCACAGCCTCCGCTCGGCCCCAGTAGGTCTCCTTCCCCGCCAGCGCCTCGTTCAAGGTCTCGACGAGTCGCATTCCGGCGGCGGTGAGACACGCCTCGAGCAGCGTCTCCTTCGTCGGGAAGTAGTAGAGCAGCGTCTGCTTGCGGATCCCCACCGCGGACGCGATGGCGTCCAGGCTCGTTCCGTTGTAACCGTCCCGGCCGAAATGGCGGATGGCCTCTTCGATCAACCGGTGCCGTCGCTTCTCTCCTCCTGTTCGGGTCATCGCCAGGCCTTCCGCGCGCCTCGCCGCGCGATCGGCCGCGACCCCTCCCACGTTCGGAGCCATCTCGGCCCCACCGGACCATGGAGGCTGGGGGTCTCGCCCTTCTCGGCCCGCCCGAGGGCCTCCCACCAGGTCGTGCGGTCCTCGTCGAACAGCTGCGCGACCGCCTGCTGCATCCGCAGGGACAGCTGCTGATGCGTCTCCCCTTCTTCCGGACGAAGCGGCCGGCCGTAACGCACCGAGACCGGCGGCCGGCCCGGTCGCGGCCAGCTCCTCCCCTTCGGCATCGCCTGGTACGCGCCCACGATCGCGATCGGCACGACCGGGATGCCGAGCTCCAACGCGAGGCGCGCGGTTCCGTGACGGAACCGCTGTACCCAGCCATCGGTGGAGCGGGTCCCCTCGGGGAACACGACGAGGCTCCAGCCGTCGCGCACGAGCTCCTTCGCCTTCTGCGTGGCCCGTTCCCCTGCCCCGCGCTCGATCGGGACGCCCGCATAGACGAGCGTGGTGAAGGCGGAGCGCCACCACACGTCGAAGAAGTAGTCCTTTGCCGCCGCGACCGCGGTCTTGTCCCGCCACTTCCGAGGGAGCGTGATCATGATGAGCGTCGCGTCGAGGTGGCTGGTGTGGTTGCTGATGAACATCACCGGCGGATCAACGCCTTCGAGGTTGTCGAGCCCGTGGACCTCGGGCGAAGTCTCGTTCCAGACGATGGTCCGGAGCCCGTACCCGAGGATCAGCTCTCGAACGGCGCCGGCGGCCGGAGTCCTGGCCCAGTCGGTCGGGGTCGGCTTGGACTCCCTCGGCGGCGCGTGGGGCTCGGCCGATCGCGGTACGGCCGGCCTGCGTCCCCAGCGCCAGCCCTCCGCCAGCTCGCGGATCTCGTCGGCGAGCTTCCGCTTCCCGGCCATCAGCGCACGTCCGCGATCGCCAGCGGCGGCGTGTGTAGGTACGTGATCGACGGCGACCGCCCGACCGACTCACCGGCCATCTCGAGCGCATCGCGGAACGACGTCGCGGCGCGGAAGCCCATCCGTGCGCACGTCTTCGGATTCCCGCCGACGAAGATGACGTCGCCCAGGTAGTCGAGCGCGTGCGCTCCCCAGTACCACATGTAGAACGGGTGCACACCGTGGTACGCGTGGCTCTTCCGGTACAGGTGGATGTACCACGGATCGGTCGCGTACTGATGCTCGTACTTCGACTCGATCGTCGACGGGTCCGTCGTCTCGGCCAGCACCTCCTCGAAGAAGTCCACGTACGAGGGGTGGTGGATCTGGTGGAACTCCCACGGCACCGGGTGGAACAGGATCATCGCGCCACCGGGCCGGACGAGCGGCTTGTTCCGGTACAGGTTGAACAGGTAACCGAGCCCGAGACAGTGCACGAGGATCGGGTTCATGATCGAGTTCACGTTGTAGGGACAGATGTACGGGAGCCCCACGACGAGGATGTCGGACTGCCCGTTCACCTCGACGAGCTGCTGCTCGTGGAGCTTCGCGAGCGTGCGCTCGTGGACCGCCTCGGTCTCGCCGGCGTTCACGCCGGTCAGTCCGTAGGGCGCCTCGATCCGGCGGAACACCTCGCGACGGATCCGCGCGGGGGCCATCTCGTTCGCCTTCTTGGCCGCGAGAAACAGCGCCTGATCGGCGATCGACCACTCCCATTCGCGCTTGTTCAGGAAGCCGAACTGCGAAGGGAACGTGTTGTTGTTGAGGGTGGTCTCGATCGTGAAGATCTTCACGCCGCTGTCGCGGAGCACGTGCCCCATCCGCGCGCACGAGTCGTGAATCGCCGATCGGCCCTCGCGGGGGTCCATGTACGACTTCGAGTGCAGCATCGTCGATACGTTGTGGTGATGCTTCAGGCTGCGGTATGAAGCCAGCCCGACCGGCACCGACTTGTGCCCGCCGTCCATCGCGACCAGGTTGATGTTCACGTACACGATGAGGTCCGACTCGGCCGCGCGCCGGCTGATCTCGACGTCCTCGCCCTTGTCGGTCTTGCCGATGTGCGTAACGCCGTTCGGGTCCTCGGCGTCGTGGTTCGTGAGGTCGCTTGGGTAGAACGATCGGTAGACACGCTCGCCGACCGCACGCCGGATCTCCGCGCCGGTCATCCTGCGGTGCAACGAGTTCGCGACGATGAGCTTCACGTCCTCGACGCCCCGCCGCGCCGCCAGCTCGACGACCTGCTCGATGATCCGCTGGCGGATGTCGGGTGCCCGCATGGGCGGCAGTGGGATCGCGATGTCGTCGAACGCGATCGTGAGCTTCATGCCCGGCTTCAACAGCTCGCGGAGCGGTTCCGACCCGTGAGGGTTCTCGAGCGCGCCCCGAATCGCGGCGGGCACATTTCTGATCCCGGGCAGCGAGTCCGGCGCGTACACCACCCGCGAACCGAGCGGGAACCTCTGGAGGCGGAAGCCCTCGCCCTCGTGAACGAGGAGCGGCGGTGTCCGTTCGTCGACCTCGAGCACGAATCCTGGTCTGGTCACGATCCCATCCTCCTTCGTCGGTCGCTCGGATTGAACACGACCTTCAACGTCCCAAGCCGGCCGGCCGAGAGAGCGTGGTCGATCGCCTCACGCCAGCTCGCGAGCGGGTAGCTCGCGCCGACGATGCCCTCGATCGGCGCCTCGGCCGCGAGGTCCACGGCGAGGTCGAACGTCGAACGCAACTCGCCGTCCAGCGTCTCGGTCCCGCCCGTGTACGCGCCGGTCAGCTCGAGCTCGCGGAACCAAACCGGCGCTAGGTCGGCGCCGCCGACCGGGATGCCGGCCAGGACGACCCGGCCGCCGGCGCGCGTCGTGCGAAGCGCGAGGTCCAGCGAGCCGCGGGATCCGACGCAGTCGATCGCGACGTCAACGCCGCCGAGCAGGAAGCTTCCGCCGCGCTCGGGCTTCACCTTGAGTGAGTGGGAGGCGCGGCGGATCGCCCCGACGGCCTCGTCCGGAGCGACGACCTCGGTGGCCCCGAACCCGCGGGCCAGCTCCCGCTGCTTCGGGTGCTTCGCGACGACGACCACGCGTCCCGCGGCTGTGAGCTCCTTCAGGGCTAGCAACGTCAGGATGCCGACCGTCCCTGCGCCCACGATCAGCACGTCGGCGTTCGGCTGGACGTTCGCGCGGAACGCCACGTGGATAGCGCACGCGAGCGGCTCCACCAGCACGGCCTTCGTGTCGCTCATCCGGTCGGGAACGGCGTGGAGCTGCGAGCGATGCGCGAGCATCATGCCGCTCCAGCCACCGCCCGTATCGGCGCAGTAGCCGGTCTGCAGGCCCGGCGCGAGGTGGCCGACCGTCACCCGATCGCAGCGTCCGGTAAGGCCCTCCGCGCACCACCGGCAGCGCTCGAGGCCCCGCGCGTCGCAGGACAAGACCGGCTCCAGCACCACGCGGGTCCCGGCCGGCAAGTCGCCGCAGTCGTCGGCGAGATCGCCCACCACCTCGTGACCCAGCACGAACGGCAGCGAGACCAGCGGAGAGAAGTAGAACGACGACTTGCCGGACACCGTGGCGAGGTCCGAGCCGCAGATCCCGGACAGGCGAGGCCGAAGCCTCGCCCAGCCCTCACCGATCGGCTCGGGGTCCTTCGCGTTCACCAGCCGAAG
This sequence comes from Actinomycetota bacterium, assembly GCA_052388025.1. Taxonomy (GTDB): domain Bacteria; phylum Actinomycetota; class UBA4738; order UBA4738; family HRBIN12; genus JBQTIP01. The sequence continues at coordinate 13,734 of JBQTIP010000109.1, forward strand.
CGGCGCGAGCGGCCCCGACAGCATCCCCGGCACTCGCGAGCCGATCGCCCGCGCCGCGAGGTAGCGCGGGACCGAACGGAAGAGCTCGATCTGCACGCTCATGCGCTCGCCGGTCTCGGCAGTCGCACACGGGGCATGCCGCCGGACATGCTCCAATCCTCGATCGGCCACCTGCGGCGGCGCGCCACCCGCAGCAGCGCGGCGTCCGGACTCACCACCACTGGATTTCCGACGGCGCGGAGCAGCGGGAGATCCGAATGGCTGTCGGCGTAGACGTACGAGGCCTTCAGGTCCGCACCCTCCGCGTCGGCGTACCGGCGGAGCCACGCCGCCCGCGCTTCCCCGACGAGCGGGGGCTCCGCCATGTAGCCCGTGTACCGCCCGTCCTTCACCGCGAGCTTCGCCGCGATCACCTCGTCGAACAGCGGCGCGAGCGGTCTGACGAACACATCCGCGGCAGCCGTGATCATGATCGTCCGGTGTCCGGCCGCACGGTGCTCGCGGATCCGCCGGATGCCGGCCGCGGATGCCTTCTGCAGCATGAGCTCCGTAACGACCTCGTCGATCAGGCGGTCGATCCCCTCGACCGAAGCGTCCTCGTACCTGCGGAAGAACGTCCGAAGGAACTCCCCCCGGTCGCGCCGATCCGCCAGCAGGTACGCGGGTATGCGCGAGGCCACCGAGAGCATCTCCGCCGGCCAGTCCTCGATCTGCAGGTCGGCGAGCTTCGCCCACACGTAGGACTCGACGACGTTCGAGGTGATGATCGTCCCCTCCACGTCGAAGACCGCGAGCGTCAGGCGGTCGCGCTCCCGGATCATCACCTTCGGTGTGGCCCGGGCGGTCGAGAGCGCTCGGAGACCGATCGTCACGGCCGGGCAGTGGACCTCCTGTAGGTAGTAGCGCCAGTCGACGGCGGCGGAGTCGAACGGAAATCGCTCCCGGTCCTCGGGTGAGAGCGAGCGGAACAGCTCCAGCATCCGGTCGTCGGTATAGATGACCTCCGCCTCGGTGTACGCGCCGTAAAGATCCGCGTAGCGCCGCACGAACTCGAGCCGGGCCTTGTCGCGGTCCACCCGCTTGACGAGCTCGCGCATCGCGTTCGATTTCGGAAAGTGCCGCGCGACCCAGTCGGCCGCCTCCACCAAGCGCTCGCCCGTCTTCAGCATCCGCTCGACCCGAAGGTTCCCGGGGAACCCCCACTCGGGAACCCGGACCTCCCCGGTGCCCCGACGGCCGGGCAGCGGATGCTCCTGGTAGTACTCGCGCACCCACTCGTAGAGGCCGTGATACTGCAGCGGGTTCCGCGCCCCGGAGCTCACGTGGAAATAGCCGGGCGACGCCGGCTCGGGAGGGTTGGCCGCGACCGCCAGGATCGCGTTCACGACCATATCGACCGGGATGATGTCGACGATGCCCTCTGGGATGCCGGGAAACTCCGGGATGTCCCCGTGCCCGTAGGCCAGGATGATCGGCTCGGCCATCTTGAAGCCCTCGATCCAGCCGGGGTACGGATGCTCGAGGGCGCTCTCGATGATCGACGGGCGGACGATCGAGAGCGGCGCGCCGGCCTCGGCCGCGAGCTCCTCGACCGCGCGCTCACCCATCGCCTTCGAGAAGGTGTAGAGGTCCGGCCACCCGAGCGTCTGGGCGCGTGCGCGGCCGTAGTTCACCAGGCGCTTCGTGACCCAATCCTTCCGGCGCTGCTCCGCGTCGGCGGCGACGGTCTGCGGGCCGGCCCGGCTGTGCTCCTTCTTCGCCTTGGCCATGAGCTCGTCGAGCAGCTCGGGCCGGCGCGAGGCCTTCTCCACGTCCTGGCGGGCCCGTATGGCGAGCTCCGCTTCCGCCCGCCAGTCGATCCGGTGCTCGAGCGTCGCCTCCGGGACGACGCCTTTGGTGTTGCCGGCGACGTACGCGGTCGAGACGTGGACGAGGTGCGGCCGGCTGCCGCCCGCTACGACGGCTTCGTAGAAGCGCACGGCCCCGAGCAGGTTCGTCTGAAACCCCTCGTCGATCGGCGGGTCGAACGAGACCGTTGCGGCGCAGTGGACGACGACTTCGAGGTCGCCTGGGAGCGGCGCGAGGTCCTGAGAGAAGTCGCCGTCGACGACCTCCACCCGTTCCTCGAGGATCCGCGCGATCCCCTCGTTCCCGACTCGGTCGCGGAGGGGGTCGAACAGCGGACGGCCCATGAGCGATTCCACCCGAGCCCGGCCGGTCGATCCGAGCTGCGGCCGAACGAGGAGCAACGACCGCGTGTCGGGGAAGTCGAGCAGGAGGCGCTCGAAGACGGCCTGCGCGAGGAACCCGGTCACGCCCGTCAGCAGCACGCGCTTGCCCGCGAGCCGCTCGACGATCGAGGTCTGGGAGCCGCCGCCTCCGTTCTCTACCATCCGGCAGATTATGTCTTATCTACCACTTGGTAGACAAGTCCCCAGACTATCTGTCCGGCGGCTTGGCAGCTCCCACCCGCCGGTAGGTCTCGTCCGGTACCAGGGCGGGGTCCTTGTACACGTACCACGTGCATTTCCGTTCCGCACCTATGGGCCAGATCGGTGGGTCGACGACGCGAACCGGGTACCCGAACTTGGCGATGGGGACACGCTCCTGCAGCTGGCAGCAGTGCACGCAGTACAGGCACACGCCTTCCTCGTTCCACGCCCAGTCGTGTTTGCGCGTCGTGACCGCGTAGTTGTACGGCGGCTCCATTCTCGGCGGCGTGCCCTCCTCCGGGTCCGGACGGAACGAACGTCCGCCCGAACCGCATGGGTCGAACCGCAGGACCCAGCGGTCGGGTTCCTCCTCGATCTCGACGTCGCCGAACCGGCCCGGCCCGCTGAGGTGGCCGCGGAGCGAGGCGGCCGCGTCGAGCACGAGCTCGTCGACGGACTCGCTCCACGGTTTCCTTGCCACGTCGTAGCGATCCCTGGTGTCATACAGGGGCTTCATCATGTGATCCCACGCCTCGCCGATCCGGTCCTCGCCCAGGTCGCGCGCGATCACGTCCAGCAGCCCATACACCCAGTCGCACGCGCGGTCGTGCGTCGCTCGCCAGGCGACGCGCGCACGATCCAACTCGGCGAGCGCCTCCGCCGGATCCTCTCGCTCGCAGGCGGCGACGAACGCGTCGATCGCCGACAAGTACTCCGACCACCCCCGTTCGAGATCGAAGTCGGCCCCGCCGGGCAGGCGAAGGTTCACGAGGATCCTTTCCTCCGCCGCCGATAGACGCTCCGGTGGCATCCCTTCCCGCATCAGGAACTCCCGAGCACGGTCCACGAAGAGCGGATAGAGCTCGTATCCCTCACGCGCCTCCTCCACGGTGAAGCGGCCGAGCTCGATGGCCTCCCGGAAACGGCCCTCCTCGACCGCCCTGGCAGCCAGCCGATACGTGGAGGTCCCCTGCTCCCGGAGATCGCCCGCTCGGACGCCGCGGCCGGGCCCGAGATCGTCCCGGATGGGACCACTCATGTCGGGCTCGCGCCCTCGGCCAGGTGGCGGGCGAGCAAGTCGTCGATACGCTCAAGGGCGGACGCGTCCAGCGCGACGTCCCCAGCAAGCGCGTTCGTCCGGATGTGGTCGGGGCTGAGGCTCCCCGCTACCAGCGACGTGACGCCTCCCTGTTCCAGCACCCATCGCAGCGCCAAGACCGAAACCGGCAGGTCGAGCTCGTCGGCGAGCCGCGCCAGGTCACGCGCGAACGCGAGGTTCCGCTCGATCCGCCCGTGGGCGAAGAGCTCCGCGTAGTAGTTCGCCTCGTACTTGGCGGGCCGGCCGCTCCGCCAGTCCCGCTCGTCGAACCGGGCCGCGTCGGTGACGCCGCCCGAGAGCAGGCCGAACGCGAGCGAGCCGTAGGCGAGGTAGCCGATCCCGTGTCCCGCGAGCCATTCCGCCAGCTCGGCGCGGTCGTCGCGGTGGAGCAGGGAGAGCTGGTTCTGGACCGCGTCCACCTGGCCGACGGCGAGGCATCGCTCGACGAGCTCTCTACCGAAGTTCGAGACGCCGACGAGCCGCGCAAGGCCGTCGTCGACCAGCTCACACATCGCGCCCCAGCTCTCCTCGAGCGACGTCCCCGGGTCGTACCAGTGCAGTAGATAGAGGTCCACCCAGTCCGTCTCGAGGCGTCGAAGGGACGCCTCGATCGCCATCCGGATCTCCGATCGACGCAACCCACTTCCGGCGCCCGCCGGCGCAACCTTGGTCACGATGAACACATCGTCCCGGCAGCCCCGGACGGCCCGACCGACGAGCACTTCGGACAGGCCGCCGGCGTAGAGCTCGGCCGTGTCGATCCAGGTCATCCCCGCGTCAAGGGCAGTTCGGATCGCCCGGTCGAAGGTCTCGCGGTCGATCGCGCGAGAGTCGGGATCGGCGCCCGTCACCCACGCGCCGTATCCGAGCACGGACAGCTCCCGATCGGAACCCCCGAGCCGTCGCGTCTCCACCGGTGTGGCCTCCCGATCCCGTCGTGTCCCGAACGTGATGGAGGATAATCCGCCCACCGAACAAGCCGGACGCCCTGGAACGGCTAGATGGCTGAGGAACGAACCGAGAAGCCCGAGCCCCGCGTCGCGATGATTACGGGCGCCGGGAGCGGCATGGGCGCCGCGTGCGCTCGGCGGTTCGCGGCGGACCACGCCGGCCTGCTCCTGTTCGACCTCCGGCCGGACGCGGTCCAGGAGGTCGCGCAGACGCTCAGCGCGGGTGACGGCACGGTAGAGATCGTCGCCGGCGACGTGAGCGACGCCGGCGGCGTCCAGGGCGCCGTCGAGGCCTGCCTGTCCCGCTTCGGTCGGCTGGACGTGCTCGTCAACGCCGCGGGCATAGCCGAACCCACCAGGTTCTTCGACGTCACGGAGGGGGAATGGGGTCGCGTGCTTGCGGTGAACCTCACCGGGGCCTTCCTGGTGACGCAGGCGGCCGCTCGGCCGATGCGTGACCAAGGATGGGGGCGAATCGTGCACTTCTCCTCCACCGCCGGGAAAACCGTGAGCACGCTCGGTGGCTGCCACTACACGGCCGCGAAGCACGGCGTCCTCGGCCTCACGAGGGCAGCGGCCAAGGAGCTCGCGCCCTTCGGCATCACCGTGAACGCGGTGTGCCCCGGCCTCATCGACACGGAGATGGTCCGGGATGCGACGACGCCCGAGCAGCGGGACACCTTTGCAGCGAGCTTCCCGATCGCGCGGCTCGGCCAGCCGGAGGAGGTCGCCGATCTCGTGCACTTCCTGGCGAGCGACGCCGCCGCCTACATCACCGGCGCCGCGGTCGACATCACCGGCGGCGACCTCATGGTCTGATCCGGCTGACCTCAGGTGACCGAGATCGCGTTCTCGGGGCAGTTCTGCTCGGCCAGGCGGACCTTCTCCCCGAGTTCAGGACCGACCTCCGGCAGTTTCACGACCGAATAGCCGTACTCGTCGGCCTCGAAGACATCGGGGCAGAGCGCGATGCAGCGGTTGTGTCCCTGACACCGCTTGCCATCCACGCTCACCTGGAGCATCCCGGCTTTCTCGGTCATCGGCGGCCCTCCACGACCAGTGGCAGCGGCCCGATCCCGTGCCACGGCGCATCGGATCCGGGCGCCAGCGAGAACTCCGCATACCTCGCGATGAACTCCTCGAGCGCGACGCGGAGCTCACGTCGGGCCAGGTTCGACCCGAGGCAGCGATGGATCCCCACGCCGAAGGCCATGTGCGGGTTCGGCTGCCGGTCGATCGCGATCCGGTCGCCGCCGGGGAACTTCGCCTCGTCGCGGTTCCCAGCGCCGAACACGAGCAGCACGCGCTCGCCCTTGCTGACCGGGCATCCGTCGAGCTTCACGTCTCGCGTCGCCGTCCGGGCCATCGCCTGCACGGACGACAGCGTGCGAAGGAACTCCTCCACGGCGGCGCCGACGAGCTCCGGCGACGCGACGAGCCGGGCCAGGTCGTCGGGGTGCTGCGCGAGGTACCACAGCCCGCTGCGGATCACCCACGCGGTCGTATCGAGCCCCGCCGTGAGCAGAACGAAGCCGTAATCGACCAACTCCTCGTCGGTGAGCGGCCGCCCGTCGATCTCGGCCGTGAGCAGCCGACCGAGAAGGTCGTCGCTGGGCGGCTCGTTCCTTCGGGCCTCGAAGTGCGCGGCCAGGTACGCGCACGTCTCGGCCGCGGCGCGCTCGGTGTCCGCGTAGTCGTGGGTACGTACGTAGAAGATGCGGTTGATCCAGTCCTCGAGCTTCTCGGAGTCGCAGGTCGGGAGCCCTGCAATCTCGCAGAACACAATCATCGGCAGTGGCACCGCGAAGCACTTCGAGGCATCGAACTCCTCCGCGTCACCGACCTCGTCGAGCAGATCCCGCGCCACTCGGCGGACCATCGGCTCCAGGGCGTCGATCCGGTGCGGCGTGAAGGCCGGGAGCATGAGCTTGCGGTACTTCGGGTGCATCGGGGGATCGATGTCGATCGGGATGCCGGGGCGCACGTGCCCCATGGGCGGAAGCAGCATCCCCGGTGCGACCGCGAAGGTCTCCGGGTCCTGCTCGATCCGGTGGATGTCGTCGAATTGCGTGACGAACCAGAACCCCCCGTATCTTTCGCTGAAACCGACCGGGCATCGGTCGCGAAGCTCTCGGTAGACGTCGAACGCGACGTCCAGGCCCTCGTCGTGATGGCTGAAGTCCCGGGCCAGGGCTCGGACTCCGTCGCCCGCTTCCCCCTGCTGATCTGTCACCTCGGTCCCCTTGCCGCCGCCAACTCGAAGCTAGTCGGTCATCCCGAAGCAGGCAAGACCACCGGCTCGTTAGACTCCCCGGACCGATGGAGATCTCCGAGCTGCAGAGCGTGCTGCGCGAGACGTACTACGAGCGCGACGAGAAACGCGGGACGGACGCCACGTTCCGCTGGTTGGCAGAGGAGGTCGGCGAGCTCGCGCGAGCGCTCCGCACCGGGGACCCGGAGAACCTCGCGCACGAGTTCGGCGACGTGCTCGCGTGGCTGACCTCGCTGGCGAGCCTCGCGGGCGTGGACCTGGAACGTGCCCTGGCCAGGTACGCGAACGGCTGCCCGCGGTGCGGCCGGATTCCCTGCGGCTGTGAGCTCCGATGATCGAGATCGGAACGCCTACCGAGGACGAGCGTGAGCGGATCGTCGAGGTCATGCGGCTTTCGTTCGCGAACGGGGCCCGCACTAGAGCGAGGAGGTACATGGCGAAGAACATCCGTTCGAAGAAGTAGTAGTTGCTCGTCCCGGGCGCGATCTGCTGGCGCAGGCGCGTCAGGGAGTAAACAGATGAATCAGCCGCCCGAACCAGCGGCAGAGCGTCCGCCCCGTTCCCACGCCGTGGATTGGACCGGCGTCAGAAGGCTGCACAGGACCGCACCCAGCAGCGCGGCCGCTCCCCGCGAACCGCACACAACGGCCACTCACCGTGTCGGCATCATCGACAAGGTAGGCGTCTGGGTCAAAGCGCGGTGCGCGTCGGGAAGAGGACCCGGAGTCGCTCGAGCAGGTACGAGTCCCGTGAGGAGGCGAACTCGTCGACCTTCACTCCGTCCCGGTACACCAGCGTGTAGGGGAGGAATTCGACATCGCGCAGCCAAGGATTGTCTCGCTTGAAGCGGGACGATCCCGGCCGGTCCAGGAACATCTTCCCCACCAACGCGCCGTGGAGCCGGCCTCTGTCCATGCGACCCCCGAGCGCCCGCCCGTAGGCCGCGCACGCCTCGCAGTCGCCTTTCGCCAGCACCAAGACGGCCTGCTCGGCCCCTCGGATCAGGTCGAGGTTCCCGTCAGTGATCGTGAGCGGCTCGGTCGAAGCCATGGCTCTCTCTTCTGTGGAAGGACCCGTCGCCTACCTGGTCGCCGCCAGCCGCTCGCGAACGATCTCCGCCAGGTCCCGGGCCGTCGGCTCGGAAGCTTCGACCATCTCCCGAAAGGCGTTCCAGTCCAGGGACAGCAGCACAAGCTCGGTCTTGGCCCGGACCGAGGCGGTCCGCCGGGCCTCTGTGAGCAGGCCGATCTCGCCAAAGAACTCCCCCGGTCCCAGCGTCGAGAGCATGATCTCAGTGTCGTCGGACCGTCGGCGAACGACTTCGGCCTCACCGTTTGCCACCACGTAGAACCCGTCGGGGGCATCACCCTGGTGGAACACCACCTCGCCGGGAGCGACCGTGATCCTCTTCGAGCGCTCGGCCGTCTCGGCCAGCACGTCCTCGGGCAACTCGGGGAAGGCCTTGGCCAGATACTCGTCGCGCCCGGTGAGGGTGGGCTGGCCCGGCCTCCACCCGGCCGGGCAAAGCTCGCCGGTACGAAGAGCCTGCAAGGTGCGGAGGGTCTCCTACACGCTTCGCCCGACTGACAGATCCGTAACGCTGTAGTGGACCAGCACGCCTTTGGGGTCGACGATGAACGTGCCTCGCAAGGCGGTGCCGTTTCCCAGGAGAACCCCGTACCGCTTGCTCAATCGGTGCGACGTGTCAGCGATGACGGGGTACTCACGCCCGAGAGCCGGGGGTCAGACTCGAACCAAGCCTTGTGGCTGTAGAAGCTGTCGGTGCTGGCCCCGATCACCACGGCGTTCTCGCGGTCGAAGTCCGCGTGCAGCTCGGCGAACGAGGCGATCTCGGTGGGGCACACGAACGTGAAGTCCCTGGGGTAGAAGAAGGGGACCACCCACCTCCCCGCGTACTCCAAGAGCGAGAGTCCTTTGACCTCCCTCTCTCCTCGGACGTAGGCCTCGACCTCGAAGTCCGGCCCGCCTTGAAGTACGCGCCGTCGTAGAACGCCATAATGCGCAGGCCGGCCATGGAGTCACCTCCTCGAACTCGCCGGGACGTTCCTCACGTCCGCCGAACGGATTGGCGCGTGAGCCGCCGCCGAAGGCGGCCGGTTCCACGCGCCTGTTAGACGGCGGTCACCTTGCATTTCATTTAAGCCCTCCTAAAAAACATTCTGTACGGCAAGATCAAACCGAGAAGTGAGAGAACGAGAAAGATTGCAGGCATCTGTACAAATCCGCCCTTTAGCTCGTGGAAAAGGAGGCCGGTCATGAAACCAGGAACAACCAATAGAGCGAACCAGGCCCATCGCTGACCTTTCCGGAACGGGATGGAAGAGGCCATGATCACGAAGACGGCAAAGCCGAGGAGAGCGAGACCCGCGACTCTTGAAATCCCTCTCAGCAGAGTGACTGCCTCTGGATTTCCCGAAAATACCTGGTTCCACGTCGTCCCTGTAAGGCCCTTAACCGCCTCCGGACCACCCGGGATCCCAACGGGGAAATCACTCAGTGAGAGACCGAACATGAGGGCACTAATCCCGAAGATCAAGAAGGGCAGGCTCACGAGGAGCAACAAGACCCACGCGTATCTCTCAAACCAGCTGCCCGATTGGGTTGGCTCATCCCTCACTTCACACCTCTCTATCCCCGGACCCTTATTCGTCCGTCTAACGATGGAAGTCAGCCGCCCGACGCGGCGAAGCCGCGGAGGGTCGGCTGGACTGATTTGTTAGCCCGCTTCGCGAATTCGCATACTGGGTGCCGCACGGCCCAGCGACCGCTGGCGGCCCCATAGATCCGGAGAGGCGACCAGGGAGAGCCATACCCTTCAGATGCCTACCTTCTGGGCTCATACCGCATCGCCACCGCACCCGAGGCGAGCTCCAGCCGGTCCACAAGCTTCAAGTCGACAGGCTTCGACAGCCCCGTGAACAAGGTCGGCCCATGACCTGCGAGTTTAGGATGCACCACGAACTCGTACTCATCAATCAAGCCAAGCTCCGCCAAAGCCATCGGGAGCTTCACGCCGCCTGTGGAGAGGCCCTTGCCCGGCTCCCGCTTGAGCTTCTGGACGGCTTCCTCCAGATTGCCTCGCACGAGCGCCGCGTTCCAATCGACTAGGTCCAGAGTGCTGGACACGACGTATTTCTTTGCCGCGTCAATCGTCCGGGCGAAGGGTTCCATCCAAGGTTCCATCCAATCAGGCCTCGTCCCGGTCCGCGCAAACGGCCGCCACGCTGCCTCCATCATTTCATAGGTCACCCGGCCAAGGAGGAGGGCGTCTGCCTGCGCGATGCTCTGGGCCGCGTGGCGATGCACGTCTTCGCCGGGGGCGAATGCCCGGTGATCGCAACACCCGTCCAATGTGACGTTGATGGAGTACCGAAGGGGTCGCATTTCATCCTCCTGAAGGGGGCTAACGTTCGGCGCTCACCCGCGCCGGTTGCGGCGCGAGAGCGACGCGGGCGGCGTCGGGTGCAGCGTAACCTCGACCCCACCTGCGGCGATGACCGCGGCGGCTGCCGACAAGAACTGACGGCGACTCTGTTCCATGCCATCGATCTCCGAGCTACCTCTTTGTCAGCCTAACGCTCGGCATCAGCGGCGGCGCGCAGCGCCGTCCGCTGCATGCCGTTGTTGGGCGCCGTCGCCCTTGATTTTGAAGACAGATTCCCCCAGCCGGTGACCAAGTTGGTAGGCTTCTCTGATGGGCAAAGTTATTGCGCTTGGATGCTCGCTTAACCATTGGGAAGCCGCTTGGTCCGAACTAAAGAAATTCACGTTGCAGCAAAATGAACCCCGGATATCCGGTGAGACCTCTGGAACCACTAATGATACGAGAGCGTCGGGTGGCTCGATCTGCTCCACACCGTTCGCTGTGACCTTGACTCGCACCGTAGTGCCTGTGGCCGCACAAGGTGACTCGACCTGAACTGTCTGGCCCATTAATCCTGGAAACATCAATGCATCCAAGGCGCACCAGGTAAACATCGTTTGGTCATTGACAGTGAACCGGTGAGGCGTTGGACGAAAGGTTAGGCCTGCACCGACGACGTTTCCGGTATCATCAAACTCAACGTTCGGCAACTGGCGCAGCGTGGTTGCAACCTCGTCAAGTGAACGTTCCAGCGCCACAGCGACGCGCTCAAGGGACACGGGCTGTCCCTCCGCCAGGAGGAGAATCAGGTGGCGCATCATGGCGCGGCCTTCGGCGTGGACGCTTTCGCGGAAAACGGTGCCCAGGGCTACCGTCAGTTCTTCAATCCGATCATCGGTGGTCATGAAAGTCCTCTTTCTTTAGGCGCCTAAAGGATGCACGTCAGCCGCGCCGGTCAATGCTTCCTGAGCAAAATAGCGCCCCTCCCGGCATCGGCTGCACGCGCATGTTAGGCGCCGTCCACCTTTGGCCCTAAAGGTGGTTTACACATGTCCTTAACGTTCCTTTTAGGAGGACGGCATGGCCCCGATTTGCTGCATTAGCGCCATCTCGTCGATGATGCAGGACGACTCCTCCACCTTGCCCCCGACGATGCGGAACGTCATCATCCCCGCGACCGCTATCTGTTTTCCGGTGGGCGCCAGGTCCATCAGTTCGCCCTGGTGGGTACCCGTAAGCGTGTAGCGCACGGCCGCCTTCTCTTCGTCGGCGAACGCGTCAACGATCGTCTGCTTGAGGTCCGGGAAGGCGGCGTAGAATACCTTGGCGAGCTGCGCGTGGCCGGCGAGGTCCATCGGCGGTAAGCTGAGGACGTGCGCGGTGTAGCCCGGGGCGCAGATCTCGTCCGGCGGCGGTCCCTTGCGCCTGTCCTGTTCCGCGATGAAGCGGCGGGCGATGGTAATGTTCTCTTCCGCTGACATGGGTCTCCTCCTTTCTACAACGCTCGATCATCGAGCGTGCCG
>JBQTIP010000110.1:0-13357 GCA_052388025.1 Actinomycetota bacterium
GGTTGGTGAGGAAGCACGGTTCGACCTGTACGGCGGGCATGCGCGTCTCCCGCAAGATCGCCACGGCCAGCCGATGCGTCCGCCCGTCCTTCAAGGGAAGGCGTGATGTGAGCTGCTCCTGGATGACTTCCGCCAGCCGCTGCCCGGCGGGGGAGTAGGTGGACTCCGTCCCGAAGTAGAAGCCGGTCGCGCCCTCGGCTCCGGCATCGCCGCCGTTCAGGTGAATCGAGATGCACACGGCCGCGCCTAGTTCGTTCGCGGCCCGCGCCCGTTCGCTAGCGGTGGGGTTCTCATTGGCTGCCCTGAGAAGGGTCGGAGCTGCGCTGCGGTCGGACAGCTCCTCCGCGAGGTCGCGAGCGAGCAGCATCGTGACCTCCGCCTCCGTGAGCCCGCCCGGGCCGGGACCGTGCCCGGGGTCGCCGGGACCGTGCCCCGGGTCGATCGCGACCGCCGCGCCGGCGAGCGACGTCTCCATGCGCCGAACCGCCTCGGCCTCGCGGACGACCGCCCGGCTAGGCCCCTCGACCGGCGGGCGGAGTTGCTGAAGGGCTTTCAGAGTCCCCGGCCCGACGATCCCGTCACCGGGCCGCCCGACGTTCCGCTGGAACTCGCGGACGGCCCGGTCGGTGCGGCCGCCGAGGATGCCGTCCTCGCGCCCGGCGTCGAACCCCAGCGCGTTCAGGCGACTCTGCAGCGCGCGGACGTCGTCGCCGCGGAACTGGGGGCTGCGGAGGTAGAGCGTGCGGTCGCCGAGCCCGTAGCCCGCCTCGACCAGCTGACTCCAGGTGTCCGGTCCGACCAGGCCGTCGGCGAGCAGCCCCCGCTTCTGCTGGAAAGCCTTCACGGCCGCCTCGGTGGAGGGGCCGAACCTGCCCTCGAGCTCGGCGGCGTCGATGGAGGCGCCGATCCCGAGGAGCCGGTGCTGCACGTCGCGGACGGCCTCGCCACCGTCACCTGCGCGGATGATCCTCACGGTCTGAGTATCAGCAGGTGCCGAGTGGAACGCCAACCGGGCGAGCCCGCCCCGGGCCGGATCAGGCGGCGAGGTGCGGGTCGATCTCCTTCAGCAGCGCGTCTTTGCCCCTGGCGCCGACAACGCGTGCCACTTCCCGGCCGTCCTTGAACAAGATCAGCGAGGGGATGCTCATGACGCCGTACTTGCGCGTCGCGTCGGGGTTGTCGTCGATGTTCAGCTTGGCGACCTGCAGCCTCTCCGCCTTCTCCCGGCCGATCTCCTCGACCACCGGCGAGACCATGTGACACGGCACGCACCACTCTGCCCAGAAGTCGACCAGCACGGGGGTCTCCGCTTGCAGCACCCGGGACTCGAAGTCCTGGTCGGTTACGTCTCCGATCAGAGCCAACTCGCTCTCCTCCTGGTTGCGGGCCGCAGTTCCGTGGCCGACCCGTATCGCCGATAACGCTCCGGGCACCGGCCCGCATTCCGTCAGTGGCCCTGGGCCTCCAGGAACCGCTCGGCGTCGATCGCGGCCTTGCAGCCCATCCCCGCGGCCGTCACCGCCTGACGATACACGTGGTCGACGACGTCGCCGGCGGCGAACACACCGGGCGCGCTGGTCCTGGTGCTCGGCTCCTCGACGACGATGTAGCCGCCGTCCAGCTTGAGCTGACCCTCGAACAGCGACGTGTTCGGCCGGTGCCCGATCGCGACGAACACCCCACCGGTCCGGAAATCCGTGACCTCGCCGGACTTCACGTTCCGTAGGCGAACGCCCTCGACCGCTCCCTCGCCCAGGATTCCCTCGACCACCGAGTCCCAGATAACGTCGATCTTCGGGTTCGCGAACGCGCGGTCCTGCATGATCTTCGAGGCGCGGAACCGGTCGCGGCGGTGCACGATCGTGACCTTCGTCGCGAACTTCGTGAGGAACGTCGCCTCCTCCATCGCCGAGTCGCCTCCCCCCACCACGATCAGGTCGCGGTCGCGGAAGAAGAACCCGTCGCAGGTGGCGCACGACGAGACACCGCGGCCCCGGAGCTTGTCCTCGCCGGGCACGCCCAGCCAGATGGTCGAGGCCCCGGTCGCGACGATGAGCGACTCGGCCCGCCATTCTTGGTCGCCGGCCCACACGCCGAACGGCCGCTCGGACAGGTCCACGCGCGTCGCGCCCTGGTGGAGCAGCTCGGCGTCGAAGCGCGCGGCCTGCTTCTCCATCTGCTCCATCAGCTCCGGGCCCATGATCGCGTCGGAGAAACCGGGGTAGTTCTCGACCTCGGTGGTCAGCATGAGCTGCCCGCCGGCGTCGATGCCCTTCAAGACCAGCGGGGAGAGGTTCGCCCGGGCTGCGTAGAGGGCGGCCGTGTACCCGGCTGGGCCCGAGCCCAGGATGATGACGTTTCGCTCTTCGGCCAATTCGCGGTCCATTGTCCCATAGGGGATAACCGCGCCCTATTCCTTACCCTCAGGCGGAGAACCCACATGACCGGCGCGTAACCGAGGAGATCGATCTGCGTGCGCAGCCGCGGCCGGGCAGCTCCGGCTACTATGCTAGCTCGTGCATACTCAAGCGCAGGCGAGCACGCGTGCCGACAGGGGCCGCGGCCTGGTAGGTTGCATCCCTATGCAGAGACGATCATACTCTCGGACTTCAACCATGCGAAGTGAGAAAGCACCTGTCGCCGTGCTGGGCGCCTCGGGGTTCTCTGGGGCGGAGGCTCTCCGACTCCTGGCGGGACACCCGGGGGTGGCCGTCGGGTTCCTCGGGGCTCACGACGCCGCGGGATTGCGGGTCGGTGAGGTGTTCGCCCACCTGGCCCCGCTCGCCGACCGGACCTACCGCCCGCTGAACGAGTTCGATCCCTCCGGCGCGGTGGCCGCCCTCGTGGCCCTGCCCGCAGGGACCAGCGCCCGGATCGTCCCCGAGATCGCGGAGGCCGGGGTCAAGGTCGTCGACCTGGGCGGCGACTTCCGTCTCTCCGCGGAGGAATACCCGTCCTGGTACGGGTTCGACCATCCCGCTCCCGCCTGGCTGGACAAGGCGGTGTACGGCCTGACGGAGCGGTTCCGAGACCAGGTGGCCGGAGCCCAGCTTGTGGCGAACCCGGGGTGCTACCCGACGCCGGTCATCCTGGGGCTCGCTCCGCTCCTCGCGGCCGGCATGGTGCGCGGAGACGGCATCATCGTGGACGGGAAGTCGGGCATCTCGGGGGCGGGGAAGAAGCCGACGCCCCAGTCGCACTTCGCCTCCCTCGACGGCAGCGTCCGGGCGTACCGCGTCGGCAGTCACCAGCACACCCCGGAGATGGAGCGCGGGCTCCTCCGTACGGCCGGCAGAGAGGCCGTGGTGACGTTCGTCCCGCATCTGGTTCCCGCCGTCCGGGGGATCGTCACCACGTGCTACGCGAGGCTTGAGCCGCGATGGACCGCCGAGGACCTCCGCGCCGCTCTCCTCGAGGCCTACGCGGACGAGCCGTTCATCCGGATGGTGGACGCCGGCGCGACCCCGGACCCGAAGCGCCTTACCGGGACGAACGTCTGCGAGCTCGGAGTCGAGGTGGACGGTCGTGCCGGGATGGCCGTGGTGATCGGCGCCCTGGACAATCTCGGAAAGGGCGCCGCGGGGCAGGCCGTTCAGAACCTGAACGTCATGCTGGGCTTCGATGAGGCCGCGGGCCTGTCCACGGTGGGGGTCTATCCGTGAGCGTCACGGCGGCTCGCGGGTTCGTGGCGTCGGGGATCTCCGCCTCTTTGAAGGCAAGCGGGCGGCCCGATCTCGGCCTGCTCGTCTCCGAACGGCCGGCGACCGCCGGTGGCCTGTTCACCACGAACGAGTTCGCGGCTGCGCCCGTGCAACTCTCGCGCTCGAGGCTCGGGGAGGGGAGGGCTCGCGCGGTCCTGGTGAACAGCGGACAGGCCAACGCCGGTACCGGACCACAGGGGTTCGCCGACGCCGAAGCCCTTACGGGCGCGGCGGCCTCCGCGCTCGGCCTCGAGGCGCGCGAGGTTCTCTGCTGCTCGACCGGAGTGATCGGAGCCCGCATCCTCACCGAGCGGGCGATCGCAGGGATCGCCCAGGCGGCCACCGACCTGTCCCCGAACGGCGGACCCGCGTTCGCCCGGGCCATCCTGACCACCGATCGCGCGGCCAAGGAAGCCGAAGTCCGGGCCGGCGGCTGCACGGTCGGTGGCTGCGCGAAGGGCGCCGGGATGATCTCCCCGGACCTCGCCACCCTTCTCGTGTTCCTCACCACGGACGCCGAGGCCGATCCTTCGGCGATCCGCCACGCGTTGCGCTGGGGCGCGGGCCCCGTGTGGAACGGGGTGACCGTGGACGGGTGCACCAGCACGAACGACACCGTGCTGCTCATGGCCAACGGAGCGTCGAGTCGCGCTCTCGACGAGTTCGACCTCGCCGAGGCGGTCCATGCCGTGTGTGCCGACCTGGCTCGCCAGGTGATCGCCGACGCCGAGGGCGCCTCCACCAGCATGGTCGTCCAGGTGGAAGGGGCGGCCTCCGACGGAGATGCCCAGTTGGTCGGCCGGGCGGTAGCGGGATCGCTCCTCGTGAAGACGGCCATCTTCGGCAAGGATCCAAGCCCCGGCCGGATCCTCCAGGCCATCGGGGCGAGCGGCGCGCGCTTCGCGCGGGAGAGCGTCGAGGCCACCCTGGCCCGCATTCCTGTGATCGAAGCCGGGAGGATCCCTTCCGGGTTCGACCCCGCCGCCTGTGCCGAGGCCTTGATGCAGCCCGAGGTGGTCATCCGGATCCGGATGGGCGACGGGCCCGGATCCGCGACGGCGCTCGGCTGCGACCTCGGCTACGAGTACGTCCGGATCAACGCGGAGTACACGACATGACCGTGATCGGCGCCCTGCCCAAGGTGGCGCAGCGCACTCGGGCCAAGGCCCGGATCCTCCTCGAGGCCCTGCCGTTCATGAAGGAGCACGCCGGCTCTGTCGTGGTGGTGAAGATCGGCGGAGCGGCCATGGAGGACCGTCGCCTGGCCGAGACCTTCGCCGAGGACATCGCTCTACTTCGACTGGTCGGGGTACGGATGATCGTTGTTCACGGGGGCGGTCCACAGATCACGACCATGGCCGGGCGCCTGGGGATCGAGCCGACCTTCGTGGACGGCCACCGCGTCACCGACCCGGCCACCCTGGAGGTGGCCCGCATGGTGCTCGTCGGTCTGGTGAATCAGGACCTGGTGTCGCTCCTGGTTCGGCACGGCACTCCTGCCATCGGGCTCTCCGGACATGACGGCGGCCTGCTCATGGTCCGGCCACGTTCGCCGGATCTCGGCCTGGTCGGTGAGGTGGAGCGGGTGAACGTCGGGCTTCTCGTCCACCTCATGGAACGGTGCGTTCCGGTTATCGCCTCCATCGGGACGGACTCCGATGGCCAGTCATACAACGTGAATGCGGACCTGGTGGCGGGGTGCGTGGCTGCCGCCATGGGCGCCCAGAAGCTCGTCTACCTGAGCGACGTGCCCGGTCTCCTTGGCAGTGACGGATCGCTGGTCTCGGAGACGAGCGTGTCGGGGTGCCGCCCCCTGATCGCCGAGGGCGTGGCCGAGGGCGGCATGATCCCCAAGCTCGAGAGCGCGATCGAGGCAGTCGAGTCGGGGGTCGGCAAGGTCCACCTGATGGATGGGCGCGTGGAGCACTCGCTGATCCTGGAGCTGTTCACCCCGGAAGGCCTGGGGACCATGATCACCCATGACATCGCGGGGAGCGCCCCCGCGGAGCGTCCGGCCCCGCACGAGGAGCCGGCCGTTTGAGCCTCCTGGTTCGCTCCTCGGTGATGCCCACCTACGCACGGTACCCCCTGACGCTGGTGAAGGGCCAGGGGAGCCGGGTCTGGGACAGCGACGGGAACGTGTACCTCGACTTCGCAGGGGGGATCGCGGCGATGCCCCTGGGCCACGGCCATCCGGCGTGGGTACGGGCGGTGACGAGACAGGCCGGCACGCTGGTCCATGTCTCGAACCTGTTCTCCACCGAGCCCCAGGAGGTGCTCGCGGCGCGTCTGGTCCGCCTGGCGGGGTTCGGCATGGTCTTCTTCGGCAACTCCGGGGCCGAGGCGAACGAGGCCGCCCTCAAGATCGCCCGCAAGTACGGCCGGGCCCACGACCGCATGGAGGTCGTCACGCTCCTCGGCTCGTTCCACGGACGGACCTTCTCCACCCTGGCGGCGACCGGGCAGCCGGCCAAGCACACGCCGTTCGCTCCACTCCCCGGTGGGTTCGTCCACGTTACCCCGAACGACGAGGGGGCCCTGGAGGCGGCCGTCGGCGAACGCACGGCGGCCGTGCTCCTGGAGCCGGTACTTGGGGAGGGAGGGATCCTTCCGCTGGACCCCGAGTACCTGGCCCTGGCGCGCCGTCTGTGCTCGGAGCGGGGGGCGCTGCTCATGCTCGACGAGGTCCAGACCGGAGTGGGGCGGTGCGGGGCGTGGTTCGCTTTCCAGCGCTACGGCGAGGAGCCCGACGTGGTGACCCTCGCGAAGGGTCTGGCCGGAGGGCTCCCCATCGGCGCGGCCATCGCCCGTGACGAGATCGCCTTCGGTCCCGGCGAGCACGCCTCGACCTTCGGCGGGGGCCCCGTTCCGTGCACGGCGGCGCTGGCGGTGCTGGACGCCATCGAGTCCGAGGGGCTCCTCGAGAACTGCCGGGAGCGAGGCGAGCAGCTCATCACCGGCCTGCGGCGGTGTGGGGCGCCCGGCGTGACGGCCGTCAGAGGCCTCGGCCTCTTGGTCGGGGTGGCCATGGAGGACGAACGGGCGGGGCGCGTGGTGAAGGCGCTGATGGCCAGGGGTTTCCTGGCCACGGAGGCGGGGTCCGCCGTGGTGCGGCTCTCGCCGCCGCTCTCGGTGGCGGCGGCCGAGGTGGAGGCCCTGGTGGCTGCGTTCCCCGGAGCCGCGGAGGAGGCGGCCGGATGAAGCGTCAGCGCCAACGGGCCCTGCTCGAGCTGGTCCGGCAGATGCCGCTTTCCACACAGCACGAGATCCAGGCCGAGCTGGCCCGGCTGGGCCACGATGCCACACAGTCCACCATCTCCCGCGACCTCGAGGAGCTCGGAGCGGTCCGGGTCAGGGATGCCGAGAGCCGCCTCCGGTACGGGCTCCCCACGGACGCGGCCGCCGGCCTGGGCATCTCCCGCCTCCGGACGCTCGTGGCGGAATTCGTCGTGTCGATCGAGTCGTCGGGAAGCCTCGTGGTGGTCACAACCGTCCCGGGGGCGGCGGCGGCCGTGGCTGAGGCCCTGGACCACGCCGCGGTTGAGGGCGTTCTCGGCTCCGTGGCCGGCGACAACACCTTCCTCATCGTGGCGCGCGAGGGCGTGAAGGGAAAGGTGCTGGCGGCCCGACTCCGGGAGATGGGAGGTCTATCGTGAGGGTAGCCCTGGCCTACTCGGGCGGGCTCGATACCTCGGTGGCGGCCGCATGGCTGGCGAAGGAGCGCGGCGACGAGGTGGTCTGCGTCGCCGTGGACGTGGGTCAGCGCCTCGACCGCAATGAGCTGCGAGGACGGGCGGCGGCGGCCGGAGCTGAGCTTCGCATCGTGGACGCCCGGGCGGAGTTCGTCACGGGCTATTGCTGGCCCGGACTTCATGCGAACGCCCTGTACGAGGGCAAGTACCCCCTGGTATCGGCGCTGGCCCGCCCGCTGATCGGCGCGAAGGTCGTAGATGTGGCCCTGGAGGTCGGGGCCTCCGCCGTGGCCCACGGATGCACCGGGAAGGGCAACGACCAGGTCCGGTTCGAGGCCACCTTCGCCGCGCTCGCCCCCGACCTGGCGATCCTTGCCCCCGTCCGGGAGAACGCGGTGAGCAGGGAAGAGGCGAGGTCCCTCGCCGACCAGTGGGGGATCCCGATCTCCCACGAGGCGACGGTGTACTCGGTGGACGAGAACCTTTGGGGTCGGACCGTGGAGTGCGGAGCCCTGGAGGATCCGTGGGCGGAGCCCCCGTCCGACGCCTTCGCGCTGACGACCGATCCCGCCCACGCCCCCGACCTCCCACGGGACGTCGTGGTCACGTTCGAGGACGGGATCCCGGTCGCCCTCGATGAGGAGGAGCTCGAGCCGGCGGAGCTGCTGGCGCGACTCACGGACATCGGGGGGCGGCACGGGTTCGGCCGGGTCGACATGATCGAGAACCGCCTGGTGGGTATCAAGTCGCGGGAGCTGTACGAGGTGCCCGCGGCTCTGGCCCTGATCGCCGCCCACCGTGACCTGGAGGACCTCACGCTCGAGCGCGAGGTGGCCCACGAGAAGGCGGGGTTGGAGCGGCGGTGGGCGGAACTGGCCTATTACGGCCAGTGGCATGGCCCGCTGCACGAGTCCCTGCGGGCCTTCATGGCCTCGACCCAGGAGGGCGTGAGCGGCGACGTACGGCTCCGCTTCCACAAGGGGTCATGCCGGGTGGTGGGCCGGCGCTCGAACAGGGCGCTGTACGACCTGTCGCTCGCCACCTACGAGGCCGCGGGCGACCGGTTCGATCACCGGCACGCGGAGGGGTTCGTCCGGCTCTGGTCGCTTCCCCTCCGCACGTGGGCACTCCGCCGGCGGGGAGCATCGCCAGGTGGGTCGCCCACCCCGGAGCGCCGGCCGGTCGAGGTGAGCGCATCAGAATCGCCCGAACCCGAGCCGGTGGGTGCCGCGGCCGTTCCCGCCGAGACGCCCCTGTGGTCGGGACGGTTCACCCGGGCCCCATCCACCGCAGCCCGCGCGTTCACCCGCTCGATCGGGTTCGACCTGCGGCTGGCCCCTCATGACGTCCGTGCCACGATCGCCCACGCGGAGGCCCTTCATGAGGCCGGCCTCCTGGAGGAAGAGGAGGCCTCGGACCTCGCGAAGGAACTCCAGCTCATCGCCGAGGAGATCGAGGCCGGGCGATTCGCCTTCTCGGAGGCGGACGAGGATGTCCACTCCGCCATCGAGCGCGCGTTGATCGAGCGGCTTGGGCCCACGGGGGCGAAGATCCACGCCGGGAGGAGCCGGAACGACCTTGTGGTCGCCGACCTTCG
This sequence comes from Actinomycetota bacterium, assembly GCA_052388025.1. Classification (GTDB taxonomy): domain Bacteria; phylum Actinomycetota; class UBA4738; order UBA4738; family HRBIN12; genus JBQTIP01. Next base: position 8,991 of record JBQTIP010000110.1, read on the forward strand.
CCTGTGGGCCGTGGAGGCCGCCGGCGGCCTCGCCGAGAAAGCGGCGGCCCTGGCCGAGGCCCTGGCCGATGTGGCCCAAGACAATCGCGGAGCCGTGATGCCGGGATACACGCACCTCCAGCGGGCCCAGCCGATCCTCCTCGCCCACCACCTTCTCGCCCACGCGTTTCCGCTCCTCCGCGACGTCGAGCGGCTGCTCCGGGCGCGAGATGCCGCCGACGTCTCCCCGCTCGGGGCCGGGGCGCTGGCCGGCTCCACCCTGGCGATCGACCCCGACTCCATCGCCCGACGGCTCGGGTTCTCCCGGACCTTCGAGAACTCCATCGACGCGGTCTCCGATCGCGACTTCGCCCTGGAGTTCCTGTCGGCTTCCGTGGCGCTGGCGGTCCACCTCTCCCGGCTGGCCGAGGACGTCGTGCTGTGGTCGACGGAGGAGTTCGGGTTCGCCCGAGTGGACGAAGGCCAGGTGACGGGCTCCAGCATGATGCCCCACAAGCGGAACCCCGACGTGGCCGAGCTCACGCGGGGAAAGGCGGGTCGGGTGTTGGGCGATCTGGTGACGCTCGTCACGGTGATGAAGGGCCTGCCCCTCGCCTACAACCGGGACCTCCAGGAGGACAAGGAGGCGTTGTTCGACGCCGCGGACAACCTGAACGCCGCCCTGCTCGCCATGATCGATCTGGTCGGGAGCCTCGCCTTCGCTCACGAGCGGATGCGGGAGGCGGCTTCCTCCGGATTCCTCGAGGCCACCGACCTCGCGGAGTATCTGGTCGGGCGAGGGATGCCCTTCCGGGACGCTCACCGGCTGGTTGGGCAGGCCGTGGCCCAGCTCGAGAAGGAGGGCCGCGATCCCGCCGACCTGTCGGTCGAGGAGTGGCGAACGCACTCGCCCGCGTTCGACGGCGAGCTCCCCCCGCTCACACCGGATGCCGCGGTGGATCGACGGACCACCCCCGGAGGGACGTCGGGCCCGTCGGTGGACCGCCAGCTCGCTGCGATCCGGGCCCGCCTGGTGTCTTTCCCGTTCAGACAGAGTTGATCGAGACGCCGCGGGCGCTAGGGAGATCCCTACCGGACCCGACTCCACGCAGCACGTTCTGGTGCTGCTGCCGGCCTGCTCAGGGGCCCGGTCCGAGCGCGAATCGGCGGAGCTTCCCGGATGCCGTGCGGGGCAGGCGTTCGACGAGCACCAGCTCGCGGGGGGCTTTGTATCGGGGGAGACTCTCTGCGGCGCGGGTCCGGACCTCGTCGAGGGTTGGCGGGGAGTGTGGGTCGGACGGAACGACGAAGGCCACGACTCTCGTACCCCACTCGGGATCGGCCCGCCCGGCCACCGCGACGTGGGCGACGGCGGGGTGGCCGCGGAGTGCGGCCTCGACTTCTTCAGGCCACACCTTCTCCCCGCCGGTGATGATGAGGTCGTCGAGCCGCCCGTCCACGAGTAGGTGGCCGTCGGCTGCGACGGACCCGGCGTCGCCCGTCCTCAGCCAGCCGTCGGGCATGAAGGCGGCGTCGGTGGTCCCGAGGTCGTCGCGGTACCCGGACATGAGCGTCGGGCCCAGGAGCTCGATCTCCTCGTCCTCGCCGATGCGCACGCGCGTTCCGCCGAACGGCCGGCCGTCGTAGATCACGCCGCCGCAGCTCTCGGTCAGCCCGTAGGTCTCGACGATGCGCGCGCCGGCCCGTTCCGCGCGAGCGCGGAGCTCCGCTGGGAGCTGGGCCCCGCCGACCAGGATTGCTTGGAAGGGCGTGAGGTCGATGCCGGCCTCCAGAAGCCGGGCGAGCATCGTGGGAACGACAGAGGTGTAGGCGACGTCCCGCTCGTCGGAGACCGCTGCGGGATCGAACCGCTCGCGGATCACAACCGGAGCTCCCGTAAGCACCGACCGGAGCACGACGAGCAGTCCGCCGATGTGCGCGAGCGGCAGGCAGGACAGCCATGGCTCGCCGGGGTCGGCGCGGAGCTTCCGCGTCGAGCCTTCCACCGCCGCCTCGACGGCGGCTCGGGAAAGCTCGACGAGCTTCGGCTCCCCTCCAGTTCCCGACGTCGCGATCAATGAAGCGGTGTCCGGACGTACCGGGATTCCGTCGATGCGAGTCCGGCCACCGGCGTCGATCACGAGTGTCGGCCGGGAGCGGGCGATGAGCTCCTCGGTGCCACGGGGAGTCAACCGGTGGTCGATGGGGAAGAGGGCGGCGCCCGCATCCCATACCTCTTTGACGATGCCCGGCCAGGCGGGGCCGGGAGGCAGGATGACGGCCACCAGGTCGGTCGGGTTCACGCGCGGTCCCACATCGGCTAGGCTAGCTCAATCGTGTGAGCGCGCGCTCTAGGAGTGAATAGTCATGGATTGGACTCGTTCCGGCGACTACCAGGACATCAGGTACGAGACCGCCGAAGGGATCGCGAAGATCACGATCAACCGCCCGGAGGTCCGCAACGCATTCCGGCCCCTCACCGTGGTCGAGATGGGGCGCGCGTTCGACTCTGCGCGCGACGACCCGTCGACCGGGGTGGTGATCCTCGCTGGGGAGGGTACCGAGGCATTCTGCTCGGGAGGGGACCAGCGGGTTCGGGGCGACGACGGGTACGTCGACGAGCGGGGGATCGGGCGGCTGAACGTGCTCGATCTGCAGATCCAGATCCGGCGGCTCCCGAAGCCGGTCGTCGCGATGGTCGCCGGGTACGCCATCGGCGGGGGCCACGTCTTGCACCTCGTGTGCGACCTCACGATCGCCGCCGAGAACGCCGTGTTCGGCCAGACCGGCCCGAGGGTGGGCTCGTTCGACGGCGGGTACGGCATGGGGCTGCTCGCGCGCACGATCGGGGCGAAGCGCGCGAAGGAGATCTGGTTCCTCTGCCGGCGGTACGACGCGCAGACGGCACTCGACTGGGGGCTCGTGAACGCCGTCGTGCCGCTCGAGCGGCTGGAGGAGGAGACCGTCGCCTGGTGCCGGGAGATGCTCCGGATGAGCCCGCTCGCGCTCCGCCTGCTGAAGGCCGGGTTCAACGCCGACACCGACGGGCTCGCGGGAATCCAGCAGATGGCCGGCGACGCCACGCTCCTTTACTACATGTCCGAGGAGGCGCAGGAGGGCCGAGACGCGTACGTGGGCAAGCGCGACCCCGACTTCTCGCGGTTCCCGAAGCGGCCGTGAGCTCGCTCGCCGTCTGGTGGCGAGGGGCTCGCCCGCGGACGCTCGGCGCCGGTCTCGTGCCCGTTGTCGTCGGAACGGCCGCCGCCGGCTCGGCGATCCCTTGGCGGCTCGTCGCGGCGCTCGTTGTAGCGGTAGGCCTGCAGGCGGGCGTGAACTACGCGAACGACTACTTCGACGGGGTCCGCGGCGTCGACACCGGCGAGCGGCTGGGGCCACCCAGGCTTACCTCGTCGGGAACGGCGTCGCCGCGGGCGGTGGCCGTCGCGGCGCTCGTCGCGATCGGCGTCGCCGGCGTCGCGGGGCTTGCGCTCGCGATCGCGACGACGCTATGGATCATCCCGATCGGCGCTGTGGCCATGGCTGCCCTGGCGCTTTACTCCGGCGGCCCACGCCCCTACGCGGCGCTCGGGCTCGGCGAGGCGATGGTGTTCCTCTTCTTCGGGGTGATGGCCGTCTGCGGCAGCGCGTACGTCCAGGTGGAGACGATCCCGGCCGCGGCGTGGTGGTGCTCGGGCTCGACGGGGCTGCTCGCTGTGGCGATCCTCGTGACGAACAACCTGCGCGACATCCCGACCGACGAGGCGGCGGGCAAGCGCACGCTCGCGGTGCGGCTCGGCGACCGGCGGACACGCCGGCTCTATCGCGTGATCGTGGTTGCAGCTTTCGCGGCGATCCCGCTGGGCGTGGCGACCTTCATCGTGAACGAGCGAGCCGGGATCACGCAGTGGTCGCTGTTCGGCCTGGCGGCCTGGCCGCTCGCGATCAGGCCGATGGAGCAGGTGGGGAAGGCGCATGGCCGCGACCTCGTCCCCGTCCTCACCGGGACCGCCGCGACCCACGCCGCCTGTGGCCTGCTGCTCGCGCTCGGGCTCGTCCTGTCGCACACGGTATGAGCGAGGGCGACGTCGCGCTCGCGTGCGTGTCGTCGCTGGTAGACGAGCTCGTCCTCGGAGGCATGACCGACGCCTGCCTGTCTCCGGGATCGCGCTCGACCTCGATCGCGCTGGCCTTGGCGCGCCATCCGGGGGTGCGCGTGCACGTCCATCTGGACGAGCGGGCATCGGCGTTCTTCGCACTCGGTCTCGCGAAGTCGACCGGCCGCCCCGTGGCCGTCGCCTGCACGTCCGGGACCGCGGCGGCGAACTTTCTCCCCGCGGTCATCGAGGCCTCGATGTCGCGCCTGCCGCTCGTTCTCCTGACCGCCGACC
>JBQTIP010000111.1:0-2018 GCA_052388025.1 Actinomycetota bacterium
GCGTGCCGGCTGGAGGCGCCGGAGGGGTTTGCGGTGATCGGCCTCGGGAAGCTCGGCGGCGAGGAGCTGAACTACTCCTCGGACGTCGACGTGATCTTCATACACGAGGCCGGCGACCCCGGCCGGCCGGAGGAAGCCGAGCGCGCCGTCGCCCGGATCCTTCAGCTCCTCTCGGAGCCCACGGCCGAGGGCGCAGCGCTACGGGTGGACCCGACGCTTCGTCCCGGAGGACGCGGCGGCGCGCTGTCGCGCTCGCTCGACGCGACGCTTGCCTACTACGCGGAGCAATCGGCGACGTGGGAGCGGCAGGCCCTGATCAAGGCTCGCCCCGTCGCGGGCGAAATGGATCTCGGTCGTGCGTTCGTGGAGGGGGTGGCTTCCTTCGTGTACCCGGAGGAGCTCTCCCCGCAGGCCATCGACGAGGTCCGTCAGGTGAAGGTCCGCCTCGAGGAGTACGTGCGGGCGCGGGGCAAGGAGGCCACCGAGGTGAAGCGCGGGCGCGGCGGGATCCGGGACGTCGAGTTCGCCGTCCAGCTCCTCCAGATCGTCCACGGCAGGCGCGACGAGCGACTTCGCGAGCCGAACACGCTCCGCGCGCTCGCCGTTCTCGCGGAGGAGGGCTACGTGGCCGAGCCAGACGCGGACGTCCTGGCCGGCGCGTACCGGTTCCTGCGGCGGCTGGAGCACCGGCTGCAGATCGTCCGGGACCTCCAGACGCACGAGCTTCCCGCCGATCAGCCTTCGCGTATCCGTCTCGCGCGTTCGCTGGGGCTCGCGGGGTCTGAGGATCTCCAGGCCGAGTACGACCGTCAGACCACCCTGGTCCGAGGGCTTCACGAGCGCCTGTTCTACCGCCCGCTGCTCGAGGCCTTCGCGGGGCCACGCGCCCCGAGGCCGGGAACGGAGCGGGAGGCGACCGAGGAGCTCCTGGCCGGCCTTGGGTTCCGGCAGCCGGCCGCCGCCTACGAGGTCCTGCACCGGCTGGTCGATCCGTCCACGCGCCTCGGGAAGGTGCTGGCGCACGTGTTCCCGGTGATGGTCCCGCCCCTCGCCCTGGCGGCGAACCCGGACGCGGCCCTCGTGCGGCTCGAGCGCGTGGCCGAGGCGATCGGCCATCGTCCCGGCCCGGCCGACGCGCTGGCGGCAGACCCCGGCGCGGCTCGGCGGCTCGCGCACGTAGTCTCTGCGAGCTCCTTCGCCACGGACCTCGTCGCGGCCGAGCCGGACCGGGTTCTGGCCCTCGCCGACGGGGTCGAACCCGAGGACTCGGTTGCCGCCCTCGTGTCGCTGGTGGGGCGGTACGCGGCTCGGGAGCTGGCTCCCAAGGAGACCGGCGGCGCCCTCGCGGCGATCGGAGACCGCGTCGTCCGCGAGGCCCTGGACGCGGCGGCGCCCGACTTTCCGTTCGCCGTGATCGGCCTCGGGAAGCTCGGCGCCGAGGAGCTGAACTTCGCCTCCGACCTCGACGTCGTCTTCGTCTACAAGGGGGAGGGCCCCCGGGAGTTCCGTCGCGCCGCGAGCCTGGCGGAGGCGGTGCTGGCCGGCATCCACGGCGCGGGATGGGAGCCGGACGCGGACCTGCGGCCGGAGGGGAAGAGCGGTCCGCTCGCGAAGTCCTTCACCGCGTTCCTCGAGTACTGGCAGCGGTACGGGCAGACGTGGGAGTTCCAGTCGCTGCTGCGCGCCCGGTTCGTGGCCGGCGACGAGGCGCTCGGACGGCGGTTCTGCTCGTTCGCGGAGGACTTCGCCTACCCGGAGATCCTGACGGTCGACCGCGCCTCCGAGATCCGCCGCATGCGCGAGCGGATCGAGCGGGAACGCGTGAAGCCGATCGACGCCGCCAGGTTCCACTTCAAGCTCGGCTACGGGTCGCTGGCGGACGTGCAGTTCGCGGTGGAGCTCGCGCTCATGCGGTACGGAGGCGCGCATCCCGAGGTCCGGACGAGGCGAACCCTCGACGCGATCGAGCGGCTCGCCGAGGCGCGGCTGATCGAGGACAGCGCGGCGCTCGCGCTCGG
>JBQTIP010000112.1:0-9425 GCA_052388025.1 Actinomycetota bacterium
GAGCGTGGACTCGAGGACGTACTTCCTCGAGGTCTTTCGGGCCAAGCAGTTGCTCGAGATGAAGGACGAGACCGCAGATCAATCGAGCGTCGGAACCCTGATGGATGAGCTCCGACGATCCGAGTGCCTCGACATCGCGGGCTATCCCATCCGGCTCGCCATGTTCGAGAGCGCGGAGGGCCGAACGCTGCTCGAGGAGCTGGGCACGCGCGCGGGGCCCACCTTGCTCGTGCAGATGAGCCGGAGCACGCAGCTTTCCGCGGGCTACGCCGTGCTCACGGCCCAGCTCGAGGGCAGGGGCTTCCGAGTCGAGACCCGGATCGTGCCGGGAGGCGACGGGTGGTGGTTCCCTCGTCACGGACGGGACCGTGAGGAGGACCCGGCTGCGGACGTGGCAGCGCTCCTGGGCGCCACCACCGAATGGCTGACGCGTTCGCTGGTCGGGGAGGGGAGCTGATGGGCGCCGAGCGGCGACATGCCACCGCCGACGATGAGTCCCCGCTCTTCTTCGATAGCGGCAGGGAGACTCTGTTCGGCATCGTCACCCATCCCACCGCGCCCCCGGTCGGGACGGCACTCGTCGTCCTGACCGGCGCCGGGCAGTGGATGTGCGCGGGCAGGAACGGGATCTCCGTGCGGATCTGCCGCGCGGTCGCGGGCGCCGGGTTCCACGCCATGCGTTTCGACTATCACGGGCTCGGGGAGAGCACGGGAACGCTCGGCGCGCTCGACCTGGACGAGCCGCAGGTTGAGGACGTCGAGGCGGCGACGAACGTCCTCCGGCGACAGGGGATCGAGAGATTCGTGCTTCTCGGGACGTGCTTCGGAGCTCGAACCGCCCTGTCATCCGCCGCGAGGATCCCCGGGGTGCAGGCGGTCGCGATGGGAGCGATCCCCATCAAGGACTTGAACATCGTCCACGTTACCTCCGATCGGCTGGCCGGGGGCTGGAGCAGGGGAAGCTATGTTTGGAGGATGCTTCGCCCGAGCGCGATCCCCCGCACGTTCAGCGCCCACCGCCGGCAGTTCTATCGACGGGTGCTGAGGGCGAAGTGGCAGGCGTTCCGGAGCCGGGACGCCCAAGAGGCCGCGCCTCGTGGCGGAGAGGATCGCTGGGTGAGCCGGGTCTTCCTCGACGATCTCGAGACGGTGATCGAGCGCGGAGTGAAGATGCTGTTCGTGCTGGGCACCGTCGACGACTCCTGCGACAAGTTCCAACGGGCGCGACGAGGACGCCTTGGCGAGGCGCTGGAGCGCCCGGGGTCGCTGGCCGAGGTCGCGATCGTCGAAGGCTCGGTCCACGGACTGACGTCGATCCCCATCCAGGACGAGTTCACCGAGCTGCTCGATGGTTGGCTCCGCCGTCTCGGGGGCGCCGTCGGACTCGGCACGACCCACGACCACCGTCACGGCAGGATGGTCACGACGCAGGAGAGAGCCCTTGATCCGTAGGCTCTGGGACCACCGATATCTGGTCTTCACGCTCACGCATCGCCAGTTCCGGCTGCGGTACCGGCAGTCGGCGGTCGGTCTCGCGTGGGCGATCCTCCCCCCGCTCATCACGTTGGGGGCCGGCACCATCGTCTTCCACGAGGTGGCGGGCGTGCAGACGGGGAACGTCCCGTACGCGGTGTTCGCGCTCGCCGCGCTCGCGCCCTGGACGCTCTTCGCCAACAGCCTGACGTTCGGCGTGCCGAGCGTCGTGGGATCGATGCTCGTCGTGACCCGGTTCTCCTTCCCGAAGGCGGTCCTGCCGGTTGCCGCGATCGGCACCGCCCTCATCGATCTCTCCGTCGCGCTCGCGATCTTCGTCATCTTCGCCCTCGCGACGGGGACGGGCCTCCCGCCGACCGCGCTGTGGTTCCCGGTTCTGCTCGCCATCGAGCTCATCCTCTGCGTCGGCGTCGCGCTGTTCGCCAGCGCCCTGAACGTGTTCGCGAGGGACGTCCGGATCGTCGTCCCGCTGTTCGTGCAGCTCTGGCTCCTCCTGACGCCCGTGATGTATTCGCTGAGCGACGTGCCGGAGGGCCTTCGACGGCTCTACCTCCTGAATCCGATGACCGGCGTCGTGGAGTCGTTCCGGCGCATCCTCGTGGGAGGCCTTGCGCCCGACGTCGGGCTCTTGCTCCCCGCGGCGATCGGTGCGGCGGTCGCTGTCGTCGTCGGCTTCTGGTACTTCCACGCCACCGAGAGCCGGTTCGCGGATGTGATCTGACATGGATGCCATCGTCGTGAGGGAAGTCACCAAAACCTACCGGGTGGGGGTCGGCAAGGCGCGGATCCGCGAGGCGCTGCCCTGGCCGGTGGATGCGGCCGTCAGGAAGACCTTCCCCCGCTGGTGGAGCCGGGACACGTTCGACGCCCTCCAGGACGTATCGGTCTCGATCGCTGCGGGCACGGCCTTGGGCATCGTCGGCCACAACGGGGCGGGGAAGACGACCCTCCTGAAGGTGATCGCCGGCGTCACGATGCCCACGGCGGGCAGCGTGAAGGTCACCGGGAAGATCGCCTCGTTGATCGACCTCCTCGTCGGCGGCAATCCCGACCTCACCGGAAGGGAGAACGCCTACCTCCTCGGAGCGATGCATGGGTTCGGGCGGAAGGAGATGGCCTCCCTGGTCGACCAGGTCCTCGAGTTCGCCGGCCTTCAGGAGATGGCCGACACACCCTTCAAACGGTACTCCTCGGGCATGGCGGCCCGCCTCGGCTTCGCCACCATCACCGCCCTCGACGTCGACATCCTGCTGGTGGACGAGGTCCTGTCGGTGGGCGATGCCGCCTTCCAGGGGAAATGCATCAGATGGCTCGATGAGTATCGAAGCCGCGGCGGGACCCTCGTCTTCGTGTCCCACAACATGGGGCTGATCCGCAACATGACCGATCGGGTCATCTGGCTCGACCACGGGGAGTTGGTGGCCGAGGGGCCCGCTGCAGGGGTCGTGAACGACTACTCGAGGGCGACCGAACGGCGCGAGGGCGCCACGCCGCACCGGACGAGGTCGACGCGGAGGCAGATGGCCGCCCGGGGGTTGGACCGGTGGGGCGCGGGCGGGGCACGTGTCGAAGAGGTTCGCTTGGAGGAGATCGAAGGGGATCATGCCGGGCTGCGGGTCTCGATCAGCTACGAGGCGTCGGCGCTGGAGGAGGCGCTGTTCTGTGTTGGGTTCGTGGACGAGGGCGGGCGGGACGTCGGCGCGGCCGTCTCGTCCACCCTGGCCATCGGGGGCGAGAGCGGTTCCGTCGGATGCACGCTGAGCCCCGTGCCGCTGCGGCCGGGAGTCTACTTCCCGGTGGTCGCCATCATCTCGACCGATGGCCTCGTCCGCGACCGCTGGAAGCTCGATCGCGCGGTCGTGATCGAGGAGAACGGGCGGGGGACGCCCGTCTCGGATTTCGGACCCGTGGAGCTCGACGGGACCTGGTCGGTGTCGGGCGACGCGCGGAGCCGACCGTCGCCCCACGGCACCGACGACGCGGCGTCCACCGTCTGATCCGGGCGCGATACGGTCGTCGGGTGCTCACCGAAGGGAGGGGATCGGAGTGGTGCATGCTCGGATGATGGGCAGCTCCATCGGGCGCGTCGCCTGCGCGGCGTTGCTGGTCGCCGGATCCGCCGTCGGCGCGACGCTGGCCCTCACGGAGGTGCAGCCCCGCGATCATGGCCTTGCCCCGCAAGGGGATCGGGCCGCCACGAGGACCTTCCTCGATTCGTATGGGAACCTGCCCCTCGTCTTCGAGCCCAACGTCGGACAGGCGGGATCGGGCGTGGAATTCATCTCCAGGGGTCGGGGCTACGTCCTCCTCCTCCGGCCCGCCGAGGCCCTGCTCGCGTTGCCCGGTTCGGAGCGGGCGTCCTCGCCCGAGGGCGCCGAGACGGGAGGCCTCACCCTGGGCATGCGCCTCGTCGGGGCCGATCCCGCGACCGAGGCCCAGGGCGCGAGCGAGCTCCCCGGCACGGTCAACTACCTGATCGGCGATGACCCCGAGCGCTGGCAGACGGGGATCCCGACCTTTTCTGAGGTGGTCTACCGGGACGCTTACTCGGGGATCGACCTGCGCTTCCACGGCAGCCGGCAGCGCCTGGAGTACGACTTCGTCGTGGATCCGGGGGCCGACGTGGGGGACATCCGGCTAGCGTTCACGGGCGTCGGCCCCCCCGCCATCGACGGGCGAGGAGATCTCGTCCTGCGCACCCCGGGTGGAGCCGTCCGCTGGCGGAAGCCGCAGATCTACCAGGTGATCGACGGGACCCGGCGCCCGGTTCGGGGCGGGTTCGTGCTGCTCCGCGGGGATCGGGTGGGCTTCCGGGTCGGGAGATACGATCACGATGTAGCCCTCATCATCGACCCGCTCCTCGCCTACTCGACCTTCCTCGGTGGGGCCGGCACCGAAGACGGGATCGGCATCGCGGTCGACGCCTCCGGGAGCGCGTACGTGACGGGATCGACGATGTCCGCGAACTTCCGGACGGCTGCGCCGCTCCAGGGCGCGCTCCTCGGAACGGAGGACGGATACATCGCGAAGCTCGATCCCTCCGGGGGCGCGCTCGTCTACTCGACCTACTTCGGCGGATCGGGGGCCGACCGAGGCCGTGACATCGCGGTGGACGCGGCGGGCAACGCCTACGTGGCCGGCGCGACCGCGTCGGCGGATCTCCCCATCGTGAACCCGGTCCAGTCGGTCCTCGGTGGCGGCGAGGACGCCTTCGTGCTGAAGCTCGATCCCACGGGGAGCACGATCGTCTACTCGACGTACCTGGGCGGCAGGAGCCAGGACGGCAAGCCCAACATCGCGCTGGATGCCGCGGGTCGCGCCCACGTCGTTGGGTACACCTTCTCCAAGAACTTCCCGCTGGTCGGCGCGCGGCAAACGCGGCTCGGCGGGGGCGCGGACGCGTTCGTGGCTAAGCTCGACGTCGGAGGCAACGCCCTGCTCTTCTCCACATACCTCGGCGGCAACAAGAGCGACACAGCCCGAGGCGTTGCGGTGGATGCGGCGGGCAACGTGTTCGTGACCGGCTTCGCGTACTCGACGAACTTCCCGACCGCCAACCCGATCCAGGCTACGTCGGGAGGCGACCGCGACGCGTTCATCACGGCATTGAATCCGACCGGCACGACGCTCATCTACTCCACGTACCTCGGCGGCAGCCTCATGGACTCGTCCTACCGTGGTAACAGCATCGCGGTGGACCCGGACGGGACCGCGTACGTCACGGGCTTCACCGCCTCCACCAACTTCCCCACCGCGAGCCCCTTCCAGGCGTCGTCCGGAGGCAGCCGGGACGCGTATGCGGCCAAGATCTCGCCGACGGGCCAGCTGATCTTCTCCACCTACCTCGGCGGTGCCGGAGCCGAGGAGGGGAACAGCATCGCGGTGGACGGATCGGGCCGGCCGGTTGTGGTGGGCCATACGGCCTCCGACAACTTCCCGGTGGTCAGTCCGATCCAGGACCATCGGATCGGAAGTCAGGACGTCTTCGTGACACAGCTCGCGGCCGACGGCGGCGCGCTGGTCTACTCGACCTACCTGGGCGGAGGCGGCATCGATATTGCGCAGGGGGTCGCGCTGGACGGCTCCGGCGCCGCCTACGTGACCGGTCAGACGTCCTCGAGCAACTTCCCGACGGCGAACCCCGTCCAGGCCTCGAACGCGGGAGGACTCGAGACCTTCGTCTTCAAGATCACGCCCTAGTAGGGCCGCTCCGCGGCCGCCGCGTGGCCGGCGAGCGGCTTCCGTGTTGGGTATCCAGCAGGATCCGTCTATGCCGCATCGACAACTGCGGCGAGGGGGTGCGGCGCTGGCCGCCCTCGTCTTCCTCGCCGCGTGCGTGAACACCCGCCCCGACCCGAACGGGCCGAGGACGGAGTCCACGGCTCAACCGGGCAGGGGGACCGCGGAGCCGACCTCGGGGCTCCCGGAGGGCCTCCTCCTGTCGTCCGGCTTCGAACGGCCGGTCTGCGGCTCGTACGTCCGGCCCGACCCCGGCTGCGAGTTCGGCATCCAGGGCGACGTGGAGACGGGGCCCTTCGGCGCCCGGACGGGCGAGTCCTGCGCGCGCATCGGGCGGGTCAATCCGGTCCACGTGGGGGTCATCGCACTGGTGCCTCTCCCCGAAGGGCATGCCTTCATCGGAGTGGCGCACCGCGTGCCCGCGATCCCTGCGGGCGCGATCCCGGCCGAGCCCGGGTACCTGGAGATCGAGGACTTGTCGCCCACCGACGGGGTGCTCCCAGGCTGGCCCGTGGAGGTGCGGCTGTACCCGGACCGCCGTCTCGGGCTGGCGCTGTTCCGGGGGACCGAGGTCGCCCTGACCGACTGGCGGGTCCCCTTGGACGAGTGGTTCTACGTCGTGGTCGAGGTCGCCAACGGGGAGGAGGCCACCCAGCGCATGTGGGTGTACGACTCGCAGGACGAGGTCGTCGCCAAGGTGTCGATCGGCCTGGACACGAGGGTGGACTGGCCGCACGCCGACCGGATCGCCCACAAGATCGGAGGGAACACGTCGACGCTCGTGCCCATGTCCACCTGTGCAGACGATTGGTACATCTCGACCTCCTTCCGGGGCCCGATGCGTATCGGCCCCGACGGTAGCCCACTGTCCCCCTGACCAGAGGAAACCCCTTGACGATCCGGGTGGATCGAGCGTTCCTCGCCCAACACGCGTCGTACACGGCCGACGGCGTCGAGGAGCGCGCGCTGCACGTCGAGATCGGCGACGACCGATGCTTCGCCCTGCTCTACCGGCCGACCGAGCCTCGGGACCTGGGCTTCGTGGTCTGCCATTCCTACGGCCTGGAGCTGCTCACGCTCCGGAGGGTGGAGCGGGGGGTGGCGCGGACGCTGGCCGCCATGGGCTACCCGGTGCTGGCCATGCATCGCCGCGGCTACGGCGATTCCATGGGATCCCTGGCCGACGCGACGCTCGAGCGGCACATGGAGGACACCCGGGCGGCGGCCGAGCGCCTCTCGGCGGAGGCGGGCACGTCCCGCCTCGGGCTCATCGGCGCCCGATTCGGCGGCCTCCTCGCCGGACTCGCGGCGCGAGAGGGAGGCGTGGACCGCCTGGTGATGATGAACCCGGCCCTGCGTGGGCGCGACTACCTGCGCCAGCTGATCCGGGAGATGCACATGGTGCAGGTCGCCATCTCGGCGGGCCGGTCGCTCCGGACACAGGGAGAGATCGTGGAGGAGCTCCAGCGCACCGGGATGGTTGACGTTCTCGGCCACCCGATCTACCGGCGTCTGTTCGACGCCCTCACGGAAGCGGACCTCACGAAGGACATGGGGGCCTTCAGGGGAGAGGCCCTCCTGTTCCAGATCTCCAAGCGCCCGACCGTCGATCCGGGCCTCACCTCCCTCCGTGATCGGATCCGGGGCCAGGGGGGCCGGTGTGAGATCGAGTTCGTCAAGGAGCCGCCGGGGGCCATGTTCGGGAGCGCGGCGTTCGTCGGCTCGACCGGATCGACCTCTCGGGTCGATGTGCAGGCGCCCATCGTCGAAGAGCTCTCGCGGATGGCCGAAGGGTGGATGTCGCGATGACGTTCGAAGAGTTCGGGGTCTTCCTTCCCTTTGGTGAGGATCGGCTCTGCGCGATCGTCTGCGTCCCAACCGAGGTCCAACGCGAGCTCGGCGTAGTGCTGCTGACCGGCGGCAACTACACGAGGAGCCACCGGAATGGCATGTGGGTGCGGACGTCTCGGGCCCTGGCCGAGCGTGGGTTCGCCTCGATCCGCCTGGACTATCACGGCGTCGGGGATAGCACGGGAACCGTTCGGTTCGATCTGGGCGTGCCGTTCGACGACGACGCCCTCGCGGCGATCGACTTCCTCCAGCGGGCAACCGACCTTTCCCGGTTCGCCGTCGTCGCAACCTGCTTCGGCGGGATCAGCGCCATGGCCGCCTCTGCCCGCCATCCGGACGTGATCGCGGCGACGATCTTCCCCGTGCCCCTGCTGGTGCCCCGCAGTCCAGGTCCCGTCCCCTTCCGATTGAAGGTCAAGGCGTGGCTGAAGCGATGGGACTGGGCTCGCCGGCTGCTCGGGCGTCCCGCGGTGCGGCGCCTGAGAGCGCAGGCCGCTGCGCACCGGGAGGCCCCCAAACATGTCGTGAGCCCTCGGTTCAAGCGTGACCTTATGTCCTTCCTCGAAGGCGGGGACGTTCGGTTCGTCTACGGGGAGCACACGGACGTCCTTCCGGATCTCCGGCAGTGCCTCGCAGAGATGGAACCCCTCCTCACTCCGGAGCGGCGGGACCGGCTCCATCTCGACATCGTTCCCGGTGTCGATCTCAACCGCTTCCAGACCCTGCAGGACCAGGACATCGTCGTGAGCCGGTCCGTGGCCTCGGTGGAGGAGACGTTCCGCGAGCTCGTCGAGGCCTCGGCGCACAGGTAGGCGGTCGGATGGCTCCTGCGGACGCCCAGGGACGGAGCCCCATCTTCCTGGTGGGGTGCCCGCGCTCCGGGACGACCCTGCTCCGGCTGATGCTGGACCGTCACCCGGACCTGGCCATCCCCCCGGAGTCCCACTTCATCCCACCGCTGTGGAGCGTGCGACGTCGGTACGTGACCGACGGACGCGTCGACGTGGAACGCTTGACGCGCGACATCACGGGAACCATGCGGTTCCGGGAATGGGGGCTAGAGGAAGACGCCGTGTGGCGCCGCGTTCGGGCGCTCCGGGATCCCGGGTTCGCGGACGTGATCGACGCTGTGTTCATGGCCTACGCGGACCAGCACGGCAAGGCGCGATGGGGCGACAAGACGCCCGGGTACTCGCTGGACATGCCCCTCCTCGCCCGGCTCTTCCCCGGCGCGCGGTTCGTGCACATCGTCCGCGACGGGAGGGACGTCGTCCTGTCCCTCTCGGAGACCATCTTCTCCGGAGACCTCATCCATAGCGCTCAGGCCTGGGCCCATCGGGTCCGCAAGGGGCGCGAGGATGGGCGGAGGCTCGGCGACCGATACGTCGAGGTGCGATACGAGGAGCTGGTGGATGATCCCGAGCGCGTCGTGCGATCCGTCTGCGATTTCGTCGGTCTGGACTACCGCCCCGACATGCTTCGCTACTACGAGTGCGGGGTGGGGTCCGTGCCCGACCGCGAGCAGAGAGTCCATCGGAACCTGGCCAGGCCCCTGACCAAGGGGCTTCGAGACTGGCGCCGAGACATGGCGCCGGATGACCTGGCGCTCGTGGAGGCGGTGCTCGGAAAGGCGCTGCTCGAGTTCGGCTACGAGCCCGGCTTCTCGGACGTGCCCACGGCCGCGCGCGTCCGGGCCCGGACAGGGCTTCTCGCCAGGAACGTATCGCATCGCGTTTTGGAGACATGGCGGCGGGCGGCGGCCATCGCGAGACGCGACGCGCTGCCCCCGGCGCGTCGATGGTAGGGAACCACCGCTTCCGCGAGGGGATCGAGGGCGTGCT
>JBQTIP010000113.1:0-4192 GCA_052388025.1 Actinomycetota bacterium
AACCTCGCGGCACGTCTGCTCGCATCGGCCGACTTCAAACGCGTGAAGGTGTCACTTGCCGGCGAGGGAGACATCTCGCTTACCGACGAGGCCGTCGTGCTGCTCCGTCCAGGTGCGCGGATCGAGGGTGTCCAGGAGTGGGCGGCGCTGGGCAAGCTACGCCGCGACGACAACTTTGCGGTCCCCGGCCGCATCGTCACGCACTCTAGTGGGCCGAAGAACACCGCCACGCTAAAGACGGTCATGGACCGTGCGCAGGCCATTCTGGATGAGGTCGTGAAGGAGATCGTTGCGGTGAAGCCATCCGCCGGTACAGGGGCTCAGACCCTTGAGGCCCACGTCTCCGACATCGCCTATGACCCCAGGCTCCAGGAGCAGGGTTGGGCCGTGATCCTCGATTACTCCGTGACCTATCGCGCTCGCGTCACCTAAAGGAGGACGAATGAAGATCATCTACGACGGCCCGCATACCACCGTGGACGTGCCCGCCGCCAATCTCGTCGACGTAGCGCGCGGCGAGGTCGTCGAGGTGCCCGACGAGATCGCGGCATCGCTGCTTGAGCAGTCCACATGGAGGAAGGCCAAGGCTCCGAAGGGAGGCGATGACTGATGGGAATTGCAGCACAGTTTGGGTTGGTTTCAGAGACTACCTACGGTACCTATGTGGCACCGACCGCCTTCTTCGAATTCATCTCGGAGTCGCTGTAGTTCGACATCGAGCGCATCGAGTCCCAGAGCTGGCGGCCAAACGACCGATTGCTCCGCTCCGCACATTGGCGCGCCGGCCGGAAGAAGGTCACGGGCAGCGTGGTTCTGGAGCTCCAGAACAAGACGATGGGCGTGCTGTTCCTGCACATGCTCGGCGCGCGCACCATCACGACCCCCGCCGGGGGGATACTCAGCCGGGACCACACATGCACCCTCGGCACCCTCATCGGCGACTCGCTCACGATGCAGGCGGGCCGAGACGACCGAGGCGGCACCGTGCGCGCGTTCTCCTACCTCGGCTGCAAGATCGCACGCTGGAAGCTCTCCTGCTCGGTGGGGGAGATCGGGATGCTCTCCCTCGACGTCCTCGGTCAGGACGAGTCCACCGCCCAGGCGCTCGCCACGGCGTCCTATGCGTCCGCCCTGGAACTGTTCTCGTTTGTGCAGGGGACGCTCACCATCGCGGCCGTCTCGACTCCGGTCAGACAGGCGTCGATCGCCGGGGACAACGCACTGCCCGACGACGACTACGCGCTCGGCTCCGCGCTCATGCGCCAGCCGATCGAGCCGATCGTCCGGACGATCACGGGCAGGCTTGATGCGGACTTCACCGATCTGACGGCGTACAACCGCTTCGTCAACGGGACCGAGGCGGCGCTCGTGTTGCAGTTCGTCGGCTCCATCATCGAGGGTGCGCTGAGCTTCCAGATCACGGTGACGGCCAACGTGCGATTCGACGGGGAGACGCCGACGGTGGCTGGCCCCGAGGAGATCCGCCAGTCCTTGCCCTTCAAGGTCGTGAAGCCGGCTGCCGGCACCGACTTCGAGATCGTCTACCGCACGACCGACACCGCCTAAGAGGGGAGCACGCACATGACCACCGCGCGAATCACCGCCGTCATGCTCGACGGCACGAAGCACGAGGCGATCGGCATCTACATGGCGCTCGCCGACCGCGTGGCATTTGAGCGTCGGTACGCGAGCTCGATACTCGACATCGCCCGCGAGGCCAAGGCTATGGGCGCCGACGGCATCCCGATGACAAAGATCGACCTGAATGAGGAGCGCGCGGCGTTCTTCTCGTGGCGCGTGCTGGATCGTGCCGACGCGGGAGCAGGTGCGTTCGAAGAGTTTCTCGAAGCCGTCGAGGAGATCAGCATCGAGAAATTGGAGGGACCCGCGGACCCTACGGTCGCGGATCCGCCGCCTGGCACCTAGCCATCCTAGCCGCTGATCTGCGGCTGTCTCCGACCGCCATCCTTGAGTCGCCGCCCGAAGTGCAACAGGCGCTCGTCGCCTACCACAACGAGCAGATCTCAGAGCTCGAGCGCCTGCGCAAAGAGGCCGAAAGGAGGAACCGTGCCCGTTAGCGGGATCGTCGTCGTCGGATTGGCTGAGTTCCGCACTGCCGTCCGTCGTGCAGCCGCGATCTCTCCGAGGGCCATCAGCACCGGCCTGAAGAAGGCCGGAGTTCCCATCCTCGCGCAGGCAAGGGCGAACGCTCCGAAGCTGACCGGGGCGCTCGCGGCGTCGTACTCAACTGCGGTCCGAGGGCCGCGAGCGGACATCATCTCGCGTGCTCCGTACGGAGGCGGCGCAGAGTGGGGCCGGTTCGGAAAGTGGGCTGGGTTCGCAAGATACGGGGACATTCCGCGTTTCGTGTGGCCGGCGATCGAGCAGCGGGAGACCGAGGCCGCGCTGATCCTCGAGCACGAACTCCGAGAGGTCATCACGATCATGGGCTGGGCTAGGTAGGAGGTGCTTCCATTCCAGGCCGTTCACTAGTCATCTCCTATGTCGGCGACGCCTCCAGGGTCCTTGCAGCCCAGAAGCAAATGGACGCCGGGCATACTCGGCTGCAGACCGGGATCCAGAAGACCGCCGGCTTCATGAAGCAGTCCTTCGGCGTCGCTATGCCGCTTGCCGCCGCCGGGGCCGCCGTCGCCGTCGTCAAGTTCGGCGTCGACGCCGTCCGCTCCTTCCAGGAGTCGGAGCAGGTCATGGCCTTGACCGAGGCCGCCCTGAAGTCCACGGGCGGTGCCGCCGGGGTTACCGCAGCCGATGTCGTGAACCTCGCCCACACCTGGCAGGGGCTCACCGGCATCCAGGACGAGGCGATCCAGTCCTCAGCAAACATGCTGTTGACCTTCCGAAACGTCCACAACGAGGTCGGCCGCGGGAACGACATCTTCACCCAGGCCGAGGTCGCCATCTTGGACATGGCGACCGCGATGAACAAGGGAGCCACCCCTTCGGCCGATCAGCTGCAGGCCGCCGCCATTAGGCTCGGCAAGGCGTTGAACGACCCGATCGCTGGCATGACCGGGCTTAGCAAGGCGGGTGTGCAGTTCTCAGACGCCCAGAAGGACACCATCGCCGCATTGGTGGCATCGGGCGACCTCATGGGGGCGCAGAAGGTCATCCTCGGCGAGCTCTCTGCCCAGTTCGGCGGCGCGGCCAAGGCTGCCGGGGACACGTTCGCCGGGTCCTTGGCCAAACTCGGCGCGGCGTTCGACGACTTCAAGGAGCGGGTCGGTGCCATCATCGTGTCGGTCGCGGAGAAGCTGCTCCCGGTCCTCCGACTGGCGATCGATAACCTCGGGCTCATCCTCGGGGTGCTGGCGGGCTTCGCCGCCGTGAAGTTCCTGCCGCCCCTGCTGAACAGCATCGGATTTGGCATCTTGAACGTAGGTGCTGCGGGTGCCACGGCTGGCACAGGGATGATCGCTTTCGCGGGCTCGCTCGCGGCAATTGCCGGACCAGCTGCGGCCCTTGGAACGGCGGTCTTCTTCGCGACGAAGGGAATCGCGGGCCTCATCGAGAATGTCACGGGTCTCGGCGACGACGTTCACACGACCGCGGAGTTCATCGGCGTGCTGGAGGAGAAGCTTTCGTCCGGAGCTATCACGGCCGATGAGGCCAGAGCAGCGATCGAGGACTACAACACGAACGTCGTCGGCATGGGGGACTTCGCGAGGATCGCCGCTGGCGATGTTGCGGGACTCACCGGGGCTGTGGCAGATGTTGACCCCGTGCTAGAGGAGACGGGCGGCGCGATCTCCGACTTCGCCGGGCTGACCAACGACGAGTTCACGGAATGGCGCGCGAAGTCGGTGGACTCGCTGAACGGCGTCGCCGGGAGCCTGGCCGAGCTTGCCGACGACGCCCATCTAACGGCGAATGAGATCATCCGGGCCTTCCGGCGCCAGATCGACGCGATGAGCGATTACCAGACGAACTGGGAGGATCTGCTCGCCCGTGGCCTGCCGGACTCGCTCGCCATGCAACTTCAGGAGATGGGGCTCGAAGGTGCCGAGATCGTCGCAACCCTGGCCGGGGCCAACCGCCAGAAGTTCACCGAGATCGTCGCCGATTGGGAGGAGGCCCAGGGCATCTCGAAGGAGACGGCAGGGGCCATCAGCGAGCTCGGAGGATCGGTGGAGGACCTGCCGAAGAGTGCCCGTATCCGCATAACCGCCGAAGT
>JBQTIP010000114.1:0-2543 GCA_052388025.1 Actinomycetota bacterium
TTGACTCTGCCGGGAACCGCACGTCGGCACCGGCCCCCCGCGGACCCGCCCACGCGACGCCCGGACCCCGAGCAGCCGGGTGGCCCGGTCACGGGCCCCGCAGCGCCTCGTTTCCCGCCGGCGCTGCTGACGGGCTATGCGGGCGGGTTGAAGCGGAGGAGCTCTTCGCGGTCGGAGCCTCCGGACACGCCGAGGGCGAGGACGACGCCGATGTCCTTCGCGTACAGCTTGTACTCGAGGACCCTCCGATGGAGCGGCGTGGTTTCCTTGATCAGAAGGACGTCGCGGAAGTGTCCGTACGGCACCTGGGCCTGCTCGTCGAGGCTCAGGATCTCGGCAGCGTCCTCCGCCTCGCCCGCGTAGTACTCCTGCCGGTAGGCCAAGCCGACCTGTGGGTCGGCGGGCATGATGACGCCCGGCTGGGCGCCGTCCACGCCCGCCTCCCACGATCCGGCCGTGCTGACGACCACTCCGTTCTCGTACTCCTTCGTGTTCTCGCCCAAGTACCACACGTTTCCGCACATGTCCTGCGCGTACCAGTCGAACGTGTTCTCGATCAACTGGCCGTGGTCGGTCACTGCGTCGTGCACCACCGTGGCGTCGATGCCGAGGATCTCCCTCGTGCGCGTCGTGACGGTCACCTCGACCTTCTGCGCGTTCCCCTCGGGATCGGTCTCCCGGTAGATCCACTTGGCCCCCGGCGCCAACGGCAGATAGGGGTTGTCGATCTGGTCCACGAAATCCGCCGGGTCGAGGGTCACCGGGTCGCTGCCCTGAGGGAGCGGTACGGGACACGTACCGGCGGTGGCGATCCCGCCCGGCCACGCCCCGATGGCTAGCGCGACCGCGACGCTGAGTCCTGCCAGTTTGCGATTCATTGCAACCTCTTTGTCATGTCCCGTCAGTCGTTGTTCGGCCCCGCGTCTTCGCCTGGGCCATCGTCATCGCCTTCCTGGCCGATGACGTTGAAGCTCGCATCGAGACCGACCTCGACCACGCTTCCGTCATCAAGACGGATCTCGACGCCGTAGGCGGCGCCGTCGTCGCCGACCTCGGTCTCGACGACCGTGCCGCCGCCCGTGAACTCGAGCGCGGCTGCGGTGGCCTTGTCGAGTGTCGAACCGGCGAGCGGCTTGTCGTCATCGCCCCCCGCCGCAAGGGCGAAGCCGGTGCCGCCACCGATGACGGCGACGGCGAGCGCGCCGCCGGCGATCCACCTGGTCTTGCGATCCATGTGGTCCTCCTTTCGGTGCCACTCTTGGACCGCTCCGTGCGGTCCTATCTCGTGGGTCTCAGGATGCGGGCAGAGCGATGAGAGGACCGTGAGTCGGGGATGAGAGCCAGCCGAGTTTCTTTGCCCCACGCTTCGTTAAGCCCCTCACCGTGACGGGACCCAGCCAGGGCCAAAATGCCGAGCTCAGTCTCTATCACTATGCGATTGGGCTGAGAGGGCGAACGGGCCTGCGGCCGACTCAGTCCTTGGCGATTCTCTTGGCAAGGTCGCGCATCGAGACCACCCCCACCAAGGTGTCGCCCTCCATCACGGGGAGATGCCGAAACCCGCCGGAGAGCATCCGATCCAATGCTTCGCCCACCGTGGCGTCGGGGCCGATCGTCACCGGATCTCGGGTCATCCACCGGGAGACAGAGGACACCCTGGCGGCATCGGCTTTGGAATAGTGCGCCAAGGCTCGGACGATGTCCCTTTCGGTGAAGATCCCGACGAGCGAGCCGTCTTGAAGCACCAAGACGGACCCCGCGCGGCCAGTGGACATAGCGCGGGCGGCCTGCGTCACGTTGACCGAGGGCTCAACCGTGACCAGTTCCGTGCTCATGACCTCGCGAAGCGTCGTCAATACCCGCTCACCATCCTGGTCTCTGACCAGGTGCGCCTTCATACCTACCATGCCGGTCAAGTCCCGACCGGCGGCACGCAGGGACCAGTCGAAGGGTGGTCTCCCACGGGTTGACCCCCAAGCTTCCGGCGCGCCTACGTCTTCCCCAAGTCAGCCCTAGCGTAACTAGGCGCGGGAGACCCGCTCGACGAAGCGGCGGAGGTCCTCCATGTGGTCGTGGTAGTGCTCGGGCCCCTCGCTCCTGAAGACGTGCTTCGCCCCGGCCGTCAGCTCCGGCAGGGCGCGGAACTCCTCAAGCAGCCGGGCCCGGGACGCGAGGACGTCGCGTCGCACGGTCTCGAGGTCGGTATCCCGGAAAGCCTCGTAGATCTCCCGGTTGGCAGCATCGGTCTCGGCGTCCGTCGACTCAGTCGGCTCGTAGGTACCGAGGTGGATCCGGTTCAGCTCCTTGCTGCCATCCCTGAGCCACGCCTCCAGGTGAGCAAGGAGGTCCTTCACTGTCCAGTCCTCGGACAGCCCGTGTTGCTCCATCTGCTTTGGATCCAGGCGTGCCAGGAGCTCGGACAGCTCGGCCCATCCCTCGGCCTCCTCTCGGAGCAGCTCGTTCCGTGGGTCCATGCTCCCCTCCGGTTCGTGGCCTATCCCCAGGTGAACTCGTAGACGTTGGCGTCGAAGGCTGCGCCGTAG
>JBQTIP010000115.1:0-4762 GCA_052388025.1 Actinomycetota bacterium
GGGACGAGCTCAACCACCTGTACCGGCAGAGCGTCGACGACCTCACGGCGCTGCTGATGAACGACCCCGATGGAGAGGGTGATCTCGTCGTGGCGGCCGGTCTCCCGTGGTTCATGACGCTGTTCGGACGGGATGCCATCCTCACGGCGCTCATGGTCCTTCCCTTCGATCGGGACCTGGCGAGGGGGATTCTTCGCACCCTGGCCCGGCACCAGGGGGAGAAGGAGGACGAGGCCTCCGAGGAGCAGCCCGGAAGGATCCTTCACGAGATGCGCTCGGGTGAGGTCGCAGCTCTCGGAGGCAGGCGCGTGTACTACGGCACGGTCGACGCCACTCCCCTCTTCGTCGTCCTGGTCGCCGAGGCACGGCGCTGGGGGCTCCCGCAAGAGCAGGTGCACGCGCTCCTCCCGCACGTGCGACGGGCCCTGGAGTGGATGCGAACGTATGGGGACCCCGATGGGGACGGCTACCTCGAGTACCCCGGAAGGCTTGACCGGGGCCTTCGGAATCAGGGGTGGAAGGACTCCGGGGACGCCATCCAGTTCGCCGATGGGACGCTCGCCAAAGGCCCGATCGCGCTCAGCGAGGTCCAGGGGTACAAGTACCGCGCCCTCCTGGAGGCAGCGGACCTGCTCGACACGAGCGGGGACGAGATCGAGGCTGAGCTCGCTCGACGAGAGGCAACAACACTGGCGGAACGGTTCCGCCGTGATTTCTGGCTCGAGGACATCGGGTACCCGGCCCTCGCCCTGGACGGCGAGAAGCGCCGGGTGGATGCGGTGGCCTCCAACGCCGGGCACCTGCTGTGGACGGGCATCCTGTCGAGCGAACAGGAGGCCTCGGTGGCCGAGAGGATCGTTTCGCCCGATCTGTACAGCGGCTGGGGCCTTCGTACCTTCTCGACCGCCAACCGCGGGTACAGGCCCGTGTCCTACCACCTCGGCAGCGTGTGGCCGCACGACTCCGCCATCGCCGCCGCCGGCCTGGCCCGAGCGGGCTTCGTGGAGGAAGCCCTCACCCTGGCCGGCGGACTGCTCGCCGCCTCCCCGCACTTCTCGTACCGTCTGCCCGAACTGTTCTCGGGATTCCCGCGGGAGCCTTTCGGCTTCCCCGTCGGCTACCCCACGACGTCGAGCCCCCAGGCGTGGGCGGCCGCCTCCTCGCTGCTCCTGCTCCGGGTCCTGATGGGGATCGAGGCCGACCTCCCCACGGGGCGGCTGAGTGTTCGACCCGTTCTGCCCCCGCAGGCCCTCTCGTGCCTGCTCGAGGGACTGCGCCTCGGCTCCGGGCGCCTTTCGCTCTTCATCGATGCCGGCGGAGGCGTGGAGGTGACCGAGGTGCCCGAGGGGGTGGAGATCGTGGACGGCCTTGGGCTGAGAAGCCCGAGCGAGTGATTGCGCTAGCGACCCGAGGGGTCCCCGGGAGTCAACGCTCCCGCAGCCCTTCCATCCTCGCCCGGTAGACGGCAACCGCCCGCTCCACCAGCCGAGAGGGCAGCTCGTTCGTCTCCTCCGACTCCCGCACGAGCCACTCCCAGAGATCCTGCCTGAGTCGCACCTGGCCGGCCCGAGGGCCGTGGGACCTTGTGATCGCGAAGTAGACGAGGATCACCAGGCCGATGAGGAACAGGACCGCCACGAGGATCGCCCGCGCGAAGGGATCACCATGCCAGATCAGCACGGGGCGTACCTGTCCGTCCGCCTCGATCTGGAACGCCCTCCACAGATAGATGAAGATGTACGCCCCCGTATAGATGAGGAACGCGATCAGGACGGCGACGGGCAACCTTCGCTTCATCGGAACTCCTTTCCCTCCAACCACGGATGGAGCGCGCGGGCGCGCTCACGAGGGTCGTCCGGCGGCAGGGTGAGGCGGCCCAACGGGGTCGACGCTATCAGCCTGAGGATCGGCCGAGGGGCCCGCCGGTGCAGGACCAGGAGCGCAAACATTAGCGCGGCGCCGAGGAGGAGCGGGGCGCCGACCACGGCCCCCAGCACGATCGCCCATGGATTGGACTCCAGGGTTCCTCCGTGCCTCGTGTATGCGAGCACCCCCGCGCGGAGGGCGAGCGCGGCGAGCGCCGTGAGAACGAGCCCGATGCCCAGGTAGGCCCGCCGGGATCGGGGTTCGCGTGGAAGCAGGTAGTGCTCCGGGACCTCGTATCCGGCAGTCCGGGCGACGCCCTCGACGACCCCGTGGACGGCGCGGGCCACGCTCATCCTTCTGCGCAGCCCCAGGTTGGGCATGAGCTTGCGCGCCCCGTCCGCGAGCAGGATGGCCCCGGACACCAGGATCCCGGCCCCCATGAGGCCGGGAACGAACACGGCGAGGACGGGCTGCACATGGGCGCCGTTCACGCCGCCTCCGCTCGCGCCGCCCGTGTGACGAGGCCCGCGGTGCCGTCGACGTCGACCTCCTCGCCGGTGGCGATCAGGCGCGTCGCGCCCTTGACGTTCAGCACGGCCGGGAGCCCGAACTCCCGAGCCACGATGGCGGCGTGGGAGAGGGGCCCACCCTCCTCGAGCACCATCCCGCCGGCCACCAGGAAGAGCGGGGTCCAGGAGGGGTCCGTGCTGCGGGCCACCAGGATCTCGCCCGCCCCGAGTTCCTTGCCGTCCGCGAGCGTGCGCACCACCCGGGCCCGGCCTCGCGCCCTGCCGGGGCTGGCCGCCCAGCCCTCGAGCACGTCCCCGACGATCGGCGGAAGCACCTCCACGCCCGGAAGCCCCTCGAAGGTCTCGGGAAGCGGCTCGCCGCCTTCGGCCCTTCGGAGCGCGTTCCGGCGACGGGCGATTTCCTCGGCCGACACCGGCTCGCCCCCGAGCAACATCTCCTCCAGCTCCCCGTCCGAGAGCAGGAGCACGTCGTCCGCGTCGTCGAGGTGCCCAGAGGCTCGAAGGCGCCGGGTGGCTTCCAGGATCAACCTGCGCTCCTCGCCGCCGAGGACGAGGAGCGCGGCCTTTGCCCTCTCCCGAAGGGCGAGGAAGCGCGACGCGTCGGCCGCTAGCTTCCCGAGCAGCCGTCCCCGGACGTCAACGATCTGCCCTGTGAGGACGCGGGAAACTCGCCACTTCCACGATCCCCGCAGGCGGGCGTGGAGCTCGCGGAAGGCCACCTCCCGGGTCGATGTCGCAGTCCCCATCCTGTCGTCGGGTGAGGCCTCGGCGCCGAGACCCCCGCACCTGGAGATGCAGTCCCACACGAACTCCCGGTCCTCGTCCCAAGCCGGTCCGCCGTAGACGGCCATGGAGCCGAAATGACGCACGGCGCGGTTGACGGCTTCGAGGAACCGCTCCCCTTCGTCGCCAATGGCCTTGATCCGTTCCTCGGCCGTATCGGGAGGGCCGGCAAGCAAGACCTGATACACCGCCCGATCCCGAACGTGCTCGGCATACAGGTCCCACAACCCTAGGGTACAGTCGCACCCGGCCTGGCTGGAACCAGCCGGTAGGGCGGTGATCCGTTGCGCCCATCCGGGGGCTTCCTCCTTCCCCACCCACCGTTCGAGCGCCATCTCCAGACCCCGGTACGCGGCAGCCGCCCCCGCGGCGCCGGCCACCTCCGCTGCGTAGCCGCGGTAAGCGAGATCCCGGACCCTCGCTCGATAGGCGAGCAACTGGTGGACGGGAAGCGACGACAGCGTCACGCCCAGCGCGAGTACCCAGTCGACGGCCTCGGCGAACACCTCAACCTCGTCCTCGACCCGGCGCCTAATCCGAAGGGCCCGGAGCCCGGCGAGGGCTCGACTGAGCTTGCGCCCCGAGGAAGCCGGCTCGTCCCCTTCGCTCAGCACACGGCCGAGGTACTGTCGCTCGACCTCGGCCTCGGAGCCGCCGGGCATCGCGGTGGACGCCTCGCGGAGCACCGAGAGGTTCAGCGCGGCCCTTCCCCGGAACCTCCCGACCGCGAGGAAGGGGCCCCCATCCGACCGCACGGGGACCGCGAGCTCGGCGAACAGCCGGCGGAAGGCCTCGTCCAGCATCGGCCCGTTCATCGTCCAAAGCAGCGGCGGCAGGACGCCGGGGAGCATCTCCTGCACGCCGATGGGGGTGTAGGTGGCACCGGCGATGGGCTCGGTGTCGAAGCCGTCGTCGTCCGCGCGCAGGAGCCCCTGCACCGTGATCGGCCGCGTCTGGAGCACCACGAACTCGCCCCTCGCGTGCGCCCACTCGACGTCCTGGGGAGCGCCCATCCGCCGCTCGATCCGAAGGCCGAGACGGACGAGGTCCTCAAGGAACGGCGGCGGCTCGGCCGCCTCCGCTCCCCGAACGGCGAGCGTGGCCCGGTCGACCCGGTAGTCGTGCGGGGTTACGCGCCCGGACACGAGCGCCTCCCCGAGGCCCCGCACCGCCTCGATCCGCGAGATCTCCGGGTCCCCCTCCGGGTCCCTGGTGAACAGGACGCCCGCCCAGTCGGCCGGGGCCATGGCCTGGAGGATCACCGCCATGGCCAGGTCCTCCTCCGCGATCCCCTCTCGCCTCCGGTACGCGCGCACCGAGGGTCCCCAGAGCGACGCCCAGCACCGCAGCACGGCATCGAGCACCTCGTCCTCGGTCTTCACGTCAAGGAGCGTCCGGTACTGGCCGGCGAACGAAGCGGCGGCGAGGTCCTCGGCGGTGGCCGAGGATCGCACGGCCACGGGTCCCGCGGAGACGAGCGGCCGGGCGGCGTCGCGGATGGCCTCCGCGAGGGCCTCCGGCATCGGCGCGTGGAGGAAGGCCTGGTCGACGGCGAGCGTCTCGGCCTCGATGGCGTCGGGCGA
>JBQTIP010000116.1:0-2032 GCA_052388025.1 Actinomycetota bacterium
GGCGAGGTGGTCGACGACGGCCCGCCCGCCCGGGTCCTGGCCGCATCGCAGTCCGCGGGAGCGCCCGCATGAAGCTGCTCCGCATGACGTTCCTCACGGCGTGGCGCGCCCTCGGGAGGAACCCGACGCGCTCCGTGCTCACGATGCTCGGCGTCGTCATCGGCGTGGGCGCCGTGATCGCGATGGTGAGCGTCGGCCAGGGCGCCAACGCCTCGGTGCAGGCGCAGATCGCCAGCATGGGGACCAACATCGTGATGGTGGCCCCCGGCGCGACCACCGCGGGTGGCGTCCGCTCGGGCTGGGGCGGCGTCAGCACGCTCACCGTCGCGGACGGGAAGGCCATCCAGAAGGAGTGTCCGTCGGTGGCGGCCGTCACGTGGGTACGGCGGGAGATCGCGCAGGTGACGAACGGCAACCTGAACTGGTCGACGGCGATCCAGGGAAGCCCGCCCTCGTTCGTCCACGTGCGCGACTGGCCTCTCGCCGCAGGCCGCTTCTTCACGCAGTCGGAGGAAGACAGCGCGGCGAAGGTCGCCGTCCTCGGGAAGACGCTGGTCGAGCAGCTCTTCGTGGCTGGCCAGGACCCGCTCGGCGCGACGATCCGGGTGAAGAACGTCCCCTTCCTCGTCGTCGGCGTGCTGTCCTCGAAGGGGCAGACGTCGTGGGGCCAGGATCAGGACGACGTCATCCTCGTCCCCTTCTCCACGGCCGAGCGGCGCGTCCTCGGGACGGGGATCCTGGGCACCGTGAACATGATCCTGGTCTCCGCCGCATCGCCGGCCGAGGGTGAGGCCGCGCAGGAGGAGATCCGGAAGCTCCTCACCGACCGGCACCGCACCTCGCCCGGCGAGGAGCCCGACTTCACCGTGCGCAGCATGGCGGAGATGTTCGCCACGTCGCTCGCGGCGAGCCAGATCATGAGCCGGCTGCTCGCCGCGATCGCGTCGATCTCGCTGCTCGTCGGCGGCATCGGGATCATGAACATCCTGCTCGTGTCGGTGACCGAACGGACGCGCGAGATCGGCATCCGGCTCGCCGTCGGCGCGAAGGCGCGCCACATCCTCCTCCAGTTCCTCGTGGAGTCGCTGGTGCTGAGCACGGTCGGGGGGATCGTCGGCACGGCCGTGGGGATCGGCGCGGCCGTCCTGATCGGGCGGCTGGCCGAATGGCCGATCCTGGTCTCCCCGATCGCGGTGGGGATCGCCCTGGTGTTCGCAGGGGCCGTCGGGCTCGTCTTCGGTGCCTATCCGGCCCGCCGGGCGGCCGCCCTGGACCCCATCGTCGCGCTCCGCCACGAATGACGGGCGTGGGCGGCTGACGAGCGTGGGATCTTTCGTCTTGCAAGAGCCCGCGGGCCACGTGTAGACATGGACCCAGCCGAAGGAAGGCCGATGACCCGCACCTGGCAAAGCACCATGCGTTTCGCCGCCAGCGCCCAGTATGGGCGAGTGCGGGTCGCGTGCGCCGACGCCGGGCATCCGGCGAGCGCGCTGACGAAGCGCACTCGAATCCGGGCCGGTGGCCTTTCTGCGGCGGGAGGCAAGTTCCCAGAGTAGACCGAGTAACCCTCCGCCAGAATGAAAGGCCACCGGCCCCGAAGAGGAGCCGGTGGCCTTTTTGTTTTTGGGCGGACGAACCCCCGAGGAGGAGACAGCATGGAACAGATCAGTGTCACGGCGTTCACCCGGAAGCTCCGGGATGTGGTCGCCGACGAGCCGAAGGCATTCGCCTACGATCTGGGGCTCAGCCTCTCGGCCGTCTACAACTACCTGAACGGTCGGGTGCCGGCGACGGAGGTGCTGTTCCGGATCGCCCGCTACACCGGCCGCCCGATGGAGTGGTTCCTGGTCGACGAGAACGCCCAGGTGAGCGTCGCCAGCGGATCGGGTGAGCCGGCGGTCATGACCGCGTACGCGGCCTCATCCGGTTCGGGAGACGGCACCTGAACCGGCGCGCCGTCCGGGAGATCAGGCGAGGGCGCCGATCTCCCGGACGAGCGCGGCGGCTTCCAGCAGGGACGCATCCACGCTCC
>JBQTIP010000117.1:0-3443 GCA_052388025.1 Actinomycetota bacterium
CTTCCGAGCGGGCGTCCTTTGTCACTGGAAGTGCCTACGACGTGGACGGGGGGTTCACCAAGTCCATCTTCTGAGCTCTGACCTGAGTTTGGCACAAGACACTGTACGAGGGAGGTGGACCATGCAGCGGATCTCCCGGGAGGACGCTCACGAGTACGACATGATCATGAAGGATCCCAGGCTGGTCGTGCGGCCGGGCGAATCCTTCGTCCTCGAGACGGATGACGCCCTGAACGGGATGATTCGCAGTGAGGATCAGCTGCCCGTACCGGAGGTCCTCGGTGAACGATTCCGCCGCTTCGAGCTGAACCCACTGGCCGGTCCGATCTACGTTGAGGGCTCCAAAGGCGGTGACATGCTCGTCGTGAATATCGAGGACATCGTGGTCGACGACCAGGGTGTGTCCTGCATCGTGCCCGGAGTCGGGCCACTGGCGGATTCGACCAAGTACCCGGAATGCCGAGGGCCTTTCACCAAGATCATCAAGCACCTGCCGGGACCCAGCGGGACCACGTCTGACGGGAAGGGGGTGTTCAAGGAGGGGGTGGTATGGGACCTGAATCCGCACATCGGGACCATCGCCACCACCCCCGAACGCCCCGTGGCTGCGGGAGCCGACTCGGTGTTCGGGCAAGGCCCCCATGGTGGGAACATGGACTCGCGGGATGTGCGCAAGGGCAACAAGATCATGCTGCCGGTCTTCCACGAGGGGGCGTATCTATATGTTGGGGACGTACACGCTTCCCAGGCGGACTCCGAGTTCTACGGCATCGCCGACGAGTCCAGGGCGGAGCTGACGCTGAGCTGCGAGGTCGTGCCGGACAAGCAGATCCCCTGGCCACGCATCGAGACCCCGACATCCATCATCCAGCTTCACAGCTTCCGCCCTCTGGAGGACGCGCTTCAGCAGGCGTTCCTGTGGATGATCGATTGGCTGGTGACGGATTACGGAATGAGCCCCCGGGACGCATACATGCACATGGACCTCACGCCTGACTCCCGCATCCACGTC
The DNA here is from genome assembly GCA_052388025.1 of Actinomycetota bacterium. GTDB lineage: Bacteria > Actinomycetota > UBA4738 > UBA4738 > HRBIN12 > JBQTIP01. Next base: position 1,013 of record JBQTIP010000117.1, read on the forward strand.
TACCAGATGATCAAGCTGGGCCGGATCAACTACACGGTGGGGGTAGAATTCCCGAAGAAGTAACTGGGAACGTGACCGAGGCATCGCAGGGATCCTCTAGCAGGTTACTCTCGAGAATCGCCCTTCTGGGAGGACCGAACCTGACACGGCGGGAGTACTTCGCCCAGTCGGTACAGTTTCGCGAGGGGCGGAGCATCCTCGGTTGACGGTGGGGAAGTCCGTCCTGACATGCGTTGGGCTCCTCGCTACAAGGAAGGCGATTCGGACTCAGAGCATCGGAGTTGGTTCGCACGCGCGGTTGGCCTGGTGGGGGCGATCATCCCGTCGCGCCTGCCCTGTACAAGTCCCCGTGCCCGCCGGGGCCCGGAGGCAGCCGTGCGGCCCTAGCCAACACGAGGATCCGAACCGAAAGGCCGCTGCGGCGGCCCTTTCCGTTCTTCCTCTCACGGAGGACGAGGCCGAAAGAGACCGATGGCCAGGCTGACCGGAACGGTCTTCATCGAGGGATCCCCTGCCGATGGGGCCTACGTGCAGATCCAGAACCTCGCCGGGGACTTCCAGGCCGAGGTCCGGGCGGACGCTGGCGGGCGCTTCGTCCTTTACCCCGTCCCCGGCCGATGGCGTCTGGTCTCCTGGCTGCCGCGGAACGGCCGGGTGGAGCTCGAGGTGGAGGTCGGGACCGCGGACGTTGATGTCCAGATCGCGCTGACCTAGTGCCATGACCGAACGAGCTCCGATCGCCGTCCTGTACGAGCACCCGGAGTGGTTCAAACCGCTCTTCGCCGAGCTGGACCGGAGGGGCGTTCCCCACGATCGGATCCATGCCGCGAGCCACAGCTTCGATCCGAGCGAGCGTGACAGCCCCTACGCCCTCGTCGTCAACCGGATGAGCCCCTCTGCCTGGCTCCGGGGCCACGGGCAGGCCATCTTTCACACGCTCCACTACCTCGCGCACCTCGACGACATCGGCGCCGTTCCCGACCGCCCCGGAAATGACCAACGTTACGCTGTGGATGCCACTCGGATCCTAGAGGAAACGGGTTGGTGCCCACGCAGTTCATTCAAGGAAGCACTAGCGTCCACGGTTGATTGGTACCGTAATCACGTCGACTGGTGGCTGACAAGAACCCACGAAATCGACAGACGACGAGGCCTGTCGGCACCCGATCCGGCCGCTGAACGTTGACGGCCACGTTGATTGTGCACATGGTGTAGATCCACCTGAAGGGTGGCAAGTTGCGCAAAGTCGGCCTCGCGGAGCGGCCAGTTCTGGATGGTTATCGTCGGCGCCGACCGGCTCATACGCAGGTGCAGGATACGCAAGCTTGGCATGGGCCCGGCACTTCGGCGCGGGGAATGCGTGCCTCACTCCGGGCACTGGGACTTGCTTCGACGGCTCACGTCGCCGCCAACGTGAGGTCGATAGTGGCAAGCTCGTCTTGATTCTGCCTCGTGAAGAACCAGTCCCGAAAGTGGACATCGGACTCAATTCGGCTGGCGGGGAGCAGGTCGGCCTCTCGAACCAGTAGAAGCGATAGCCGTGGGGAGCGAGCAGGGCTTCTAATTCCGCGGCGTTGGCAACCCCTGGAGAATCCTCGCGGAGAATCTCCGGTAGAAAAGAGGGCTGGAACTCCACTCCCTCTGGACGTTCGGCGATAGTGGAGGCGCCCCCGTGGAGAAGCTGGTAGACGGCGTCTGGATGCCCACCCCGCTCGTCGTCGGCAACCCCCCCCGACGTCGACGCGATCCCCGTCTCCCCGCGACGGCGGAGATCCTGGCCCCAACTCGCGCTGAGCGAGTTCTAGCGCCTCCCGGGTCGGCTCCGGACCGAAGCCCCTTATCTCCGCCCAGGTGCCTTCACCTGCTCGGGATCGAACGCGATGCACACACGATGAGACCGGCCCCCTGAGATCTTGCCCGTCGATGTGGGTGATCCCGTCGAAGCCAGCACGGCGGGGGATCTCGTAACCGAGTACCCTTGACCCCGTGGGTCACGCGCATCCCTGGCGGCCCCGTCCCTATCACGTGGATGTGCACCTGGAGCCCTCCGCGTCTGGGCGCACGACGACACTCTACGTCTTCGGGCTCGGAGGAAAGGAAGTTTCCCTGTCCGGAGCAGATCAGGGCGGCGCAGCTCTGCACATCGCCCTCGTTGCCCTCGGAGGGATAGCTCTGCGGTGGGTCGTCAGGCGCAGGAGGGGATGGTCCTGAGCTCGGGATTGTCTGGTGTCAGGCGGTCCGCTCGGGGAGCATTCTTACTTGGAGGAACGGAGTCCCCGGGTTCCGTGCCCCATTCCGTCCCCGCCAGGGGAAGCGGGAAATCACAAACGTCTGCGTGCGATAGGGCCTCGAACCCGAGGGAATTCAGATGACCTTAGTCACCACCGCAGCCGCCGCGAGCCAACGGCTTGATCGAGGCTCTCGAGGAGCA
>JBQTIP010000118.1:0-3849 GCA_052388025.1 Actinomycetota bacterium
CGACGATCGCGCCGACCTCTTCCTCGACGAGTTCCAGCAGCTCGCCCAGCTTCGGGCCGTCGTTGGTGTTCACGACCACCGCGGTGACGTCGACCGGCCGGTCTGGCTCGGGATCGCTCACAGGCGTCAGATGTAGCCGAGGTCCTCGAGCCTCTTGCGCACCTCGGCCTCCTCCTGCGGCGTGTACCCGCCGGCCTCCCCGATCGGCGCCTGCACCGGGACGCTCTCGCCCGAGACCTCGGGCGTGACCCCGCGAACGATCGGGAGCGGCTCGCCGTCCAGCCCGGCCGGCACCGGGACCTCCAGCAGCGAGAGGACCGTGGGCGTGAGGTCCTCGAGCCGGCCGGCGACTGGTGCCGGCGCGATGTTGGGACCGTGCGCAACGAAGAGCCCGTCGGGATGATGGCCCCCGGGCTGGAAGGGCGGCCGGGCGATCGCCTCCTGCATCTGCCGGCGCGCGGCCGGCGTATCGCAGGCGAAGCCGCGGAACGGGCCGTCGGTGACCCACCGGATCGTGATGTCGGGTGCGAGCGAGACGAACGGGCCATGGTAGGCCCGATCCCGGGGCGTCGCGGAGGCGACGACGGGGCGATCGGTCTCGACCTCGCGGATGGCGGAGATGCGCCCGGTGAGCTCGGCGACGAGGGCCGCGTAGTCGCCCTCCGGAACGACGCCCTCCGGCTCGCGTCCGGCGACGTTCACGAGGACCTCGTCGCGCACGCCGTCGGAGTAGGCCCGCGTCCCCGACCAGTCGATGCCGGCCAGGCGCGCCTCGGACTGGGCCCGCTCCCGCAGCCGCGGGAACCGCCTAGCGAGCGCCAGCTTCCGCTCCCTCGTGAGCGTGCGGTCGAGCAGCCGGAAGGCGGCCACCCGCGCGCGCTCGGCGGCCGATCCGTTCGCCCTCGCTTGCAGCCCTTGGTCCTCTAGCCAGATCGGCATGAGCTCGGGGCCGCGGGTGTTGGCCGCCCCGCCGTGGTCGGCGATCACCAGGACGTTCACGAAAGGGTCGCGCTCGCGCGCGAGGGCCACGAGGCGCGATGTGGCCTCGTCCTGTAGCTCGTAGACGCGCTCCACGACGTCGCGCTTGGGGCCGGACCAGAAGAAGTGCTGTGCGGTGTCGCTCGACGTGAACACGACGAACGCGAGATCCCAGCTCTCGTCGCGCATGAGCCGTTCGGTCACGGAGGCCCATCCGTCGATCGAGCGCATCAGTAGGTCGGCCGCCTCCGAGGAACGGCCTGCCCTCATCAGAGCCTTGGCCCCGGGCTCGATGACGTAGCGCTCGAACAGGTCGGCATGACGCTGCGGCAGGTCCTGCGGGTGCGCGAAGCCGGGGAGCGACTTCGAAGGCGTATCGAGGCCCGCCACCAGGAACCCGTTCACCGGCTCGGCCGGGTAGGAGATCGGGACGTTCACGACGACGATCCGCTTGCCGGCTCGAGAGGCCATGCTCCAGAGCGTCTCGCCGGACCTCCGCCCGGCGTTCACGATCCGACGCCGGTACGTGCCCGGGACCGGTTCGTCGAAGTAGAAGATGCCGTGCCGCCCCGGGTTCAGGCCGGTCGCCACCGTCGACCACGCGGGGGCGCTGTTCATGTTCGGGACGCTCCGCAGGATCCCCTCGGCGCCGCCCGTTCGGAGGGAGGCGAGGGCCGGGAGCCGGCCGGCCTCGGCGAGCGGCGCGGCCACGCTCCAGGTGGCACCATCCCACCCCACGACGAGGACGCGACTCATGTCGAAGGAGGGGCAAGGCGCATGGGGGAGGCAGATTAGCAGCGTGTTATCCTTCGGGGCCACGCGGCCCCCGGCCGCGGCCCCTCGCCACCGAACCGAGGAACCACCGCGCGCGTGATGATTGACCAAGAGCTGCTCGCCCGGCATCGCCGCTACGACGATCCGCGCGAGGGCATCTCGGAGGAGTTCCTCCAGCCGGTCCTGGGATCGGCGAAGACCGTCGCGGTCCTCTCGCGACCCACGGCGGCCGCGCGTCCGCTGGGGTTCGTCGTCTGCCACTCCTTCGCGCTCGAGCAGGTGCACCTCGGCCGTCTCGAGGTCATGACCGCGAGAGCGCTCTCGGCCGCCGGCTTCCCGGTTCTTCGATTCCACGGTCGCGGCTACGGCGACGGCGAGACCGACATGCGAGGTGTCGGGCTCTCCTCGCATCTCGCGGAGGCCCGCGACGCGGTGACGCGCCTCGGGGAGCAGGGGGGCGTCCGCGAGGTGGGCGTCGTGGGCGTCCGGTTCGGAGGCACGGTCGCGGCGCTCACGGCCGACCGCGAGGGGCTTCCGGCGGCGGCGATCTGGGAGCCGATCACGGACGGGGCCCAGTTCATGCGCGACTTCATCCGCACCCAGGTGTTCTTCGAGATCGCCGGCGCCAAGGGAGTCGGCGACGTCTCCAAGGTCGCCGGGCTCCGGCAGCAGCTCCGGGAGCAGGGCTGGGCCGACATCAAGGGGTTCCCGCTCTCTCGCGCGACGTACGAGGAGATCTCGGGGGTGGACCTTGAGAACGATGTGCGGGGCTTCCGGGGTGCCGCACTCGTCGGCGGGGTAACGAGGAGCGGCGGGATGCCGGAGCGGCTGGTCAGGCTGGTGGCGCGGCTGCGGGAGCTGGGCGCCGATTGCGCCGAGGAGGCCGTCCAGGACATGTTCGCGGCAGAGCTCGGCCAGTACCACTACCACCCGATGGATGGGCCGGACGGCGTACAGATGAAGACCGATACGCAGCTCGACCTCGCGCGAGCCGTGGCCGAGGCCACCGCGACGTGGGCCGCGAAGCTCGCCGGCGAGCGGGAGGCGCTCTCGTGAAGCAGTTCCCGGTGTTCATCCCGCACGGCGACGAGCACGTCGCGGCGGTGATCACTGCACCGGAGGGCCCACCGCGCGGCCTCGTTCTGCTGACCTGCGGGATCGGGGCCCCGAGGAGCCACCGCTTCCAGCTCTGGACCCGCCTGGGAGAGCGGCTGGCAGCCGAGGGCCTCGCGTCGGCCCGGATGGACTACATCGGGATCGGCGACAGCACCGGGGAGCGCTCCGACTGGTCCTTCGTCGGCCCACCCGTCGACGAGGCTCTGGCCGTCGCGGGGTTCGCGATGAGCGCCGTGGGGACGGACCGGTTCGTCGTGGCCGGGAACTGCCTCGGCAGCCGCGTGGCCCTGGCGACGGCCGGCGTGGCGCCGGACTGCGTCGGCGCCGTCTGCATCCGCGCACCGCTGCTCGAGCGGGGATGGCTATCGGACTTCCAGAATCGTGCGAAGAAGCTCCGCCTGGTCGCCGCTGTGCGGTCGAGCCCGCTCTACCGCCGGAGCGTCCGCCCGCTGGTCCGGCGGATCCTGGGGCGAACCGTCGTACCCGAGGCTCGCGACGCCTTCGTGCGGGCCACCCGGCACGCGCGCCTCCTGTTCCTGTACAGCGAGGAGGACTACACCTTCCGCTCGGCGATCGACCGGCAGCTGGAGGCGATGGCGAACCGGCTGCCGGCGGGGCAGCGCGACCGCCACGAGCTCCTGGTCCTGCCGGGCGGCGGGCTCAAGGGGTACGAGTCGCTCGCCGTCCAGGACCGGGTGCTGGACGCCCTGATGGGCTGGATCCCCGGCTGCTTCCCCTCCTTCTCAATTGACCTAGAGTATCGGCTGCGCGTCGGCGGATCGCGCGTGCGTGATGTGCCAGCGCAGTCGGAGAACGGAGGAGGTCCGTGATGGCGGAGCGCGAGCCGGGAAGCCAAACCCGTGGCGGAATCACCTTCCACCATCCCGCCGCCTTCTGGTTCGGCGTCGTCGCCGTCACCATGGGGGTCGTCCTCGCTCTGCCCATGTTCCTCCGGGCGGAGGACATTGGCTACAGGCTCGC
>JBQTIP010000119.1:0-3159 GCA_052388025.1 Actinomycetota bacterium
CCGGCAAACCCCGCGATCGACGAGTGTCGGGACGACGGCATCGTCGTCCTGGTCGGCGATGCAGCCGACCGCGCCCTGCTCAGGAAAGCCCGTGTCCACGAGGCCAACGACCTGTTCGCGTTCTCGGGAGACGATGCGATCAACATGGAAGTAGCGCTTGCCGCGCAGGACCTGGTTCCCGTCGGGAAAAAAGGTTCGCTCACTGGCTTGGTCCATATCCTCGACGTCGTCCAGCGCGACCGCCTCAGGGAGTCGACGGACGCCGGGGCTGCCGAGGACCGGTTCCCGCGCCGTTTCTTCGACATCGCGGAGCGCGGGGCGCCCGCAATGCTCCACGAGCATCCAGGCTTCGTGGACGCCGCGGCTGGGGTGTTGCCTCACCTGCTCGTGGTGGGGTTGGGGCAGATGGGCACGAACCTCGTGGTTCACGCAGCGGGAAGCTGGGGGATCATCCGCCCTGCCGCCGGGCCGCTTCGGGTCACCGCCATCGACAAGGAGCCGGAGGAGAAGCAGAGCAAGCTCCGGAATCACTATCGGTGGCTCAAAGACTGGACGGAAGGCGCGTGCCCATCAAGGTGCGCACGACGCAACGGGTCCAGCTCAAGGCGGTGATGACCGGAGATGGACGGGCCGGCGGCGCTGACCTGCATGAGTTCCGTCTCCTCGAGCGCACGTGCCGGCCGGACGTGCTCATCCACTGGGATACCGGAATCCTCGCCAGGCCGATCCACGAGGCCTGGATGCGGACGGAACTGGCGCGAGGGATTACCCCGGAGAAGAACCCGAACCTGCGGCAGTGGGAGGAGCTGTCAGAGGACCAGAAGGAGGCGAATCGCCGGCCGGCCCGACATATCCGCACGAAGCTCGACGCCGTCGGGTGCGATCTGAAGCGGTTGAGCGATCTCGACTGGGATGGGCAGACCGTCGCCTTTCGGAGGACGAGATCGAGGAAATGGCGGAGATGGAGCACGAAAGGTGGCGCGAGGAGAAACGAGATGCCGGCTGGACATATGGGCCTCAACGGGACGACCACCTCAGGGTTCACCCGTCATTGGTCCTATGGAAGGACCTGGAGCCTGGGGGCAAGGACAGGGACTGGGAACAGGTCCGAGGCCTGTCCGATTTCCTGGCGAAGGCAGGCTTCGCCATCATCCGTCGACGCGAGCGGGGGCAGGCATGATGGCCGACTACACCACCGAGATCCTTGCCCGAGCCATCCACGAGGACTACGTGCGCCGTCAACGCGAAGCAGGAAAGACCCCGAAACGAACCCCTCCATGGTCGACTGGGACGAGCTCCCGGAGACCCTCAGGGGATCCAACCGCGATCAGGCCCGGCGTTCGACGTGAAGCTGGCGGCCATCGGATGTGAGATCCGACCCCTCGCCGGTCCGGACGCCGCGTCGGTGGTTTTCTCCACTGAGGACGTGGAGCTCATGGCCCGGATGGAGCACGATCGTTGGCTGAGGGAGCGAGAGGCAGCCGGGTGGACGTACGGAACTGAGAAGGACATCCACCGGAAGAGAAGCCGCTTCCTCGTCCCCTGGAGCGAGCTGTTGGACGACGCGAAAGAGCAGGACCGGAACGCCGTTCGAGGGATGCCGACCTTCCTCGCCCGAGCGGGCTTCGGGATCGTCCGGGCAGGAAGCGACGGAGAGGATGGCTGATCCCGAACATCGTGGAGTCCTCCTTCCGCGGTATCTCCACGCCCGCCTGCCGCTCCCCAGTAGTGCAGCGACCCTTTGCCATCGCTCAGCGTGATGTACCGGCGCCGGCCGATATCGACGTCATTCGGGCGTAGTCGCTGTGGGGCGAGGGCGCGTGAGGATCGAACCCCTCACTGGCTCCCATCTCTCCGATAGCTCTCACGGCGGAGCTTGGCGTGCCGACGACTCAGACGGAGGACATGCCCTTCTACCTGCGGACATTTCTTCGAGTACTGTTCTCTGGGTGCACTCTGACGAGGGCCGCTCTGTCCGCCGGGTTCCCCGACCCGCCGGAAGCGACGTCAGCGTCAGATGGAGGGCGGGCGGATGAGGAGCCATGACTTCCGGGCGCACCAACTCGTGCCGCTGCGGTCGATCGCCGGCCTGTGACGCACCGGCTGCTGCTCGATGTCTCGAGCCTGATGTACCGGGCGTTCTTCGCGCTGCCGGCGTCGATCACGGGCCAGGACGGGCGGCCGGTGAACGCGCTGCACGGCTACCTCGACTGGACCGCCAACCTGATCCAGTCGCGAAGGCCCGGCGACGTCGTCCATGCGTACGACCAGGACTGGCGTCCCGTGCCCCGGGTCGAGCTCTACGACGGGTACAAGGCGAACCGCCCTCCGGATCCGGACGGCCTGCCGGAGCAGTTCCCCGTCCTGCGCGACGTGCTGGACGCATTCGGCATGCGGCAGGCGGAGGTTCCGGGCTGGGAGGCGGAGGACGCCATCGGCGCCATCTGCGCCGGGGCCGACGGCGGCGACCGGATCGACATCGTGACAGGCGACCGGGACCTGATTCAGCTCGTCCGCGACCCCGCGGTCCGCGTCCTGTTCACCGTCCGCGGGGTCTCCGACATGCGAGAGCTCGACGAGGCCGGTGTGCTGGAGCGGTTCGGTGTGCCGGCCTCCCGCTACCTCGACTTCGCCGTCTTGCGAGGCGATCCGTCCGACGGCCTGCCAGGCGTCCGCGGCGTGGGGGAGAAGACGGCGCGGGCGCTCGTCGACGCGTATCCGAGCCTGGAGGCCATGCTCGAGGACGCGGCTCGGCCGTCTCCGGAGCGGCGGCCGATCAAGGGGGCGCCGCAGCTCCGCGCGAAGATCCGTGCCGCGGCCGGAGAGCTCCCGATCATGCGCGAGCTCTCTCGGATCCGAACCGAGGCGCTCGTCGAGACGTGGCAGCGCGACCGCGACGACGTTCGTCTTGACAACCTCGCCCGGCGGCACAAGCTGTCGGGACCCATCGGCCGGCTTCGAGAGGCGATGAGGACGTGAAGCTGCTGACGACAGGACCGCGACTCGGGTGGTGCTGGGCAGGCAACCCACATACGTGGTTGGGCTCGGCCTCCTGCGGGGCAGGAGTCGGAGCTTGACTCTGCCGTGAAACGCACGTCGGCACCGGCCACCCGCTGAACCGCCCACTCGACGACCGGACCTCGAGCAGCCGCGGGGGCC
>JBQTIP010000120.1:0-4015 GCA_052388025.1 Actinomycetota bacterium
GCGACGTTCGGAAGGCGGGACGCAAGGGGGATGAGCTTCAGGTGGCGCTCGACGCCAGCGAGCAGGAGCGGTCGCGCCTGTCGAGCGAGGTGAACCGACTGGATGCGGAGCTCGCCGCTGTGATCGCCGCGACCCCCGCCGAGGAACCCGCGCGTGGGCCGCTGATCGACTCCTGGGGTGCGGCGGGCATCGCGATCGCGCTCCTTGGGCTGGCCGGCGCCGTCGCGATCCGGCGCCGGCGCCCGGCACCTAGAGTCGTGCCCGATACGATCGAGGAGCTCGAGCGGGAGATGGAGAGGCCGCCCAAGCGCTGAGCCGTCCCATCGGTTCGAGCAGTGCTTTCGACGTTCTATCCCCACCTCGTATGAGAATGATACGTGGCAGGCATCGGATCGGCTATCATCGCGTCTATGGACGCCGGACTGTTGGTACGAGAGGCGAGACGGCGCGCGGGGCTGACGCAGCGCCAGCTCGCGGCTCGGGCCGGCACGACACAGCCGACCATCGCCCGCGTCGAGACGGGTGCGACTGAGCCGTCGTTCGACCAGGTGCGCCGGCTCATCCGCGCCTGCGACCTCGACCTCCGCGTGTCCCTAGCCGAGATCGACGATTCCGACTGGTCAGTGGCCCGCTTGAACCTCGCCCTCGATCCCGAGGCACGTGTGCGTCAGCACCAGGCCGCTATCCGCTTCGCGCGCGCGGGGCGGAAGGCGCTCGCCGATGTCCGAGCCTGAGTTCCGGCCCGAAGAGATCCTGCGAGTCCTGAACGAGCACAGCCTGCGCTTCGTGCTGATCGGAGGGTTCGCGGCCGTGATCCACGGGTCTCCGTACGTGACCACCGACCTCGACGTCGTGCCGGAGGAGAGCAGGACGAACCTGCACCGCCTGTCGGCCGCCCTCAGCGCACTGCATGCCCGGGTGTGGAGCTCGTCGGAGCCGGAGGGGCTCGCCTTCGGCCACGACCCGGAGTCGCTCGCGCGGGTCCGGGTGTGGAACCTCGTGACCGACCACGGGCGACTCGACATCACGTTCAAACCGAGCGGGACGGCGGGCTACGAGGATCTCGCCCGGGACGCCGTCCACCTCGTTATCCTCGGAGCCGAGATCGCCGTGGCCTCGCTCGCCGACGTCGTGCGCTCGAAGGAGGCGGCGGGTCGCGAGAAGGACCGGCTGGTGCTGCCGGTGCTGCGGCGGATCCTGGCGGGGGAAGAGCGGCTGAGTCAAGAACTGACGTAGGAAGGAGCCGATGGACGCCTATGTGATCGTGCTGCGGATCGTCCACATCCTAGCCGGGGCGTTCTGGGTGGGTGCCTCGGCGATGGTCTTCCTCTTCATCCAGCCCTCGGCACGCGATGCTCGGCCCGGAGGGCGGGCGGTGCATGCTGCACCTCCCGATCCGCAAACGTGTGACCACCGTCGTGCTGTGGGCGGCCGGGCTCAACGTGGCAGCCGGCCTCCTGCTCTACTGGCGCTCGTCCGCAGGGCTCCGGGCGGCGTGGATCACCTCGGCCTCCGGCCTGACCTTCACGGTGGGCGGGCTGGCCGCCATCGCTTCGTTCTCGATCGGGCTCTCGGTCGTCCGGCCGACCGTCAAGACCATCGCGGCCCTCGGGCAGGCGATCGCCGGATCCGGCGGCTCGCCCACGCCCGAGCAGGCCCAGGAGCTGCAAGGCCTGCAGCGACGTATGGCGGCGGCCCCGCAAGGTTGTCCTGTGCTCCTTGACGGTCGCGGTGGTTGCGATGGCCGGTGCCAGGTACCTGTAGTAACGCAGGGTGGGTTCCCCGCTACCTCGAGCCGGCCGGCACATCAGGCTCCGGCTCTTCGTACCCTTCCCAGGGGTCGTAGTCGACCTCGAGTGTCTCCTGGGGCGGGCGCTCCTTCTCAGGGACGTTCCGGAGGTTGATCCGGATTCGCGTCCAGGTGGTGCTTCGACCTCGCATCGAGTCGACCAGCACATCGGCGGGGGCGAGATGCGAGGCGGCGTCGGGGTGCCGCGCCTTCCAGCGCTCGAGACCGTGCAATGCCTCCGCCTGTGTGGCGGCCCGCGCGATCTCGATCAGGGGGGCCGTTGTTCGGCGCCGCCCGGTGGGACCGGTGGCCTTGCCCGGAGCCGGGAGCGGCACGATCCCCTCGCGTGCAGGGGGTGCCTTTCTCCGCCGCTTCGAGGGCTGGACTCGTGGAGGCTCACCGGCCTGCTTCGCGAAGTGGGGAGGCCACGGCGCGTCACCGAACCCGGCGGACTCGTGCTCGGCCGCAAGCTCGAGCAGCGCGTCCAGGGAGCCCGGGGACTCGTCGATCCCTTCGAACGGATCGCCGATCCGCGCGAACCGCTCGGGCACCGTGTCGATCGTGAAGGCCTCGGGCTCGCAGTCGGGGACCTCATCCCACGCGAGCGGTGCGGACACCCTTGCATCGGGGGTCGGTCTGATCGAGTAGGCCGACGCGACCGTCCGGTCCTTCGCGTTCTGGTTGTAGTCCAGGAACACGCCGTGGCGCTCCTCCTTCCACCACTTGCTCGTGGCCAGGTCGGGTTCGCGGCGCTCGACCTCGCGGGCGAGGGCCAGGGCGGCTCGGCGGATCTCCGGGAACGTCCACCGCGGCTCGATCCGACAGTAGACGTGGAAACCGCGGGAGCCCGACGTCTTCGGCCACGCCACCAGCCCCATGTCCTCGAGGGCCTCCCTCGTCACGAGAGCGACGTCTCGGATCTGCGACCAGGTCACCCCGGGGACGGGATCGAGGTCGATCCTGAGCTCGTCGGGGTGGTCCAGGTCCGTCGCGCGAACCGGATGCGGATTCAAGTCGATGCAGCCGAGGTTGACGACCCAGGCCAGTTGCGCCGCGTCCCGGACGACGATCTCGTGGGCGGTCCGGCCGGAAGGGAAGGCGAGCTCGACGGTCTCTACCCACTCGGGCCGCGACGTGGGCGCCCGCTTCTGGAAGAAGAACTCACCCTCGGCCCCGTTCACGTACCGCTTCAGTGCCATCGGCCGGCCCGCCACCCCTCGGAGCGCGCCGTCGGCCACCGCCAGGTAATAACGAACGAGATCGAGCTTCGTGTGCCCGGTGCGCGGGAAGAAGACCTTGTCCGGGTTGGTGACCGTCACCTCCCGGCCGGCGACCTCCAGGATCTCCTTGCGGCTCGGCATGCCGACACGATACGGCTGTCAACGCTGCTGGATTCGGTCTCCGTGGAATGTTCCCGCCCCCAGGATTTGTTTCTAGACGCGCATTCAGCGGAGGAGGGTGACAGTGAACGTAGCGATCATCGGTGCGGGTTCGATGGGCGGCGGCTTCGCCCGGGCGCTGGTGGGTAAGCACCACGTGGCGATCGGCTCGCGCGATCCGGAGCGTGGGGCGGCGCTTGCGAAGGAGCTCGGCGCGGCCCGGGGCGGCAGCTACGCCGACGTGGCGAAGGACGCCGATGTGGTGTTCCTGACCGTCCCGTGGGTGAGCGTCGAGGAGACGCTGCCGCAGCTAGGCGACCTGACGGGGAAGGTCCTCGTCGACGTGACGAATCCCTACGTCGAGGGGAAGATCCGGCTGCACGAAGGCACTTCCGACGCCGAGCTGATCCAGGGGCAGGTCCCCGGCGCCCGCGTAATCAAGGGGTGGAACACGATCTTCTCGCGGGTCGTGAACGAGAGCCCGGACTTCGGGGGGCAGGCGGCGGCGGTGTTCCTGGCGGGGGACGACGCTCAGGCGAAGCAGGCCGTCGCCGAGCTCGCACGCGACATGGGCTACGACCCAGTCGACTGCGGCTCGCTCGCGAACGCGCGCGCCCTGGAGCACCTGCTGAGCCTCCTCGGCACGATCGGCCATAGCTACGAGTGGGGGACCTGGGCACTCAAGGTGCTGCACCGCTGAGGGGCAGGGTTATCGCACGGATCGCGCGTTCGGCCGGAAGCTCTCCGCCGATGTCGCGTCCTGGTCGAGGCCCCAGCTCACGATTCGCCTCGGGCGGATCCGGACGAACTCGCCGGCGAAGTTCGGGAACCTCGGATTGATCTCGTT
>JBQTIP010000121.1:0-12022 GCA_052388025.1 Actinomycetota bacterium
CTCGAGGGTCGCCATGCATGAGACCCGGCGGCTGGCGGAGGCGACCGGGATACGCCTCGCCGTCCGGGCCCGACCGGGCGGGGAGCCGGATCAGATCGGGGTGGCCTACCCGTGGCGGCGCCGCGGCGCCGCCGAGGCGCTAGGGAACGAGATCGCGGCGCTGCTCGACGCGATGCTCCCGGGGCGACGGTCGCGTGAGCAGATGCTCGCCGACGCCGAGCCCCAGGAACAGCTCGCGGTAGAAGTCCGTCGCCTGGTCACCGAGCGTCGAAGCCGTGCTCACGAGCACGATGTGGCCGTCCTCGCCCCCGGCGAGCTCCGCGAAGCGGGTGAGGATGACCTTCTTCTTGGACTTGTCCTCGGCGCCGCCGATCAGCATCACCGGGCCGGCGCCGGGACCGGTCCGGGCATTCGCGTGAGAGCGCTTCGCGGACCCCGCCATCGGGTCAGTCTAGCCCGCCGTCGGGCGGGCGAAGCACGAGCTGGTCGTGAGGCTCGACGACGTCGACGAGGCCGTCCAGGCCCTCCTCCACGAGCAGCGCGAACCCGTCGCGTTCCACCAGTCGATCGCCGTCCTGACGCTCGTCGGTGAGAGCGAACTCGACGCCGTCGCCCTTGCGGGACAGCCGGACGGTGGCCTCCGGGTTGAGCCTTCGCGCCGCCTGGTGGGTTCGCGTGAGAATGTCGATCGCCCAGTCTGTGAACTCGATCATCGGACGAGATGGTAACGGGAGGGGCGGCCGACCAGACAGGAGCAGGGTCGCCCGGTCGGGGCTCCATCGGTTACGGTGGCCGGTCAACCCGTGACGTCGGCCGAGGGAGGCATGCCCGTTACGCTCGAGTTCCCACTTACCGGGGCGGGCGGTGAGCCGGTCGACCTTTGGCGAACACTCAGCTCCCATGGGTTCGTGGATCTGCCACCGATGCGCTCGGACGAAGCGACCCGTTCGCTGGAGATCACCCTGCCGGTCGCCGGCGGACGACCCCGGACCGTTCGGATCGCGAGCGGCGGGCCCGGGCGAGGCCTGGTCGAGGTCTCGCGCTCTGGGCTAGGGCCGCGGGCACGCAACGGTCTGCTCGCCACCGTGCGGCACGTACTCCGGCTCGACGAGGACCTCTCGGGCTTCTACGACCTTGCGGCCGGCGATCCCCGCCTCGCGTGGGTGACGGCGGGTGCCGGGCGCATGATCCAGAGTCCGAGCGTCTTCGAGGACGTCGTGAAGACCGTCTGCACGACTAACTGCGCGTGGTCGGCTACCGAGCGGATGGTGGCCGCCCTGGTCGAGCACCTCGGCGAGCGGGCGCCGGGGGCGCCGGAGACCGGGGCCCTCGGGCGCGCCTTTCCCACCCCCGTCGCGATGGCGGAGGCGGGAGAGGACTTCTACCGCGGCGTGGCACGGGCCGGCTATCGCGGCGCCTACTTGATCAAGCTCGCCCGTTCGGTCTCGGAGGGCGCCGTCAACCTCGAGAGGCTCGGGCGCGCGTCGCCGGAGGACATGAGCGACGAGGAAGTGGCCGCCCGACTGCTCGCGCTCCCCGGCGTGGGCCCCTACGCGGCGGCCCACATCATGATGACGATCGGGCGGTACTCCCGGCTGATCTTCGACTCGTGGACCCGGCCGAAGTACGCGCGTCTGGTCGGCCGCAAGACGGTCTCGGACGCCGCCATCGAGCGACGGTTCCTCCGGTACGGACGTTACGCGGGGCTCGCCTTCTGGCTGTTCCTGACCCGGGACTGGGTCCCCGACTGAGGGGTTGCCCCGCAACGCTTCAGCGGCGCATACTGCCATGGCCCCTCCCCGGGCCCACGAGGCATCCGTTGAGCGAGAAGGAAGCGATGAGCGTTCCGTTATGGCCATGGCGTTCCCACGTCGCGCCCGGCGCCTTTGGGGCTACTGGCGAGCTGAGCAGCGCACGCTTCGCCAGGGCTTCGTCGCGCTCCTTCTCAGCACCGCGGCGGGGTTCGTCGCCGCCCTGACGCTCGGCTCGATCACCGGCACCCTCGAAGCGCTCCCCGGGCTGCTGATCCTCATCCCGGCCTCCGTCGGCATGCGTGGCACCATCTTCGGCGCGATCGGGGCGCGCCTGGGGACCAGCACCCACGCCGGCCTGTTCGAAGTGACCTTCGATCGCGCCGGCATCCTGTACGGGAACGTCTACGTCGGCATCATCAGCACGTTCTCGTCGTCGCTCTACCTCGCCGCGCTGGCGAGCCTCGCGGCCGCGGCTTTCGGGGAATCGGCCATCTCCTTCTGGGAGCTCGTGACGATCTCGGTCGTCGGCGGCGCCCTCGGCTCGGCCCTCATCCTGCTCGTGACGGTGGGCTTGTCCGTCCTGTCGTACCGACGGGGCTACGATCTCGATGCCGTGGCTACGCCTATGGTCACGGCGCTCGGCGACATGGCGACGCTGCCGACGTTGTTTCTGGCGACGCTCCTCGTCAAGAACGACGTGGTGAACGGCGTGTCGGCCGGCCTCTGCTTGGCCGTCTGCCTGTACGCGACCGTGAGGGGCGCTATGACCGATCTCAAGGGGGTCAGGCGCATCCTGCTGGAGATGACTCCCGTGATCCTGCTCACACCGCTCCTGGACATCCTTGCGGGGACGCTGCTGGAGTCACGGAGCGCCGGCTTCGCGGTCTTCCCGGGCATCCTCGTCCTGATTCCGCCGTTCGTCTCGCAAGCCGGAGCCCTGGGCGGAATCCTGTCGTCTCGCCTGTCGTCGAAGCTCCAGCTCGGCGTCATCTCTCCCCGAGGAAGGCCGGAGCCGCCCGCGCTCGTGGACGTATCGCTTGTGGTCGGGTTCGGCATGGTGGTCTTCACGCTGATCGGGACCGTCGCGCTCGGGTTGTCCCGGCTCGCCGGCCTCGCCCACCCGGGCGCGGGTGTGATGATCGGCGGCGCCCTGCTCGCCGGCTTGATGGCGATGGCCATCACGATCGTGGTCGGCTACTACCTGGCGATCATCACGTCCCGGTTCGGCCTCGATCCCGACAACCATGGCGTCCCCATCATCACGAGCGTCATGGACCTCTCGGGCGTCGCCTGTGTCCTGTTCGCTATGTCAATATTGGGGGCAGCCATCCATGGATGATCAACCCAAGAACGTCAAAGAGCTCCTCGTCGAAGCCAAGGACGCCTCGGAGCTGCTCATCGACCTGGCCTATGCCGCCGTGTTCTTCAACGACGTCGAGCTGGCCGGCGAGGTCGAGAAGCTGGAGGAGCGCATGGATGGTCACCTCCGGCGGCTGCGAACGATCGCGATGCTCGCCGCCCGGAGCCCCGAGGACGCGGAGGCGCTCGAGAGCGTGCTCTGGATCGCCAACGCCATCGACAAGATCGGCGGCGCCGCCTCCGACATCGCTAGGGTCGTCGAGGTCAACCTCGGCATCCCCGACGCGCTCAGGGCCGACCTACGGCACGCCGACGAGACCGCGGGTCGAGTAAAGGTCCGGGAAGGCGCCACCGCGGTCGGAACCAGCCTCCGCGACCTGTCGCTCCCCACCGAGACGGGCATGTGGCTCCTCGCGATCCGCCGGGGCACTGACTGGGAGTTCGATCCCGGACCCGAGAGCATCGTCGCGGAGGGGGACGTACTGCTGTTCCACGGACCAGAGGACGGCGCCAACTTGATACGGGAGCTGGCCGGCGCTCCCCAGCTCCCGCCGAGCCCCGAGTCCGAGGGACCGCCGATGTCCGAGCTCGACCGGGCGGTCGACATCCTCGTCGAGATGAAGAACTCGGCCGAGGCGGCGGTGGGGCTCGCGTACTCCTCTTTGCTCTTCAACGACCGGGCCCTCGCCGCCGAGGTGGCGACGCTCGAGGCCCGAAGCGACATCCTTCACGACGAGCTGGAGTCGTGGGTGCTGCGCGCAGCGCCGGAAGCCCGAAACCCGGACGAGCTTCGAGGGCTGCTTCGGCTGGCGTCGGCCAGCGAGACTATCTGCGACGCCGCCCGCGACATGACCTGGTACGTGGAACGGGGCGAGGGGCTTCATCCGGTCATCCAGATGGCGCTCGAAGAGACCGAGGAGACCGGCGCGGAGACGGTCGTCGAGACCGGATCGACCGCCGACGGCGTCTCGATCAAGGAGCTGCAGCTTGAGACCGAGACCGGCATGTTCGTGCTTGCGGTGCAACGCGGCAGGAGATGGATCTACCGCCCGCGGGCTCAGCTCGTGCTCGAGGCGGGCGACCGGATCGTCGCGATCGGGCCGGAGGAAGGCCGCGAGCAGCTCGACGCTCTGTGCCGGGTCCCCGCGAGGGCGACCGAGACCCTCTGAGCGGACCCCGAAGTCCTCTTGTGCGCCGCCTCCGGCTCACCTAGCCTTCGAACGTGGACGCATACGTCTACCTGCGCGCCGAGCCGGGCAGGGTCGAGGACGTCCTCATCGAGCTGACCGGCAAGCACGGGGTTCGCCACGCCGTCTCTGTGGTCGGCGACTGGGACATCATGGTGGCGGTCGAGGGCGCGGACCTGGAAGCGATCGGCCGCACGGTCCTTCGCGAGATCCACCCGATCGAGGGCGTCACCCGCACGTACACCTGCCCGGTGGTGCCACTGGAGACGATCGGCATCCACGGCGGTGGCTGGGCGATGCCCACCATCCCGATGCACCGGCAGGGCCAGGCCTGCTTCGTGCACATGACCGCCGCCGTCGGATCCGTCGCGAGCATCGTCGAGGCCCTCGCCGAGCTGGAGGACATCAGCGGGGTCGCGGTCGTGGCGGGACACTACGACGTGATCGCTGAGATCCCACTCCCGTGGGAGCAGGCGAGCCCGGTGATCCTGGAGGTCATCCACGCGATCCCCGGCGTGGAGTCGACCAACACGGCCGTGGCCGTCCCCGTGTCCATGATGGAGGAGGAGTAACCGGGTCTCAGCTCGAGCGGACGGGGACGTCCCGGACGCCGGCCGGCAGGGAGAACCGCACGTTCTCCTCCGTCAGCAGGATCTCCTCAACTTCCGTAGCCCCCTGTTCCTCGAGGTAGCCGACCATGCGCTCCACCAGCCATTCCGGCGCGGAGGCGCCGGACGTCAGACCGACGACCTCGGCCCCGTCGAGCCAGGCCGGATCGACCTCGGTTTCGTCGTCCACCAGGTAGGCGGGGGTCCCCAGCTCCCGGGAGACCTCCGCCAACCGGTTCGAGTTGGATGAGTTGTCCGAGCCGATAACGAGGACGACATCGGAGCGGCGGGCTATCTCCTTGACCGCGTCCTGGCGATTCTGGGTGGCGTAGCAGATGTCGTCCCTGGGCGGTCCCTGGATCGCGGGGAATCGCTTCCGAAGCACCTCGATGATCTCGTTGGTCTCGTCCACGGAGAGGGTTGTCTGGGTCAGGTACGAGACGCCCTCCGGATCGGGGACCTCGACCAGACGGGCCTCCTCGGGGCTCTGCACCAGGATCGTCCGTTCCGGGGCCTGGCCGGTGGTCCCAACCACTTCCTCGTGCCCCTGGTGCCCGATGAGGATGATGGTCTGGCCCTCGCCGGCGAAGCGCCGTGCCTCCAGGTGCACCTTGGTCACGAGCGGGCACGTGGCGTCGATCACGGTTAGCTCGCGGGCTTCCGCGCTTGCGTAGACCTCTGGGGCCACGCCGTGCGCGGAGAGCACCACCACGGCTCCTTTGGGAACCTCCGTCTCCTCCTCGACGAAGATGGCCCCCTTCGCCTCTAGGTCCCGGACCACGTGCAGGTTGTGGACGATCTGCTTCCGCACGTAGACCGGCGCTCCGTGCTTGGCGAGCGCCCGCTCGACCGCGTCGACCGCGCGCTCCACCCCCGCGCAGTATCCGCGTGGGGCGGCGAGCAAGACCTTCTTCGGCACGGCTCCATGGTACCCGGGGCCTGCCCTCTGAGCCCCAGGCCCTCCGGACGGCTGTCGAATCGCATGATCGTCGTTTGTCAGACCCCCCTGGTAGGGTTTGGAGCGTTCATCGGACCCATCGTCCCACCCTCCCTCTCGCCAGCGTGCGGCTTCCGCCATGCCTGAGTAGCTGGCGCACGCGCGCGATTGGTAGCCGGGACAGCTGGGAATGATGGACGACCAGGTCAGATGAGGACGAGTCATACGAGGAGGTGATCCAGCACCCACGACCTACCGCGGGACGGGCGGGCCAAGGCCCGGCCTCGAGGACCAGCCGCCAGCCTCGGTTCACCGCGGGGGTGAAACCCCATATGGAACGACTCGAGAAGAAGCGCCACCTCATTCCGGTGGCGCTCGTGATCGCGGCGCTCCTGGCCCTCGTGGCCGCCACGACGGCCGGAGCGTACCCCGAGCCCGACGTGTCGCCCAAGATCTGCGACATCGACTGGAGCCAGGGGCAGTGGCACGTGAAGCAGCTCATCAAGTGCGCAGCCCGCCGCTGGAAGGTCCCGGGAGGGCCCGACAAGGCCCTCGACGTGGCCGGCTGCGAGTCGGCGTTTCACCCCAAGGCCTCCGCCAACGGCAACGCCGGCCTCTTCCAGCAACGCGTGACCTACTGGCCCGGCAGGGCGAATGCATACGGATTCAAGGGCTGGCCGGCCCTGAACGGCAGGGCCAACATCATCGTCTCGATCCGGATGGCACACGCCGGCGGCTGGGATCCCTGGTCGTGCGCGTGAGGTAGCCCTAGCGAACGGGACCGCCCGGGCGGGGCACGTCCTTGACGGCGCCCCGGACCTCCTCCAGAGAGGCCGCCACGCAATCGGCCCCGGGCGCGTCCCGATCGCTCACGATCCGGAGCCCCGGGAAGCTCTCCCGGGCCCTCCGGATCAGGCCCGCGAACGCCCCGAACACCACCATCACGTGCGGGCGCTCCACCTCGAGCTGCGAGAGAGCCTCCTCCTCGGACGTGGCGCCCGGCGCGAGCTCCCACTCCGCGCTCACCGCCGCCAGCTTCAATGCGACCAGCGCATCGCGGTCGTCGGCGACGCACAGGACCTTCAAGGAGCGGCACACGGCTAGAGCCAGTCGCGCCTCTTGAACACGCGGTACAACACGAACGCCGAGAGGCCCATGAGCGCCAGCGCGAACGGATAGCCCAGCAGCCAGCCGAGCTCCGGCATGTTCTCGAAGTTCATCCCGTAGATCCCGGCGACGAGCGTTGGGACGAGGATGATGGCGCCCCACGACGTCACGCTCCGCATCACCTGGTTGAGGCGGTTGGACACCTGCGAGAGCTGCGCTTCGAGCGCGGCCGTGAGCAGCTCCCGGACGTTGTCCACGAACTCCATCACTCGGATCACGTGGTCGGCGACATCCCGGTAGTAGGGCCCGAGGGCTTGGGTCACGAACCCGGGCTGCTCCTGGACGAGGTCGAGCACCTCCCGCAGTGGGATCACGAGCCGCCGGAACGCGACCACCTCGCGCTTCAGCCTGAAGATGTCCTGCTGGACGTCGGCGTCCGGCGCGGGCGCGAACACCCGGTCCTCGATCTGCTCCCCCCGGTCCTCGAGCCGGTCCACGATCGAGAAGTAGTCGTCGACCACCTCGTCGAGCAGCGCGTAGAGCAGGAAGCCGCCGCCCTCCGAGGTCAGCTCGGGCTGGCGGTCCCCGCGCTCGATGACCCCCTTGAGGTCGAAGACCGGTGCGTAGCGGAGGGTGATCAGGAAGGCCTTCCCGGCGAAGGCGTGGATCTCGCCCTCGACGAGCTCGTCCTCATCGTCGAGGGAGAGGGCGTAGACCACCACGTGGAAGTAGCCCTCGTACACGTCGACCTTGGGCCGCTGTCCGCGGTGGCGGGCATCCTCGATGGCCAGGGGATGCAGGCCGAATTCCTCCTGGATCATGGCGAGATCGGCCTCGGTCGGCTCGTCGATGTCGAGCCACACCCGGGCGCGCTCGTCTTCGAGGAGGTCGCTGATTGAGGCGGGGCCGAACGCCTCTTCCTTCAGCTTTCCGTCCTGATACAGACGGCACGTGATCATCTTCCGGAGCCTACCGCAGCGCAGGGCCTGGGTAGACTGCTCGCCCGTGACCGATCTCGAGCCGTTGCTGCGGTTCTGGCGAGCGTTCGACGACCGGGCGGAGCGCGTCGAACCCACCTGGTGGGGGGCGGTCGTCGCCGACCCGCGCTTCCCTACGATCGAGGACGTGAACTACGCCCGGGTGGAGACCGCAGGCCCCGACCTCACCCTGGCCGAGGTGGAGAGCGTTCTCCTGCCGGCCCTCGATTGGAGCCGGGCGACGCGCGTCCACATCGTCCTGTTCTACCCGGAGGAGCTCACGGGACTGGTCGCGGAGCTGGGCGCCCGCGGCGACCGCCTGTCATGGGATACAGCAATGGAATACCGGGGCGACGGCGCGCCCCGCACGGGCGAGGTCGCGGTCGAGGAGATCCGGGAGTTCGACGACGCCTTCTGGCAGCGGCACCGCGACTCCATGCGTGAGTTCGGCGTCACCGAGGCCTCGGATCTCGACCCGATCCTGCGCTTCGAGCGGGAGACGGTCCTCCCGGCCGGAAGGCGCTGTCTAACGGTCCGGGAGGACGGCCGCATGGTGGCGTTCGGCTCGTTCCTGGTGCTCGCGGAGGTGGGGTACATCGACCACGTCGTCACGTTCCCGGAGGCGCGGGGTAGGGGCTACGCGAGCGCCATCGTGAACCGCATCGTGGAGGAGTTCACCCGGACGGGAGCGGGCCACCTGTACCTGCTCGCGGAGTCGGACGGCGGTCCCATCTCGCTGTACGAGCGCCTGGGCTTCGTGAAGGTGGGCCAGATCGCCAGCTCGATGCGCCCGGCGGACTCACGGAGCGGGCTCGGCCCCTGAGGCGCCTCCCATCAGGCTACAGGATCGCCGAGAAGACCTTGCCGAGCAGGAAGCCCAGGAGGGCGCACGAGGGCCAGGTGAGGATCCATGCCGTTACGACCTGCCCGGCGACGCCCCAGCGAACAGCCGAGAATCGCTTGGTGGCCCCCACACCCATGATCGCCGACCCGATGGCGTGCGTGGTCGAGACGGGGATCCCGAGCTGAGCTGCTCCCGTGATCACGGCGGCGGCTCCCGTCTCCGCCGCGAAGCCCTGGACTGGCTCGAGCCTGGTGATCCGGAGACCGAGCGTACGGACCACCCGCCACCCCCCGATCATCGTCCCGAGGCCCATGACGACGGCCGCAGAAACGATCACCCAAACCGGGATGTCGAACTCCGACGGAACTCGCCCCCCGGCCCCCGCTTCATTGAGGAGTATGGCCAGCGTGATGATCCCCATGGTCTTCTGCGCATCGTTCGTGCCGTGGCTGAATGCCATGAACGCGGCCGAAAGGATCTGGGCCTTGCCGAAGACCTTGCGGACCGTCGACCGGCGCACCCGCGAGAAGATCCGGTAGATCAGCACCATGAGCACGAGCCCGATGAGGAACCCGCCCACGGGCGACGTGACCAGCCCGATCAGGGACTTCCTGGTCCCCTCCCACTCCAGGCCATGGATCCCACCGGCTGCGAACCCGGCCCCAAGCAGGCCCGCCACCAGGGCATGCGACTCGCTCGAGGGGAGCCCGAAGTACTGAGCGCCGAGCGCCCAAAGCGTGGCCGCGAGGACCGCGGCGGCCACCGTCTCCAGCGTCACCAAGTCAGAGTCGACTATCCCGGAGGCGATGGTCTTGGCCACAGCTGTCCCGCTGAGGGCGCCGACGAGGTTCAAGACGCCGGCCATGATCACCGCGTGGTGAGGGCGAAGGACCCTCGTGGAGACGACCGTCGCGATGGAGTTGGGCGCGTCGGTCCAACCGTTGGCGAACTCGAACCCGTAGGCTAGGAGAAGGACGACCCAAAGCGGCATCAGGCGTGCTTCAGCGCGATGGCCTCGAGGCAGTCGGCCACGTCCTCGATCCGGTCGATGGCGGCCTCGAGCTCATCGATGATGTCCTTCCACTTCAGCACGTCCATGGCCTTGTAGTCGCCCCCGAACAGGTCGGCGACCGCACGGCGATAGATGCGATCGCCCTCGTTCTCCAGGCGGTTGATCTCCACCCAGTACTCGGAGAGCTGCGCGTATTTCGGAAGGGTCGCGAGGCCCTCGCGGGTCGCCCGCGTCGCCCGAACGATCACGTCCGCCTGGGCCTTCATCTCGGGAAGAGGACTCTCGATCTTATGGAGGACGAAGAGGTCTGCGGCCGCCTCCATGTGGTCGAGGACGTCGTCGAGGGTGGAGGTCAGCTTGTGGATGTCGTCGTGATCAAGCGGCGTGACGAACACGGTGTTGAGCCGCCGCATGATCTCGTGGGTGATCTCGTCGCCCTCGTGCTCCAGGTCTCGGAGTCGCTCGGCCTTCCTCGCGGTGTCGTGATAAGCGGACACCAGGTCATGTAGGGCGTCGGCCGCCTTCTCGATGTTGGTGGCCTGTCGAACGAACAGCTCGAAGAAGCTCTCGTCTCGTGGAACCAGTCGGAATCGCAGGTTCCGCACTCGGTCTCCCCCTCCGCTCTCCCGCGGCGTTTGATACACCACGCGGGCTGGAAGGACAAACCGGCCGGGCGGGGGGGAGCCCGGCGCTTCCGTCAGGGCTTGTCGACGAACTTGTACCCCAGGCCCCGGACCGTGACCACATGAGCGGGGCGGTGCGGGTCCTCCTCGATCTTGCGACGAAGGCGTTTCACGTGGACGTCCAGGGTCTTCGTGTCTCCGAAGTAGTCGGCCCCCCAGACCTCCTCGATGAGGAACTCCCGGGTGAGCAGCCGTCCCTTGCGGCGAAGGAAAGCCTCGAGCAGCTCGAACTCTTTGGGGGGGAAGGGGACGAGCTCGCCCCCTACCCGGACCTCGTGTCGGCTCACGTCCATCTCCACGGGACCGCCGCGCAAGAACTCCTCGCCCTCCGAGGCGGAGGGAGCACAAGACCGGCGAAGGTTGGCTCGCACACGCGAGATCAGCTCGCGCACGGAGAAAGGCTTCGTGACGTAGTCGTCCGCCCCGAGCTCGAGGCCGATGACCTTGTCGGCCTCGGAGTCCTTGGCGGTCACCATGATGATGGGGACGTCGGACTCGGCGCGGATCGCCCGGCAGACGTCGAGGCCGGACAGCTCGGGGAGCATGAGGTCGAGGATCACGAGCGCGGGCGTCTCGGCCCTGAACTTCTCGAGGGCGCTGCGGCCGTTCGGAGCGACGGCGACCCGGTAGCCCTCCCGCTCGAGGTTGTAGCGGACCGAGTCGGCGAGCGCCTCCTCGTCCTCGACGATGAGGATCCGCGCGGCGGCCTCAGCCAGCATCCGGCCTGGCCTCGACCGGGTGCGAGGCGTCGGTGAACTCCCTGAACTCCCCCGTCAGCAGGAACCCGACCTGCTCCCCGATGTCGACCGCGTGATCGCCCACCCGCTCGAGCTGCCGGGCCACGACGTTCATCCGCAGGCCCCAGTCGAGCATCGCGGGATCGGCGGCCAGCGCTGCGACCTCCTTGTACATGCCGAGATTCAACCGGTCGACCGGGTCGTCCATCTCCGGCAGCCTCAGACATAGCTCGAGATCGCGCCGGCCGAACGCCTCCATGGCGGTGCGGATCATCGGCCGGACCACATCGCTCATCTCTCCGATCTGCGACAGGACCGTCTGGCTGCCGGGAAGCTCGCGGATCGACTTGTAGATCTTGGCGATGTTCACGGCCATGTCCCCGACCCGCTCCAGGTGGAGGTTGATGTGGAGGATGGCCGAGATCAACCGGAGGTCCGTCGCGACCGGCGTCTGCAGGGCGAGCAGCTGAAGGGTCCGCGCCTCGACCGACAGGTACTTCTCGTCGATCTCGTCGTCGCCGGCGATCACTTCGTCGGCCTCGGCGTCGTTCCGGGTGGCAAGGGCATCGACCGCCTTGCCCACTGCCCGCTCGGCGAGCTCGCCCATGGCCAGGATGTCCAGCTCGAGGGCCTCAAGCTCCTCGTGGAAATGGACGCGGCCCATCAGCCGAACCTTCCCGTCACGTAGTCCTCCGTTCGCTTGTCCGACGGGTTTGTGAAGATCACCTCGGTGCGGTCGTACTCAACGACGATCCCGGTTCGCTGGCCGTTGTCCGAGACCTCTACAGTGAAGAAGGCGGTCCGGTCGCTCACCCGC
>JBQTIP010000122.1:0-12175 GCA_052388025.1 Actinomycetota bacterium
CGATACGCGGCCCCCGGCCGTGGTGCACACGGCCCCACCGCGTTGGCGCGGCTGGGGCTCGCTGCTAGCATCGGTCTGCGGGGTGGAGCAGTCCGGTAGCTCGCTGGGCTCATAACCCAGAGGTCACAGGTTCAAATCCTGTCCCCGCGACGAGGCGGAACGGGGCGTCCGGATGGACGCCCCGTTCTCGCATCCGGACCTCCCGGCGGCCAAGATAGGCGCGTGTTGGAGGCCGGCTTATGGGGGCTCATGGGCGGCTTCGCGCTGCTGCTCGGAGCGGTCATCGGGCTCGCGGTGCGCGCCTCCCAGCGCGTCATCGGGATCGTCATGGCCTTCGGGTCCGGCGCGCTCATCAGCGCGGTCTCGTTCGATCTGACCGAGGAGGCCTTCCACCGAGCCGGGCTCGACGCGGTCGCCGTCGGCCTCGCGGCCGGATCGGTGGCCTTCTTCGCCGCGGACTGGGTCGTCGATCGCCGCGGCGGGAACGACCGCAAACGCTCCGGCGGACAGCAGGAGGAGGGGACGGCTCTCGCGATCGTGATCGGTTCCGTGATGGACGGCATCCCGGAATCGATCGCGATCGGCATCAGCCTCATTGAGGGCGGATCGGTGGCCGTGCCGATCGTGATCGCGGTGTTCCTGTCGAACGTGCCCGAATCGCTCTCCGCCGCGACCGGTCTTCGGAAGGCGGGTCACTCCACCCGGTACGTGCTGGGCCTCTGGACGGGGGTCATGCTCATCTCCGCGGTCGCGGCGGCGGCCGGTCACGCGTTGCTGGGCGGCGCCTCGGAGAACGTGATCGCGAGCATCCAGTCCTTCGCCGCCGGTGCGATCCTCACGATGCTTGCCGACACGATGATGCCGGAGGCATTCCACCACGGAGGAAGCGTCGTCGGACTTATCACGGTGCTCGGGTTCGCGTTCGCCTTCTTCCTCTCGAGGCTCGCGTAGGCCGCCTCGGTTTCCCATCACGGCCGGCATGGTTAGAATCCGCCTGCGGCGGGTGAGGCGCGGGGCGGATGTGTCCCATACGCCGCGGCCGCGAGAGGAGGTCTAGGGTGGGGCTCAACGAGACCGCAGCGCAGCTTGCGAAGGTGCCCATATTCTCCGGTTGCTCCAAGCGGGAGCTCTCGCTCATCGCCCGCGCGGCGAAGGAGGTGCGGCACCCGGAGGGAACCGTGATCGCGCGCGAGGGCGAGCGCGGCATCGGGTTCTTCCTCATCCTCCAGGGATCGGCGAAGGTCACGATCGGGGGCAAGACCAAGGCGAAGCTGGGCGCGGGCGACTTCTTCGGCGAGGTCGCGCTGCTCGACGGCGGACCGCGCACCGCCACCGTCACCGCGACCACGCCGCTCAAGCTCCTCGGCATCACCGGCTGGGTGTTCCGCGGCCTCCTCCAGGAGCATCCGACGATCGCGATCAAGACGCTCGAGTCGGTCGCCGGGCGGCTTCGCTCGGCGTCGAAGGCGGCGCCGGTCTAACCCCGCGCCTCGCCGCCCCGTGTGAGCCGGCTCCACCGCCCCGACGGTTGCCGGCTCTATTACGAGACCCACGGTCCTGCCGGCGCCGAGCCCCTGGTGCTGCTGGAGGGCCTCGGCGGCGACATCCCGGGATGGCGCAGGAACATCCGGCACCTGGCCGCAGAGCTCTTCGTGGTCGCTTACGACTTCCGGGGGAATGGCCGCTCGGACGCGCCGGACGAGCCCATGACGATGGCCACGTTCGTCGATGACACCGTCGCGCTCCTCGACGAGCTGGGGCTCGCGAGCGTCCACATGTACGGCCAATCGTTCGGGGGCATGGTGACCCAGGAGCTCGCGCTCGCGCATCCGGGCCGCGTCCGATCGCTCGTGCTCGCCTGCACGCACGCGGGCGGGAAGCACGTCGTACGGTCGGAGGCGAAGGTGCCCAAGGACAAGCCGTATCTGGCGCTCTACTCACCCGGGTTCGCGGAGGAGCACCCCGACCACGTCGCCGAGGACATCCTGGTGGGGAGCCAGAGCCCGCAAAAGCCGCACGCGGGCCGACGGCAGTGGGAAGCGATGCAGGGATTCGACGCGTACGAGCGACTTCCCGAGCTCGGGGTGCCGACGATGATCTTGCACGGCACCGAGGATCGTCTGGTCTCGGTGGAGAACGCGAGGGTGCTCGCCGATCGGATCCCGGGCGCGGAGCTCCTCCTCTTGGAGGGCGCGGGACACGTCTACCACTCCGAGCAGCCGGAGCGAGCCGACGCGGCCGTGCTCGACTTCATCCGGAGGAACGCTCGTGGCTGAAGTACGTCAGGAGGTCGAAGCGCTTGCAGCCGAGCGCGAGGAACGACGCGCCGCGAGGGACTTCGCGGCCGCCGACGCGCTTCGCGACCGCATCGCCGAGCTTGGCTTCCGCGTCGTCGACTCCCCGCAGGGCCCGCGACTGGAGCCGCTGGAGGCCGAGCCGCTCGCCGGCCCGCGGCGCCTCTCGCCCGAGGAGGTCACGTCGGTGCTGGATGACCCGCCGACCGCGGACATCTCTGTGCAGTGGGTGGTGCAGGGGTGGCCGGAGGACGTCGTTCGGGGGGTCTCGTCGTTCCGCCGCTTCGAGGGCGATCGCCTCGTGCAGCACGTCGTGGTGGACGCGGCCGGGGTCGACGCGGACGTGTGGCCGAACGGCGTCGAGGTCGTCCCGCTCGCGGACGACCCCGGCTGGGGCGCCGCACGCAACTGCGGGCTCCGGCGGGCGACGGGGCGCGTCGTCGTCGTCGTCGACGGCTCCGTCGAGGCGACCGGCGACGTCTTCGGCCCGTTGGAGGCGACGCTCGCCGATCCCGCGATCGGGGTGGCCGGCCCGTTCGGCATCGTCACGGCAGATCTTCACGAATTCCACGAGTCCGACGGTCCCGAGGTCGACGCGATCGAGGGCTACCTGATGGCCTTCCGCCGCGAGGTGCTCGCCTCGGCCGGTTTCTTCGACGAGAAGTTCAGGTTCTACCGGACGGCCGACATCGAGTACTCGTTCCGCGTGAAGGACCAGGGGCTGAAGGCGGCCGTCGTGCCCGTTCCGGTGACGCGGCACGAGCACCGCATGTGGGCGAACACGCCGGAGGGCGAGCGTTCGCGCCTGTCGAAGCGCAACTACTACCGGTTCCTCGATCGGTTCCGCGGGCGCCTGGACCTGTGTGTCGGCGCCGGGCCGGCCGGCGCCGGGGACGGCTAGTTCTCCTCGGTGGCGACCGTTACGGCGGGACCCGAGGTCTGGCCGTTCCCGGCGGTCGCGAGCTCTCTCGCCTCCTCGGGCGTCGGGATCGGCTTGGTTCCTTCCACGTACTCGCTTAGGTCCTTGCCCTCAATGACCTCCTGGATCATCAGAAGCTCCGAGAGACGGTCGAGCACGTCGCGCTGCGCCACGAGGGCTTCGCGGGCCCGGTCGTGCGCCTCGTTGACCAGGCGGGTGACCTCCTCGTCGACGATCTGGGCCATCGCGTCGGACATCTCCTGGCGCTCGCCGGGGAAGAGGACCCGGCCATCGGAGCCACGGAACCCGTCGTGCCCGAACGACAGCGGCCCGACCTTGTCGCTCATGCCGTACTCCGTGACCATGGCGCGCGAGATCTCGGTCGCTCGCTCGAGGTCGTTCTGGGCCCCGGTGGAGATCTGATCGAAGCAGATCTCCTCGGCGGTGCGGCCTCCGAGCAGGATCGCGAGCCGGTCCTGCAGCTCCGGCTCGGTCAGAAGGTAGCGATCCTCGAGCGGGCGCTGCATGGTCATGCCGAGAGCGGCCGCGCCGCGGGGGATGATCGAGACGCGGTGCACCGGGTCGGCGGTAGGGACCGCCAGCGCGACGAGCGCGTGCCCCATCTCGTGCTTGGCCACGATCTCGCGCTCCTTCTCGGACATGACCCGGCTCTTGCGCTCCAGCCCGGCCACGCCGCGGTCGATGGCCTCCTCCAGCTCCGCCATCGTCACGGTGTCCTTCTCCCGGCGGGCCGCGAGAAGGGCGGCCTCGTTAACGACGTTCGCCAAGTCGGCGCCGGTGAACCCCGGGGTACGGGCGGCGAGGACCTTGAGGTCCACGCTAGGATCCAAGGCCACTCCGCGCACATGAATCCGGAGGATCGCCTCGCGTCCCCGCAGGTCCGGCCGGTCGACCACGACCTGGCGATCGAAGCGGCCCGGGCGGACCAGCGCCTGGTCGAGCACGTCCGGCCGGTTGGTCGCGGCCATGATGATGACGCCCTTCGATGAGTCGAACCCATCCATCTCGACCAGTAGCTGGTTCAGCGTTTGCTCGCGCTCGTCGTGGCCCCCGAACCCGGCGCCCATGCCGCCCATGCGTCCCTTCCCGATCGTGTCGAGCTCGTCGAGGAACACCAGCGCCGGCGCCTTCTCCTTGGCCTGGTTGAACAGCTCTCGCACCCGGGCCGCCCCGAGCCCCACGAACATCTCCACGAACTCCGAGCCCGACATGAAGAAGAACGGCACGTTCGCCTCGCCCGCCACCGCCCGCGCGAGCAGGGTCTTGCCGCAACCGGGCGGCCCGAGCAGCAAGACACCCTTCGGGATGCGGCCGCCGAGGCGCTGATACTTCTTCGGGTTCTTCAGGAAGTCGACGATCTCCCGCAGCTCGTCGGTGGCCTCATCGAGGCCGGCCACGTCCGCGAACGTCGTCTTCATCTCCTTGCGGTCGTAGATCTTCACCTTGTTGCGCCCCAGGTTCAGCGCCGTCGCGGCGCCGCCGCTCATGCGCCGGATCAGGAAGAACCACAGGAACCCGAACAGGAGGAGCGGCCCGACCCAGCCGATCAAGAGCCCCGCGAGCCCGTTCGGCTGGGAGAACGTGTACTGGATGTCCTTCTCCTCGAGAAGGGTCTGGAGGGGCTCGGAGTCGAAGTTGGCCGGCACGGTCGCGGAGAACGCGGTCTCGCCGGCGCCGCCTTCGAACGTTCCCGTGACGTCGGTGCTCGAGATGTTCACCCTCCCGACGATCCGGTCCTGCTCGACGTTGTCGATGAACTCGGAGTACGGGATCGACTGCCGGCGCGGGGCGTTCAGGTAGTTGAAGAGGATGAGGACGACGAGGAACCCCACGATGTAGAGCCAGGGCGAGTAGCGGAATCGGCGAGCGCCGTCGCCGGAGGGGGCCCCACCTCCTCCGCCCATATCCCATCCGGTCCAGCGACCACGCTTCTTGTTGTCGGCCATGTCGCTCCCAATCTTCCCATCCGCGTGTGACTTCGACAGCCGGCCGGCCCCCGTTCATGGCCCCGACCTGCCGAAGGCCCTGCCCTATGCTGGCCCGGTGAGCGTGGGAGAGCGGCGGGCGGCTCCCGCAAGGGCGGGTGCGGCGGCCGGCCTCGCGGGGGCAGGCGTAGCGCTCCTCGGGGCTGCCGCCATCCACACCGCGTTCCCCAAGATCCCGTTCGCGCCGGTCTCGGTGGCGCAAGCCGTGATCCGGAGCACCCCCGGCGGCGTCGCGACCTTCTTCATCGACCTCCTGCATCACCTGGCGCTGCCCCTCGTGGTGATCGGGACCACCCTCGGCTTCGCGGTGCTCAGCGCGGCGCTCGGCATGCTTCTCCCGGGCCTCGCGGGGCGGATACGCGGTGGCGCCTTCCCGGCCGCGCTGATGCTGGGAGCGCCCCTGTACGTCGTCGCCGTGCTCGCCATGAGGAGCGACTCGCAGGCGGTGGGTCGGGCCGCCTACGCAGCCGGCCTCGTTCCGGTATTCGGTCTCGCCGCGTGGGCCTCGGGCCGTGCCTTCCGGCGGATTCTGGCTCGGGCAGCGAGAGGCGGGGCCGACTCGTTCGACCCGGCTCGCCGCGAGGTCGTGCGGGCGCTCTGGGTCGGGGGTGCGGGCCTCCTCCTGGGATGGGCCGGGCTGGGTAGGCTGATCTTCCGGCGGCCCAACCCCGGGCGATTGCCGCTCCGCGTGCGGGACCTCTCGCCGGCCGTCGTGCCGACCCCCGCGCCGGGAGACGCTGCGTTCGGAGCCATCCCCGGGCTGTCGCCCGAGATCACGTCGAACGACCGCTTCTACGTGGTGGACGAGGAGATCCTTGATCCGGACGTCGACCCCGACGCCTGGACGCTTCGGATCGACGGCCTGGTCGAGCGCCCGTTCGAGCTCACCTACGACGAGCTCCTGGACCGGCCGGCGGTCGAGCGGTTCGTGACGCTCGAGTGCATCAGCAACCCGGTTGGGGGCGACCTCATCTCGACCGCGCGGTGGGCCGGCATCCCGCTCGCCTCGCTGCTCGGCTTGGGCGGGATCCGGGACGGCGCCGTGGAGGTCGTCTCGCGGGCCGTCGGCGGGTACTCGGACTCTATCTCGGTCGAGGAGGCGATGAGGCCGACCACGCTCGTCGCCATCGGCATGAACGGCCGCGTCCTGTCGCGCGAGCACGGCTTCCCGGCTCGCCTGCTGGCGCCGGGCCACTACGGCATGAAGCAGCCGAAGTGGCTGGAGGCGATCGAGGTCGTCGACCGACCGTATACGGGATACTGGGAGGAGCGCGGCTGGTCGAAGGCCGCGGTCGTCAAGACCACGACCCGGATCGATACGGCCGCGAGGGCCGGCGGATCGCTCACGATCGCCGGCGTGGCGTTCGCCGGAGACCGCGGCATCTCGCGAGTGGAGGTGTCGACCGACGGCGGGAGGACCTGGGCGGAGGCGGAGCTGAAGACCGCGAGATCGACGCACACGTGGAGGCTCTGGCGCTTCCCATTCGAGCCGGCCGACGAGGGGCCGTTTCGCGTTCTGGCCCGCGCCGAGGACGGCGAGGGCAACGTGCAGATCCAGGCAGTTGCCCCCCCGCATCCGAGCGGCGCGAGCGGCTACGACGAGGTGGAGATCGGTGGCCCGTAGCGCCGAGGGGATGACCGCGCCGGCGGACGATCCGGTCCTGCTCGCCAGGTTCGAGCGCGACGTCCTGCCGCTCATGCCCAGCCTGTACTCGGCTGCCATCCGCCTCACCCGGAACCCGACCGACGCCGAGGACCTGGTGCAGGAGACCTATCTCCGCGCGTACCGCGGGTTTGCCGGGTTCGAGGAGGGGACGAACCTCAAGGCCTGGATGTACCGGATCCTCACCAACACGTTCATCAACACGTATCGGAAGAAGCAGCGCGAGCCGCTCACGGTCTCGACCGACGAGGACATCGAGGACTGGTACCTGTACGACCGGCTGGGGGAGAGCGGTGTGGAGGCGTCGGCCGAGACTGAGGTGCTCGAGCGAATCCCCGACGAGGACGTGCAGGCGGCGCTCGAAGCGCTTCCCGAAGGATTCCGGCTCGCCGTCCTGCTCGCCGATGTGGAGGGGTTTTCGTACAAGGAGATCGCCGAGATCCTGGACATCCCCATCGGCACCGTGATGTCGAGGCTGCATCGTGGAAGAAGGGCGCTGGAAACGGCGTTGTGGGAGACGGTACGGGAGCGTGGCCTTGTCACCGACTGACTGCGAACAGGTTCTCGAGCGGATCGAGCTCTTCCTCGACGGAGAGCTGGATGCCGTCGTGTGCGGCGAGATCCGGGAGCACCTTTCGGGATGCCATCCCTGCCTGGACCGCTCCGAGTTTCGCCAGCGGCTGAAGAAGCTGCTCGCGGCGAAGTGCGGCTGCGACGAGGTCCCTGCGGGCCTACGGCAGCGGGTGGAGTCGCTCCTTCACGAGACCTCCTGACGTCCTACGGCCGTATCCTCGTCACGGCGAGCGAACCGGGACTTCGCCCGCAGCGTATGGTCTGCATGAAGGGAACCCGGCCCGGCCATCTCCCCGCACCGTCCAGCACGGAGGCACAGGGGAGGGTGTGCATACACCCGGGCTGCACGACGCGCCTTTCCATCTACAACACGGGCATGCGCTGCTGGCAGCACGCCGACTTCCGGTTCCCGAACTACCGTGGCAAGCGCCTCGCTCCTAGAACGCCGTAGCCGGCGACTTCGTTTGCTGTTCGCGGCGACCGTGGTGTGGTCCGAGCCCCCCCGTTCCCGATAGTCTTTCGCCTCACATATGGACGAGCTCGGAACCATCCTCGGTGTGTGGGCCCATCCCGACGACGAAACCTATCTCACGGCCGGCCTCATGGCTCAGGCGGCGCGAGAGGGGTCGCGGGTCGTGTGCGTGACGGCGACCCGAGGCGAGGAGGGGTCCTTCGACGAGGAGCGCTGGCCCACCGCCACGATGGGAAAGGTCCGGGAGGCCGAGCTGATGCGCTCTCTAGAGGTCCTCGGTGTCACCGAGCACGTCTGGCTCGACTACCACGACGGCACGTGCGCGTCGGTCGATCACGAGGAGGGTGTGGAACGGGTTCGGGCCATCATGGAGGAGGTAGCGCCCGACACGGTCCTCACCTTCGGCCCCGATGGCATGACGGACCACGCGGACCACAAGGCCGTCAGCGCGTGGACGACCGAAGCCTTCGCGCTAGCCGGCAAGCCCGGCGCGAAGCTCTACTACGCCACGATGACGCCCGACTGGGCGGAGCGATGGGTCCCAGTGTTCAACCGGTTCAACGTGTTCATGTCGCCCAACACGCCGCCCGTCACGCCGCGCGACGAGCTGGCCATCGCGTTCGCGCTGCCGCCGGACCTGATGGAGCTGAAGCTCCGAGCGATCTCGGAGCACGTGAGCCAGGTGGAGGGCATGATGGAGGCCTTCGGCCCGGAGGTCTTCAAGGAGTCCGAGAAAGAGGAGACCTTCAGGCTCGTGTCGGAGAAATCTCCGGCATGACCCCGGAGGCGCCTGAGCCGGTCCGCGACTTGGACTGGGACCACGTCCGGGCGCGCGCCTTCGCAGACCGCACGGTCGACCTCTGGGAGGAGCTCCTCGCGCGCCTGCGAGGGCTGCCCGTGACGCAGGCCGTGACCGAGGAGCAGGTTCGGGCGGCCGTGGCGCTCCCGGTCCCCGAGGAGCCGCTTGCCGACGACGAGCTGTTCGCCTACCTGCGCGAGATGGTGTTCGAGCGGTCGATGTACCCGGGGCATCCGAGGTTCATGGCCTACATCAGCGGGAGCGGAACCGTGCCGGGGGCGGCGGCGGACCTCCTGGCGGCGGGCGTGAACATGAACCTCGGAGGATGGCGCCTCTCGCCGTCGGCGACGGAGATCGAGCTGCACCTCGCGAGGTGGTTCGCCCGGCAGTTCGGGCTCCCGGAGACCGCCGGCGGCCTCATGGTCTCCGGCGGGGCGATGGCCAGCTTCGTCGCGCTCAAGGTGGCCCGGGACCGGCGGGCCGGATGGGACGTGCGGCGGCAGGGGGTGTCGGCGGGGCCGCCGCTCGCGTTCTACATGTCCACGGAGGCGCATGTCGTGAGCGATCGGGCGGCCGACATGCTCGGGCTGGGGACCCAGGCCATGCGCAAGATCCCGGTTGGGGACGACTTTCGGCTTCGGACAGATCTCCTGCGCGAGGCGATCGCTCGCGACCGCGCCGAAGGCGTCCGGCCCACGGCGGTGGTGGGTTCGGCCGGGACCGTGGCCACCGGCGCCATAGACCCGCTGGACGAGATCGCGGACGTCTGCGCGGACGAAGGGCTCTGGTTCCACGTCGACGGTGCCTACGGGGGCCCGGCGGTGCTGGCCGACGACCTCCGGCCGTTGTTCGCCGGGATCGAGCGGGCCGACTCCATCGCGTTCGACCCGCACAAGTGGCTGTACACGCCGCACTCCGGCGGGTGCGTGCTGATGCGAGATTTCCAGCACCTCGCGGACTCGTTCGCCGTCCACGCGACCTACGTCCATCAGGACAAGGAGCGAACCGGCCGGGGCATCGACTTCACGGACCTCGGACCGCAGTTCAGCCGAGGGTTCCAGGCGCTGAAGGTGTGGGTCTCGCTCCTGGCGCATGGCCGGAAGGCGTACGCGGCCCGCATCTCCCACGACGCGGCGCTCGCGAGGTACCTCGGCGGCCGCGCCGGGGAACGGCCCGAGTTCGAGCTCGCCGCGCCGGTCGTTCTCTCGATCTGCTGCTTCCGCTACGTCCCCGAGGACCTGCCAGAGGGCCCCGGGCGCGAGGAGTACCTGAGCACGCTGAACGAGCGGCTGATGACCGAGATCCAGCTCGACGGCCGGGTCTTCTGCTCGAACGCCGTCCTCGGCGATCGCTTCGTGCTGCGCGCCTGCATCGTGAACTTCCGCACCGAGGCCGAGGACGTGGACGCGCTCCTGGATGTGGCGGCCGAGCTGGGATCGAAGCTCGACGCGGAGCTGCGTCCCGAGGCGCTCCGGGCGGCGGTATGACCCCGCTCGCGATGGGGCTGCTCGGATCCGGGGAGTTCGACCCCTGGGCGGAGGAGGTGGACCGGTGGCTGCTGGGTCGCGCCCGTGGCGGCGACGGCCGCGTCCTGATCCTCCCGACGGCGAGCGCGCCCGATGGAGACGAAGTGTTCGAGATGTGGTCGGAGAAGGGGATGGCGCACTACGAGCGGCAAGGCATCCCCGCCGAGGTGCTCCCGCTCAAGACTCGAAAGGACGCGGATCGGGCCGATCTCACCGCGAAGCTGGAAGACGCCTCCATGGTGTTCTTCTCCGGAGGGAATCCCGCCTACCTGGCGGCGACGCTCGTCAACACTGGATTCTGGCGGGCGCTCCTTGCCGGGGTGGATCGGGGCCTGGCTTACGCGGGCTGCAGCGCAGGCGTGGCGTGCCTGCCGGACCTCGCGCCCGACAGCGGCATCACGAGCCTGGACGAGGCGGTTTGGCGTGCCGGGCTCGGCTTCTTTCACGAGGTGATCTTCATGCCGCACTGGAACGCGCTCGACTCCTTCATGCCCGGGCTCACCGACTTCGTGATCGCTTCGGTCCCGCCCGGCTCCCGGCTGTTCGCGATCGAGGAGAACACCGCGGCGGTGGGGGACGGATACGAATGGTCGGTCTTGGGGGTCGGGAAGGTTCGTCTCTTGAGGGACGGGGGGTGGCGGGAGTTCTATGGAGGGCAATCGTTCACGGAACACCTCATGGGGGGCGTTCCGGGCGCGTAGGCGCGCGAACGGGAGGGAGGAGCCATGGTGCTCGTGCAATTCCGGGTTACGGTTCCGCACGCGGAGCGGTTCAAGGCCGCGTTCGAGAAGCACCTGGAGGAGATGAGGTCGGACGGGGCGGTGAACCCGCAGCTCTGGTCCAGCGAGGCCGACCCGAACGAGCTGTCGATGATGGCGGAGTGGGAGTCCCACGACGCGATGATGGAGTCCTCGGACAAGCGCGGGGACGAGTTCCAGGCCGACGCCGGGACCGAGGGCCTCGAGTGGGAGACGCGCATCTGGCACCGCGTCGCCTGAGGACGTGGTGATGAAGAAGGTAACGGCGGCCGCCGTTCAGGCCACGCCGGTGTTCCTCGATCGCGAGGCGACGGTTGAGAAGGTCGTGTCGCTCGTGAAGGAGGCCGCCTCGAACGGTGCCGGCCTCATCGTGTTCCCGGAGACCTTCATCCCGACCTATCCGGACTGGGTGTGGCGGGCGCCCGCCTGGGGCGGGCCGTCGCAGGAGCTGTTCGCGCGACTCGCGGACCAGGCCGTCGCCGTGCCCGGCAAGACCACAGACGCCATCGGGGCGGCGGCCAAGCGGGCGAAGGCCTACGTCGCGATCGGCGTGAACGAGCGGGAGGAGACCGGCAGCACGATCTACAACTCGCTGCTCACGTTCGGGCCGGACGGGCGGATGCTCGGCAAGCACCGCAAGCTGATGCCGACCGGCGGCGAGCGGCTCGTCTGGGGGATGGGGGACGGGTCGGACCTCCAGGTCTTCGAGACCCCGTTCGGCCGCGTCGGCGGCCTGATCTGCTGGGAGAACTTCATGCCGCTCGCCCGTTACGCGATGTATGCGAAAGGCGTCGACATCTGGCTCGCGCCCACTTGGGACAACGGCGAGAACTGGGTCGCCACGCTCCGCCACATCGCGCGCGAGGGGCGCGTGTACGTGATCGGGGTGACCACCCTGCTACGGGGCTCCGACGTGCCCGACGACGTGCCGGGGCGCGAGCTCTGGGGCGGCGTGGAGGACTGGGCGAACGACGGCTGGTCCGCCATCGTCGATCCCGACGGCCAGCTCATAGCGGGGCCGCTCGTCGGCGAGGAAGGGATCCTGTACGCGGAGCTCGACGCCGACCACGCCCGCGCCGAGCGGCACAAGTTCGACCCCGTCGGGCACTACTCGCGACCCGACGTGTTCCGGCTCTCGGTCGATACAGATCCCAAGCCGCAGATC
>JBQTIP010000123.1:0-2293 GCA_052388025.1 Actinomycetota bacterium
CCGCACGAACCGCTCTCCGCCCTCGTTCGATCATCTCCGGGTCCCCGAACAGGATGAAGTTGTAATTGGTCACTTCGAGGCAGGCTTCCAGCTCGAAGGCGAGCTGCAGTACATCCGCCTCTTCGCCGATCTCCCCGCGCTGCTGTGCCACGCGGGCTTGCTCGGCGAGCAGGTCGAGCCAATCCCGCTGGTTGGATGCGATGCGGTCGTGGATTGGCCCGGGGCGAGCATCGACCTCGGCCAGCAACCCGGCGAAGAAACATCCGCCGGGAAAGACGGATCGCTCGATGTACGACAGGTCGGCCTCACACAGGGCCTGGAGTCGACCGACCCCCTCGGGTGCCTCGAGGGCGGGGCGCACGACCTCGTTCTCGAAGATGGCCTCCGCCCTATCGATCGTCTCCAGCTGGAGTCGCTCCTTCGATCCGAAGTGGGCGTAGAGGCCGCTCTTGCGCACGCCGAGCGTCTCGGCGAGGCGTCCGATGGTCAGGCCATAGATACCTTCGATCGAGGCGAGCCGAGTGGCGGCTTCGAGGATGGCCGCATGGGTCCGCTCGCCATCGCCCCGGCGCCGGCGTGTGGTCGATGGCCTGTCCGATGGAATTGCCACCTTGACAACATAGCACGAACGGTCGTACCATGCCCCAATTAGCACGAACGAGCGTGCTAACTGATCTGGGGGAATGCCGCGAGCCCGCCGGAAGTGGAGGTGCGCGATGGGGACGGAGGGACGCTTCGAGGCGCTGCGGGGCACGTTGGGCGGCCGGCTGATCCAGCCGGGTGACCCCGACTACGAGCAGGAGCGCGTCCTCTTCAACGCCATGATCGAGACCCGTCCTGCCGGGATCGCCAAGGTGGCGGGGCCGGAGGACATCACCACGGCCATCCGGTTCGCGCGTGAGCACGAGCTTCCGATCGCGGTGCGGGCGGGCGGGCACAGCGTGGCCGGGCACTCGCTCGTTCAGAACGGCCTCGTCATCGACGTACGCCCCCTCAAGTCGATCCGGATCGATCCCCAGAAGCGGACCGCACGGGTGGGTGCAGGCGTCACGTGGGGAGAGTTCGACAAAGCGAACCAGGAGCACGGGCTCGCCACCACCGGCGGTCGCGTCACGACCACCGGCGTCGCCGGGTACACGCTCGGAGGGGGCAACGGGTGGCTGGACCGCAGGTTCGGCCTGGCGGTGGACAACTTGCTATCGCTCGATCTGGTCACCGCCGACGGCCGCCAGGTGACGGCGAACCCCGAGGAGAACCCCGAGCTCTTTTGGGCATTGCGCGGCGGCGGCGGGAACTTCGGCGTTGCCACCTCCTTCACGTTCCGCCTGCACGAGGTCGGCACGGTCTACGCGGGCCGCATGCTCTTCGACGCCGAGCGGGGAGAGGAGGTCACGCGCACGTTCCGCGATCTCATGAACGAGGCCCCCCGCCAGTTGGGCGGTGGCCTCCTGTGGTTCCACCCGCCGGCGGAGGACCCCATCCCCGAGCACCTCCGCAATCGGCTGGCGGCAGGCGTGGCGTTTTGCTACGTTGGAGATTGCGCCGACGGCGAGAAGTACGCCGACCCCTTGCGGGCCCTCAAGCCGGACCGGGACACGGTTGGCCCGGTGCCCTACGCCGAGTTCAACAGTGCGGCGGACGACCCGCCGGGGCTTCGCAACTACTGGACGGCCGAGTATCTGACGGAGTTCTCAGACGACGCGCTGCGGGTGTTCGTCGAGCACTCGCGCAACGTGCCCGCCGGCACTCCTATCCAGTCGGCCGTGCTGCGGTGGGGTGGCGCGGTCGCGGACGTGTCTGATGGCGATACCCCTCTGACCAGCCGCCACGCGCCCTGGCACATCCTTCCCTTCTGCCTGTGGGAGAGCCCGGAGGACGACGAGCGCTGCATGGCTTGGGGGTGCGGGCTCAGGGATGCGATGAGACCGTTCGCCACAGGAGGGGTGTACCTGAACTTCATCGGAGACGAGGGCCAGGACCGAGTCCTCGCGGGCTACGGCAGGGAGAACTACGAGCGGCTGGTCGCCATCAAGACCGAATGGGATCCGGACAACATCTTCCGAGGCAACCAGAACATCAAGCCCAGGAGGTAGGAACGAGTCCTCTGCTCCTTGAAGCGGAAAGCCGCCTGAGAATCAAGAGTGGCGACGCGCTCTCAGATACCTGAGCGGAGGGGGACGGGAATCGAACCCGCCTGCCAGCTCTTCACCGGCACACTCGTTTTGAAGACGAGGGGGCCCACCAGGCGCCCAGACCCCTCCGGACGGCATCGAGGGTACCTCCGGGCCCACCC
>JBQTIP010000124.1:0-3832 GCA_052388025.1 Actinomycetota bacterium
GTAGGCACGTCGGTACCGTTCGGCGCGCAGGCGGATTTCGGCTGGGAGCTGCCCGTTCAGGTCCCCTGCCGCCGATCGAATCTGCCGGAGCGCGCCGTTCAGCCATCCTCGGGCCGACGGTGTGAGCTCTCGCCAGTCGAGGTTGGTTTCGTCGGCGAGAGCCTCGAATGCATCGTCGCAGGAACGCACCAAGACCGTAGGTCTTGGTGTAATAGGGGGGTTCAGGGGGGTTAGGGAGACATCCAGGGGTCTCCCGTCAGCGACACCGGTGTCTCCCGTCGTGTCTCCCGTCGTGTCTCCCGTTGGGGGGGCGAAGAGCCCCTGCTGTCGAGGGGCCTTGCAAGCACCATTGAAGAGCAGGAGCGTGTACGTGGTCGGTCGTCCGGGGCGCGGTCTGGAGGTAGGGATGATGAGACTCCGTGCCCTGAGCTCGCGCAGGGCACGTTGAATGGTCCTGGGGTGCTTGCTGAGCTTCCAGGCGACGAGCGCTACGCTGGGCCGTGCCTCTCCGCCATCGGCGTGGGCGTGATCGGCTAGGACGAGCAGTACGTCGCGCAGATGTGGGGAGAGATCCAGGGCGA
The DNA here is from genome assembly GCA_052388025.1 of Actinomycetota bacterium. GTDB lineage: Bacteria > Actinomycetota > UBA4738 > UBA4738 > HRBIN12 > JBQTIP01. The sequence continues at coordinate 582 of JBQTIP010000124.1, forward strand.
ACACGTGGTCGCGGAGGCGATTGCTCACCGTCCCCTCCGCTGTCGCGCCAACCACTCGGGGCTCATCCGCTGCGGTCTGTCCCGTCGCCACGTGTCTACGGCCCAGGCGACCCATAGGGCGCCATAGACGGCGATCACGAGGAAGGCGGCGAACCTCACGGGCGCCAGCCCCGGTTCCGCTCCCAAGCGGCAATGCCGATCCCCAGCACAACGGCAATGCCGATCCCCAGTACGAGCCCGACTACGATTCCGAGCGCCAGGTGAAAGCCGAACAGTGCGGGAACGTCGGCAAGGGCAATCACGTTCCTACTCCCAACGTAAGCTGGCCAGCGGCTTCCTTCTCGCGGCGGTACCGGTTGCTCCGGGTCTCGCGATGATGATCGACGTCGTAGCGCAGATGGCACCGCTGGCACATCGCCTTGAGATTCTCCGCGCGACAATCCGAAGGTGTGTGGTTCAGATGAGCAACCGTCAGCATCACGCGGCCGCGTGCCCACTTCGCCTTTTCTGCATTGCGCTCCTCGCAGCGCCAACGATGATGTAGCCCGCACTCGCCCTCGCACTCACAGCGTGCCTCCGCCCGCTCGCGGATGGCGACGCTGATCTCACGCCAGTTACTCGGGTAACCGTTGGCGATGGTCGTTGCGGTCACACGGTGCTCACTTCGACGCGTCGTATCGTGGATTCCAAACCGAGCAGTTTGAGATCCTTCTTGAGCTGTGACCATGATGAGTGCGCTAGCGTCATCGAGCGCCTCCGCTTGGTGCCCGTCGGCGGGAGGGAGACGTAGATGCACCAAGGGCCCTCCCGACCTTCGCGCCACCACCACGCATCAAGATCCTGCCCCCCGGCGCTGTCGATTGCGGCCTCACACTCCGCGCGCGCCGTGGAGCCAGCGAGCTTTTTCGTTCCGATCATGACTTCGAGATTCACGACACGAGCCTCGGAGAGGACCAATCGAGCCACGCCTGTATGACTTCGCGCCGCGCCTTCGCCCGCGCCTCGGCGAGCATCCCCTCTACGTAGGCTCGGTCGGCCTGCACGATCTCGGAGAGGCGCTTTCCGCGATACGGCCCGGCGGTGATCTCGGGGTCCACCTTCGGACGCTGCTCGGGGTCGGGAGGCACGGGTTCACCCGAGAAAGGTTGGGCGCCCGTTGCGGCCGGATCGCCGACCTCCCGCCCCGAGCTATCGCCCCCCGTAGCCACGCCCGCATCGAGCGCTACCCCCTGGTCGCCGGGCGGGAAATCATAGTCGCCCGTAGCAAGCGCCGGTGCTCCGCCGTCGCCGAGCGCGGCGCGGACGGCCGAAAGCAACGCCTGATCCGGAGAGAGTCCGAGCGGGGCGAGCGCGTGTTCAGCGTCCCCGGCGATCGAGAGCGAGACGACGCGCTTGGTAGTGGTGCGGCGGCGCTGTTGCTCCCGGTCGAAGTAGTTGATCTGCCGAGGCGCGTAGGTCAAGCGGATCGGCAGGTGGTTCATCCGGCCTTGGGCGACCTCGGCGATGAAGAGGGCCTGGTCCCACAGGTGCGCCGCGGCGATCTTGGAGTGCGTATCGAGCTCCCACAGGCCGAGGCCGGTCTGGGGGAGCAGGAGCACGAGGCGCGTCGTCGTGGCACACTCGCCGCAGCCGTAGGGCGCGCCACCACCGGGGCAGTCTGCGTCCGACTCGGTGATTTCGCCCGTCTCGGTGTCGGAGGAGATCGACGTGCAGGTGATTCCGTCGCAGCGGCGTTTGAGTCCCGCTCGCCCCCACAGTTCGAAGTCCTGGCGTACGTTGGCATCGAGGTCCGCGAAGGGGAAGAGCGCGGTAAAGGCGTCACGCTCCGAGACGAGACGCCACGGCTCCTCACCGGCCCCCTGGGGTTTGTAGGAGGCGATCGCGCCGCCGAAGTCCCGAGCCAGCGGCAGAAGGCGTTCCCGGTCGGCCGACGTGAAGATGAAGGTGTCCGACTGAGAGGGCCGTGGCGTCTCGTAGGTCCCGAGCCTCACATGGCCGAGCAGCATGGCCCGCACTCGGATCTCGCGCCCCTCGTGTAGGGACCGGATCGGGCTCACGTCAGGCTCGCCTCCAATCGGTCGAGGAGCGTCTGTCCGCAACAGCCGTCGCCGTCGGGGTTGGGGAATGCGCAGAGCGTCGCCTCCCAGGCGAGGTCCTCGGTGGCGCCGCAGGTGCACGGGGGCCATCGGCCCGTTGCCCATGCCTCGTTCAGCGCTACGACCCGTTCGCGCGCCTCCTCCACCCAGGAGGGCCTCATCCGGATCTCTCGCATGGCACCTGATTCACGATTGAAGACGACGATCTGGTATCGCGCCGGAGTGGCCGGCAGGAGGTCCGGGTGCGCCTCCGCGAGCAGCGCGTAGCCGCCGAGCTGGGTTCGGTAGTCGCTTCGACCGTCGCGCAAGGCGGTCCGGAAGCCCCATCCGCCAACGGTCTTCAGTTCCTCGACCGTGACGGGGGCCACCTCGCCCCAGCGCTCAACGCCCCGGCGGCGAAGCTCCTCAAGGAAGAAGATCCAGTCGGGCTTGCGACGGATCCGCCACTCAGGCGGGATCTCTTGGACGGGACCGCCCCAGACCAGATCGATATGCCCAGCCAAGTGAAGCTCCGGGTCCGTGATCGCGATCTCGCGGCCGAGCAGCAGGCCCCAGCGCGCCTTCTTGAGCGTGTGAATCCAATGGATCTGCGAGCCGATGTCCATCCGCCGACGCGAGGCGGCGGAGATCTCGGCCCGCTCGAGCCCGGAGCGCTCGAGCACCTGATAACGCAGACATCGACCGAGCGAGGAGCAGCGCCAGTGCTCCTTCGGGCGCAGGCCGTCCTCGTTCAGCGGCGGCGGCTCGTGAAACATCTGCTCGTACACGTCGAGGTACATCAGGTCCATAGCTGACGTGGACCAGTCCCGGAGTGCCTCCTTCGGCCAGAGCATGTCCTCGGACGCGATGTCGTCGATGCTCACGACGCCGTCCACTCCCGCCGGAACGGTCCGTTTGCGGCCCTGATGCCCTCGATCGTTTCCGCGTCGTAGAGCGCCACTGCCCATGCCGTATAGGCCACGGCGCGAAGGAGCTTCTGATCGGTCAACTTCCGCACGGTATTGACGCTGCACGCCAGAGCCCGCGCGACCTCGGGGACCGTCATGAGGCGCCGGGCCTCCGCCCGGCCGGGCCATGCGGTTGTGGGGTAGTTAGGGGGGCTCACAGTCCCTCCACCTCGAACAAGCGCATCGCCTCGCCAACCCCGAAGCGTGC
>JBQTIP010000125.1:0-6659 GCA_052388025.1 Actinomycetota bacterium
CGCCCGTCCCCGGCTCCGTCACCTGGAACGTCTTCCCGTCGGCTGCGGGGACCCGCTCCCCGCCCAGAACCAGCAGTTCAGTCGCCATCGCTGCTCCTTCTCGTCTCCCGGAGCCCGATGATACGAGGACGTGGAAGGAAGTCCGGTCAGTGCGCTCTCAGGCCAAGGCCCAACTCAGGTCCGCAACTTGGTTGGCTAGGGCTCAGACGATTCCTTCCTCTTCGGCGAAGAAGCCCTCGTCCATTCGTTTGAGCAAATATCGCCTCCGCACCGTGACCCCAACCTCACTCTCGATCATAAGGTCCGCGAGCGTGGCTCCGTCTATCAAGGTTACGCGAGGAGATGCCAGCGAACGGACGTATTCCTGGGCTTCGCGGGTGAACCTCGCGGTCGTGATGAAGATTCCCTTTGCGGCACCTTGGCCATGAAGCGCACCGACGAACGCCTGCAGCTCGGGTCGCCCGACCGCGCGGGCAGGGTCCCACTTCTTGGCCTGGAGGTAGATGACGTCAAGGCCCAGGCGGTCCTCGCTGATCACACCATCGATCCCCTCATCCCCGGCTCCCCCGACGTGCCTCACTGCATCAGCGAACGGAGCACCGTACCCCATCCGCTGGAGGAGGGTGAGGACTAGGTTCTCGAAAAAACCGGGACTTGCGGCATGAACTCGCTCAAGCAGCTCCACCCCGAGGGCAGCCGATGCCGCCCGCTCAGCCTGGTCCATTGCTTCCTCAGGAGGCGCTCCTCCATCTGATCCTTCGATCGTCTGGACCTCTTCTCTCTCGCGCCGCCGACTCCAGTCTTGGTATTCGCGGAACGCCGCGAGTGTTCTGAGGTCGACACGCTCTGGGTTGTCGGCGAGGACTTGCGATCCACGTTCAGTAATGCGGTAAGTACCTCGAGCGGGCCTGGTCACGAGGCCAGCGGCACCTATGTGGACCAACGCCCAGGCGACACGGTTGTTGAAGACTCGTCCGCCACTGCGCAATCGCTGCTCGCGGTCACCGGCTTCCAGACCAACGCCCACGGCCACTCCGTCGCGTATCTCCGACACCTCCCGACTCGACTCGTCCGAGAGGAGGTCGAGTATCGGGCGCATCAGCGATGGGAAGTCTGGAACAGCCACGAGTGCATCCTAAACCCGACCTTCCAAGCTACGGCTACGCACATGGTCGCGCAATCGCGGCCGCCGACTTGACGCGCCCTGCCGTGTCTCCGTAGCGTTCGGGGACCATGCAGCTCTCCGAACGGATGAAGCGTCTGGGGACGGAGTCCGCCTTCGAGGTTCTCGCCAAGGCGCGCGCCCTCGAGGCTCAGGGACGCGACATCATCCACCTCCAGATCGGCGAGCCGGACTTCGACACCGCCGAGCACATCCGCCAGGCCGCGAAGGACGCGCTGGACGCCGGGTACACCCACTACGTCCCTGCGCCCGGCATCCCGCCTCTCCGCGAGGCCGTCGCCGCGTTTCTGGAGCGCACCGGGCGGCTGCACACGACCCCGGACCTCGTCGTCGTGACCCCGGGCGCGAAGCCGATCATGTTCTTCACGATCCTGGCGCTCTGCGACGAGGGCGACGAGGTCATGTACCCGGACCCGGGCTTCCCCATGTACGAGTCGATCACGTCCTGGATCGGCGGCACGCCGGTGCCGATCCCGCTCCGCGAGGAGAACGCGTTCCGCCTGGACCCGGAGGAGTTCGCCTCGCTCGTCACCGATCGAACGAAGCTCATCATCCTGTCGTTCCCACACAACCCCTGCGGCAGCTCGCTCGCGCGCGAGGACCTCGAGGCGGTCGCGAAGGTCGCGATCGAGCGCGACATCACCGTGCTCTCCGACGAGGTCTACTGGGCCATCAGCTACGACCGGCCGCACGCGTCGATCCTCGAGATCGACGGGATGCCCGAGCGAACCGTCCTGCTCGACGGCTGGTCGAAGACCTTCGCGATGACCGGCTGGCGGCTCGGGTTCGGCGTGTTCCCGGAGGCGCTGGTCGAGCCGGTGACGCGCCTCGTCATCAACTCCGTCTCGTGTACATCGGCGTTCTCGCAGCACGCCGCGATCGCGGCACTCACCGGGCCGTGGGAGCCGGTCGAGCGGATGGTGGCCGAGTTCCGCCGGCGCCGCGACGTCATCGTGAACGGGCTGAACTCCATCGACGGCATCTCGTGCATCTCGCCCGACGGCGCCTTCTACGTCTTCCCGAGCATCGCCGGGGTCGGCCGCCCCTCGAAGGAGATCGAGACGCACCTCCTCGAGAACGCCGGCGTGGCCTGCCTGTCGGGGACGGCGTTCGGCCGCCACGGCGAGGGCTATCTCCGCTTCTCCTACGCGAACTCCGTCGAGAACATCCAGCGCGCCCTCGACGCCGTCGAGGAGGCCCTCAAGGAGGTGCGCCGATGACCGGCCGGCCGAAGGTGCTCGTGACCCGCCCGATCATGGACGAGCCTACCGGCGTCCTGCTGGAGCGGTGCGACGTCACGATCTGCGAGGACGAGTTCGGCATCCCCCGCGAGGATCTGCTCCGGATCGTGAAGGGCATGGACGCAGTGATCACGATGCTCACGGAGAAGGTTGACGCGGAGCTCCTGACCGCGGCGGGGCCCCAGCTCAAGATCGTCGCGAACCACGCAGTGGGGTTCGACAACGTGAACCTCGCCGATTGCACCGCCGCCGGGGTCATGGCGACGAACACGCCGGACGTGCTGACCGAGACGACCGCCGATACGGCCTGGACGCTCATGATGGCCGCCGCGCGCCGCCTCGGCGAAGGCGAGCGGTTCCTCCGGGCGAGGAAGCCGTGGATCTGGGGTCCGCTGATGATGCTCGGGCGGGACGTCCACCACAAGACGCTCGGCATCGTCGGGTTCGGGCGCATCGGCCAGGCGATGGCGCGCCGGGCCCAGGGGTTCGGGATGCGCACGATCTACTACGACGTGTACAGGCCGCCGAAGGAGGTCGAGGAGCGGTACGCGACCGAGTACCGGGAGTTCGAGGATCTCCTCGCCGAGGCAGATTTCCTTACGGTCCACGTCGCCCTCACCCCTGAGACCCGACACCTGTTCGGGGCGGAGCAGTTCCGGAAGATGAAGTCGACCGCCGTCCTCGTGAACAGCTCGCGAGGGCCGGTGATCGACGAGGGGGCGCTGGCAGCCGCCCTAATGTCGGGCGAGATCTTCGCGGCGGGCTTGGACGTGTTCGAGAAGGAGCCCGAGGTTCACGAAGGACTGCTGGAGCTCGAGAACGCGGTCATCATCCCCCACCTGGGAAGCGCGACCATCGACACGCGCAACGCCATGGGGATGCTCGCGGTGGAGAACGTCTTCGCGGCCCTCGACGGGCGCCGACCGCCGACGCTCTTGAACCCCGAGGTGCTGGAAGGGAAGAAGGAATAGCGATGCGACTGGACGGCAAGGTCGCCCTCATCACGGGCGGTGCGAGTGGCATCGGCAAGGTCGCCTCGCTGCTCTTCGCGAGGGAGGGCGCGAAGGTCGTCCTCTCCGACGTCGCCGACGACGCGGGGGCGGCGGCGGTCGGTGACATCGAGGCGGGCGGCGGGCAGGCCGCCTACGTCCACGCCGACGTGTCCAAGGCCTCGGACGTCGAGGGCATGGTCGGCTTCGCGATGCAGCGGTACGGATCGCTCGACGTGCTCTACAACAACGCGGGGATCTTCCACGCGGAAGACGACTCCGTGACCAATACCGCGGAGGACGTCTGGGACCTCACGATCGACATCAACCTGAAAGGCGTCTTCCTGGGCTGCCACTTCGGCATCCCGGCCATGCTCGCGTCCGGCGGAGGCTCGATCATCAACGTCGCCTCGTTCGTAGCGCTCATTGGCGCCGCGGCGCCGCAGATCGCCTACACGGCCTCGAAGGGTGGCGTGCTCTCGATGACCCGCGAGATCGCGGTCGAGTTCGCCCGCAAGGGGATCCGCGCGAACGCGCTTTGCCCGGGACCGATCGAGACACCGCTGCTCCAGGAGCTGCTCGCAGACCCGGTAAGGCGAGAGCGCCGGCTCGTCCACATACCCATCGGCCGGTTCGGCCGCGCCGAGGAGATCGCGAACGCCGCGCTGTTCCTGGCCTCGGAGGAGTCCTCGCTCATGACCGGGGCCGCGCTGGTCGTGGACGGCGGCATCACGGCGGCGTACGTGACGCCGGAGTAGGGACCGGCAAGAGCGCCGGGACCTCGGGCAGCCGCCCCGGCTACGAGCCGAGCACCAGCACGGAGAACTCCCCGTTCCGCGTCTGGGCCGGGCCCTGAAGCGTGCCCGTGTCCCAGATCCTCACCCTGACCGAGTTCCCGCTCAGCCGGGAGACCGTGCAGAGCGCATCCCGCGTGTCGACGAAGTTCGAGTCGAGCGAGCACAGAACGAACCTGTTGGCCATCGAGAAGCCGAAGTCGATGTCGTACGTACCGTCGGCCCCGGAGATCACCGGCTCCGCCTCCTTCACGTAGTTGAAGAAGTCGTCGATCACCGGTTCGGCGAACTCGGTCGGGCGCACGGTGTGGGCGCCAGCGACGACGAGCTGTGAGGCGTTCAGGTTGTCCACCTTGCCCGCGTTCTTTGGCGACCTGACCACCGTGCCGGCCAGGCTCGGCGCCGCCGCTGTAACCGTGGCTGTGACCATCGCGACCCACCATGGTTCCCAGATGCCAACGTACGAACGACCGCATGCCCCGTCCCCCTTCAGGAATCCATCGGTACCATGCTCCCATGACGTCGGTGCTCGGCTACGGAGTGTCGGTCTCTCCCGCCCCGCGTCACCTCGATCTCACGCCGATCCTCGCGATCATCGCGGCCATCCTGATCATTCGGTTCGTCGTCGGGATGCGGCTTACACCCATGAGTTCTGTCCTCGCGGCGTTCGCCGGCGCCCTTTGGGCCTACCTCGCCCAGGGGTGGGGGTTCGCGGTGCCATCCCTGGCGGCCCTCGTGGTCACGCTCAGCCTTCGAGCGGCCGTCCGATAGCCACCAGAGTGTCGATCATTGAGATGATCCCTTCGGCTTCCTTCCGATCGAACGGGACCGCGATAGGCAGCATGCTGGTTATCCCGCTCATCATCGATCCCGACATCGTCTCGAGTCGAAGGCGCCAGGTCTTCCTATTGGCCGACCATCGGATCCCAAGCGACTGTACCGCCTCGACTTCACGGACGGCGCCGAGCAGCGGAGGCTCCAGCCGTTGCAGCCACTCGTCCCCGCCACTGACGGCGGCGGTCCACCGCAGCGATGCTCGTTGCCGTGAGAACCATCCTCGAAACTTGAAAGTGATCTCTCCGTCCTCTTCCGGCCCGGCTCCGCCCACCGACGACGTGACGGTCAGGTAGTTGGCCTTCAGGAAGAGACGGCGCACGTTTCGGTGCGCCAGCACGATGTTGGGCCGCCGGCCTTCGGTGTCCGACAACGTGATGCGGAGGGCCCAGGGAGCGACCCCCTGGACCTCGTACGGCGGGCAGAACGCTCGTGCCGCGTCCTTTAGAGGCGGCATCGACGAGACGTGTGGGCGGCGCCACTTGCCGGTCCCGCCGGAGCCCGCCATCGCCACCTAGCCTGAGACGAACACCGGTTTCAAGGCGAAGTAGACATCACGGTATTTCCGGTACGCATCGTCGTAAACCGCCCGGTGCTCCGGATCAGGTTGGTGCTCCTCCGGCTCGTATGAAACGAAGGCCGTCACGGCATCCGCGACGGTCGCGTACACGCCCGAGCCTACGGCCGCCAGGATGGCGGCGCCGGTGGCGGTGGTCTCCACGCTCGTCGGCACGCGGACCGGCAACCCCGTCACGTCGGCCTTGATCTGACGCCATACCGGGCCCTTCGCGCCGCCCCCCACGATGGTCAGGCGGCGGACCTCCAGGCCGGCATTTCGCATGGCCTCGAGGATGTCGCGCAGGCCGAACGCGCTTCCCTCCAGGACGGCTCGCATCATGTGGGCTCGCGTGTGGGCAAGCGTGAGGCCGTAGAACGTCGCCCGCGCAGCGCCGTTCCACTCGGGCGTCATGGCCCCTTGCATGCAGGGCAGGAACACGAGCCCTTCCGAGCCCGGAGGAACCGACCCGGCCTCGCGGCCCAGCAGGTCGTAAGCGTCCCCGAAACCGTCGGCCTCCGCCCGCCGCTCAAGCGGGGCGAGCTGATCGCGGAACCACCGGAGGTTCCCGCCCGAGACGAATCCGGGATTCTCGAGGAGCCAAGCCTCGGGGTCCGCGTGAGGGTGGCACTCCACGAGCATCGTCGGGTCCTCGCGGGGCACCTCCGATGCCGCGCATACCGGCTCCGCGGTGCCGACGACGTCGCAGACCTCGCCGGGCGAGAAAACGCCGGCGCCCAGAGTCGCGGCCATCTCGTCACCGCAGCCGACGGCGACTACGGTGTCGGGAGACAGCCCCGTCGCCTCCGCGAAGGCCCGCGTCACCGTCCCGACGGCGTGCGTCCCACCGGCCAGCTCCGGGAGCTGGTCCGCCGTCAGGCCGACGGCGTCGAGAACCGGAGCGGACCACTTCCGGGTCCTTGGATCGAGCAGCGCGAGCGACGACGCGTTCGAGTAGTCGACGGCCAGCGCCCCGCTGACCTCCCGCAGGACGAACGTTCCGGGTGGCATGAAGTGCGTCGCCCGCGCGAACACGTCGGGCTCCTCGTCGCGGATCCACAG
>JBQTIP010000126.1:0-1845 GCA_052388025.1 Actinomycetota bacterium
GGTTCGCTTTGGCCGGATATGTCCTCGTCTGGAGGGCTGTTAGAGGCTGGACAACCTGGCTGCATCTCGTAGAAGTCTTCGTGAGTTTTGCGCTGATCGGTGCCTTGGCAGGCTCTCGGGCGGGGGGACTCTCGCGCGCCTCTGTCTACGGTTCGTGACAGGTTCCGCTGGCCTTGCGATCTACTGGAGTCTGTCGAAGCGGCGCTCTGCCCCTGCCGCCGGAAGGACCAAGGACTAGGGACTCCCAGAGCAGCTGGTTAGACGCACTCCACAGGCTACAGACTGCCGGTATTGTCGCTGCGTTCTTCTCCATCGGCCTCTTGGTTGCTTCCGCTATCGGTCCGAGGGCGGCGCGACCACCTCTGACAATCGCTGCGGGGGTATTTCTACTCATCGCAGTCACAACATCGCTGATCCTGAGGGTCCAGGCAGGATCTCGCTCCCACGGAGGAAAAGGAGATTGACGCGTCCTACTCGCTAGAGAGGCGGAGCATTTGGCGGATGACAGGTGTTCTCGGACGGCGCGCACTACGAGATCGAGCAGTTCATGGAGGGGGCGTTGGACAGATGCTCGTCATGAATGACGCCTAGCTCTGCATCCGAATGGCAGACGCCCCGTTAGCCGTTCAAAGGAGTTCTGTCTCCGGCGGGACAGGTCGCCATCTGCTCTTTCTCTAGTCCAGCTTCGGCCGCGGGGCGGCGTGGCGGCCCAGGTACAGCCAGGCCAGCAGGCACCGGTAGAGCTGGGCGAAGTCCTCGGTCTCGAAGCGCACGGTTCGGGGGCCGGTGCGGTCGGTGCCCGGCGCGAGCGTGCAGAGCTCCGTGCACGCCGTGTTCACCAGGTCCGCCTCGAGCGTGAACGGGGGCTCCGGCCGGAAGGGGTCGAGCGACCTCGACCATCGCACCGACCCGTAGGCGGCCTCGCGGATCTCGTCGCGGGCCCGCTGGGGCGACAGGCTCGACGCGACGTGGCGTCCGATCCCGGTCTTCATCGCGACCGTGCGCACGCCCGGCAGGCGCTTGGCGGCCTGCTCGCAGCACTTGTCGTCTCCGGTGACGAGCGCCACCGGCACGCCGTACGTGCCGGCGAGCGCCGCGTTGATCTCAGTCTCGCTCAGCTCTCACCGTTGACGCGAACGTCGAAGAAGAACCCGGATTAGGTGTGGTCCATTACGGCACCGTCGGTGCCGGCCCCGGCGTGGTAGCCGAGGAAGAGCGCGCACGAGAAGCCGGGGCCGATCCCCGTCATCATGCTGTGCGGGAGCTTGGGCGTGCCGGTCACGAGCTCCGCGTGCGGCTCGAGCCGGTCGGGGGAGGAGATTCCCCATGTCGCCGTGGGAGTCGCTCACCACCACGCGGGAGGCGCCTCCCTCGAAAGTCCCGGCGACCGCCGCGTTCGCCTACTCGGTCATCAGCTCGCGGGCCCGCGGGTACTCGTCGTTTCCTCGCACTAGCCGCCCGGCTCGGCGTGCTCTTCGGTGCTGGAGGTCTCGTCGTTGGGCGACTGCGCGACGCCGCCGGAGTGCTCTTGGCCGTGCGCGGGAGCGAGACGCCAGCTCACGAGCGAGAGGGTCGTGACCAGTGCGACGAATGCCGCTAGCAGCCAGGGGGTCACCGACCCCACCCATCGCGGGAGCCGGTGCCTGAGCGGCCCGCGGGTCATAAGCAAGAGGAGCCCGACCGCGCTGAGCGCCTCGTACGCCGTGGCGACGAGGTCGAGGACGCCGGCGGCCTCGGGGGAGCCCGGCTCGGGGCCGATCGGCAGCCCGGTCGTACGCGAGACGACCCAGAGGACCACGATCCCGGCGTTCCCGACCAGGCCGGTGATGTAGACCCACTTCGAGG
>JBQTIP010000127.1:0-9729 GCA_052388025.1 Actinomycetota bacterium
GCCCCCGGACACGACCGACACTGTCGGCGTGAACGCTTGTGCGACCAGGCCTGCCTCGAAGTCTCCGAGCCGTGGGCCGCCGGTGACTACCAGTATGTGTATCCCCGAAAGCCGGCCCCGGAGCGAATCGGGGACCGAGAGCTGAAGGATCGTGCTCCGGAACACCGCGGAGACCACGTCGGCCGCGCCGGCCACGGCGAGGAAGAACAGACCGAGCCACAGGTTCGCACCAACGACGCCGAACGCGAAGATCCCCGCGCCCCACGCCGCGACCGCCCAGATCACGGCGCGGCCCTGGTGGCGGACGCCGCCCACCCACCCCGCCGTCAGAGCGCCGATCAGGGCCCCCGCGGCCGGGGCTGCGAACAGGAACCCCACGACCTCCGCGCCCCGATGGAACTGCGTCGCCGCGAGGATCACGAACAGCGCCCTGGGCAGGCCGAAGACCATGGCGACCAGGTCGATGTAGAACGTCGACTGCAGAACCCGCCGGCCCTTGAGATAGTGGAATCCGGCCTTGATCGCGGCCCAACCCATCGCGGCGTCCTCGCCTTCGTCCCGTGTCGGGGGCATTGGGCGCATCAGGATCGCTGCGCCCAGGGTCGCCCCGTAGGTGACGATGTCGATGCCGTATGCCCACGGCAGACCGAGCTTGACGACGACGATGCCGCCGATGGCGGGCCCGACGATCGAGGTGGTCTGCCACATCACCTGATTCAGCGCGACCGCGGCGGGCAAGAGCTCCCGGCCAACGAGTCGAGGGATCATGGCGGAGCGCGTGGGCGAGTCGATGCCCGAGAGGCCGGCCGTGAGGGCCGCGGCCCCGTAGATGAGGACGAGTGGAGGCCGATCCATCAACGCGCCGGCGAGCAGGATGCCGGACGCGATGGCGAACCCGACCTGTGAGAGCGCGAGGAGCTTCCGCCGGTCCACCGCATCCACGATCGACCCGCCCCCGATCGAGGAGAGGATCAGCGGGACGATCTGGACGAGCCCGATGAGGCCAACGGCCGCCGGCGATCCCGTCAGCCGGTAGACCTGGACGAACAGGGCCACGATCGTGATCTGGTGGCCGGCCTCCGAGATCAACTGCGCAGACCAGAGCAGCCGGTAGTCTCGCGAGGTCCGGAGCGGGGTGACGTCGAGGGCTATCCGGCGCGCCAGCGCCCCGACCCGCGAGGGTGGGCGCTTCAACGGCTCGCTCGGCATCGTCACGGTCTACCCGACCATAGCAAGGCGGTCGTAGGCGGGAATGGGCGGGGGACTTGCGGAGCGGGGTTGGGGATGGACTGGCAAGCGGAGCAAGGGCCCCCCGCCCCACCCAGGTGGTTGGATGGCCTACTGGGTCGCGGTAGCTAGGGCCTTGTCGAGCAGCAAGAGGCCCTCGTCCAGCAGGCCCTCGTCGATCGTCAGCGGCGGCAGCGGCCTGATCACGTTGTCGTACGTGCCGGCCTTCAGCACAATCACGCCGCTTCGGTAGCACTCCTCGATGATCCGGCTGCCGACGGCCTTGTCGAGCGGTTCCTTGGTCTCCCGGTCGGCCACCAGCTCCATGGCGACCATTGCGCCCCTGCCGCGCACGTCTCCAATCACCTCGTGGCGCTCCTGCATCTCGCGGAGTCGCGACATCAAGATGTCCCCGATGCGCGTAGCGCGTTCCAGCAGACCCTCCCCCTCGATCTGGTCGAGGACCACCAGCGCCGCGGCACAGGCCAGCGGATTCCCGCCGTATGTGCCACCGAGGCCGCCCACGTGCACATCCTCCATCACCTCGGCCCGCCCGGTCACCGCGGAGAGCGGCAGGCCGCCGGCGAGGGACTTCGCCGTCGTGATCAGATCGGGGACGATGCCCTCGTGCTCTATGGCGAACATCTTCCCGGTGCGCCCGATGCCGCTCTGCACCTCGTCGGCTACGAAGAGGATGCCGTGCCGCTCGCAGAACTCCTTCAGGGCCGGGAGGAAGCCGGCGCCCGGCACGACGAAGCCGCCCTCGCCCTGGACCGGCTCGACCAGCACGCAGGCGATGCTGCCGGGCCCGATGTGCTTCTCCATCTCGTCGATCGCGTACGCGGCGCACGCCTCCCCGCAGCGCTCGGCCGGCGCGCCGGTCGGGCAGCGGTATGGGTAGGCGAACGGCAACCGGTAGACCTCGGGTGCGAAAGGCCCGAATCCCTCCTTGTACGGCATGACCTTCGCGGTGAGCGACATGGCGAGCAGAGTCCGGCCGTGGAAGGAGTGGTCGAAGACCACGACGCCGTCGCGCTTCGTGAAGTACCGGGAGATCTTGACCGCGTTCTCCACCGCCTCGGCGCCGGAGTTGGCGAACATCGTCTTCTTGTCGTGGTCTCCCGGCGTGAGGGCGTTCAGGCGCTCGGCGAGCGCGACGTATGGCTCGTTCATCGTCACGTGGAAGCAGGTGTGCATGTAGCGCTCGGCCTGCTCGCGGACGGCGTCTACGACCTCGGGGGACGAGTTGCCCACGTTCAGGACGGCCAGGCCGGCGGCCAGGTCGATCAGGCGGTTCCCGTCGACGTCCTCGACGATCGAGCCGGAGGCCCGCTGCGTGAATATCGGGGTGGTGTTGAACACGGCTCGGGGGACGGCGGCCTCCCGGCGCCTGAGAAGTTCGCGCGACCTGGGGCCGGGGATCTCGGTGACGAGCTTCCTCTCCTGTGGGATGTCCACGCCTCTTCCCTCCTCGCCGATCAACCGGAAAGAGCCTACCGTGCCGGCAGGGACGCCGGCCCCGAGTGGCCGATTCGCGGCCCCGAGGGCATACTTCAGAGGAGCAGGTCTTCCGACCCGGGCCCCGGGTTCGGCACGAAGGGGGAGAGAGCATGGCCACTGCCGTAAAAGCCTGGAAGTTGTTCGTCGGCGGGCACTGGGTCGAGTCGGCCGCCGGCGAGACGGAGCGCGACATCGACCCCTCGACCGGTGAGACGACCGCCGAGGTTCAGGTCGGATCGGAGGAGGACGTCGAGCGGGCCGTTAAGGCCGCCAAGAAGGCCTACGAGGAGGTGTGGTTCGACACTCCGCCAAAGGAGCGGAGCGCGATGATGCTAAAGCTGGCCGACGCTATGGAGGCCGACGCCGATAACCTCGCCAAGCTCGAGTCGGAGGATGTGGGCAAGCCCATCTCGGTCTCAACCGCCGACATCCCGTTCATCGTGGACAACCTCCGGTACTTCGCAGGCGCGGCCCGGAACATGGAGGGGAAGAACACAAGCGAGTACGAGCGTGGCTTCACGAGCTGGATCCGGCGGGAGCCGATCGGCGTCACGGCCGGCATCTGCCCCTGGAACTACCCGCTGATGATGGCCATCTGGAAGGTTGCCCCGGCCCTGGCCGCGGGGAATGTGTCGATCTTGAAGCCGGCCGAGCTCACGCCCCAGACGACCTTGCGGCTGGCCGAGCTGTCCGCCGACATCTTCCCGCCGGGTGTCATCAACGTCGTCACCGGCCGGGGCTCTGTCGTGGGCGCGGCCCTCGTCCGGCACCCGCATGTCGGCCTCGTGTCGATCACCGGCGACACCTCGACCGGGAAGCTGATCGCGAAGGACGCTGCCGACACGGTCAAGAAGGTCCACCTGGAGCTGGGCGGCAAGGCCCCGGTCGTGGTCTTCGACGATGCCGATCTCGAGAAGCTAGTGGACATGCTGAAGTTCGCGGGGTACACGAACACGGGGCAGGACTGCACGGCGGCCTGCCGGGTCGTGGCCGGACCCGAGATCTACGAAGGCCTCGTGCAGGAGCTCACCTCCGCCGTCGAGTCCATCGTGGTCGGCGACACCACAAAGGAAGAGACCGAGATGGGCCCGCTCGTCTCGGACAGGCAGCGCGCCACCGTCAAAGGGTTCGTGGAACGCGCCGGCGAAAAGGGTGCGACGGTGGTCACCGGCGGCGAGGAGATGGCCGGCGCTGGCTACTTCTACAAGCCGACCGTTGTGACCGACGTGGCCCAGGACTCCGAGATCATCCAGCAGGAGGTGTTCGGTCCGGTCGTCACAGTGCAGCGGTTTGCCGACGACGATCAGGCCATCGCCTGGGCGAACGACGTCGTCTACGGCCTCGCGTCGTCGGTTTGGACCCGGGACATCGGCCGGGCGCTGAACGCCGCGCGCAAGCTGCAGTTCGGCTCGGTGTGGATCAACACGCATTTCGGGCTCACGTCCGAGATGCCGCACGGCGGCTACAAGCAGAGCGGCTACGGCAAGGACATGTCGATGTACTCGCTCGAGGACTACTCACAGATCAAGCACGTGATGGCGTCGCTCGACTGAGCGTCGCGATCTCGAAACAGGTGGTGATCAGGCATGGCTGGGACAAGGCCGTACTTTGTTGCCGGGGAGTGGCGGACCGGCGAGGGGACGTTCGAGGTGAAGAGCCCCTACGACGGCAGTGTCGTGGCCGAGGTAGGCGTCCCGACCGAGGCCGACGTCGAGGAGGCGACCGCGACGGCCGCCGCTGTCTTCCAGGAATCGAAGCGCCTGCCGGTGCACGTCAGGGCCGATGCCCTCGACCACATCTCCAGGCGACTCGGCGAGAGCATCGACGAGAACGCCGAGCTGATCGCCCGCGAGGGTGGCAAGCCCCTCAAGTGGGCGAAGGCCGAGGCGACCCGGGCCGTCTCGACGTTCCGATGGGCCTCCGAGGTGCTTCGCCATGGCGAGGACGAGCTCATCCGACTGGACACGGAGGCCTCGCTCGGCTCGCGGATCGGGCTGATCCGCCGGTTCCCGTTCGGTCCGGTGCTGGGCATCAGCCCGTTCAACTTCCCGCTGAACCTCGTTGCCCACAAGGTCGCCCCGGCGCTCGCCGTCGGCGCGCCGATCGTGGTTAAGCCGGCAAGGGCCACGCCCATGGGAGCGCTCGTGCTCGCGGAGCTGTTCGACGAGACCGAGCTGCCGAAGGGGATGTACCAGGTCCTCGCGGTTTCTTCCGGCGTCGCCGACGGGATGGCCCGCGATGCCCGCTACCGCAAGATCTCGTTCACAGGCTCCGCGGAGGTCGGCTGGTACCTGAAGGGCCTGGACCCCAAGAAGCGGGTCACGCTGGAGCTCGGCGGCAACGCCGGGGTGATCGTCCACTCCGACGCCGACCTCGATCTCGCGGCCGCCCGGATCGCGTTCGGCGGCTACTACCAGGCCGGCCAGAGCTGCATCAGCGTTCAGCGCGTGCTCGTGCAGTCCGAGGTCTACGAAGACTTCTGCGCGCGCCTCGTCAAGCAGGTGGAGAGCCTGAAGTACGGCGATCCCTTGGACCCAACGGTCGACGTGGGCCCACTGATCGATGCCGGTTCGCTGGGTCGCATCGCCGAATGGGTGGACGAGGCCGCCGCCCAGGGCGCCGAGCTCCTGACCGGCGGGCGGCGCGACGACCCGTTCTACGTTCCGACCGTCATCGCGAAGACGAAGCCCGAGATGAAGGTCCGTTGCGAGGAGATCTTTGGGCCGGTAACGACGGTCTCGCCGTACCAGACCTTCGAGGAGGCGATCGCCGAGGTCAACAACTCGCGCTACGGGCTGCAGGCGGGCGTCTTCACGAACGACATCAACCGAGCGTTCCAGGCCCACAGAGAGATCGAGACCGGCGGCGTGATCATCAACGACCAGTCGGCATTCCGCGCCGACCAGATGCCTTACGGGGGGTCGAAGGACTCCGGCTTCGGCCGCGAGGGCCTGCGCTACGCGATGGAGGAGATGACCGAGCCCCGCATCATGGTCGTCTCCCACGTGCCGCTGTAGTGGGCGCCCGCGTCGCGGTCCTCGGCGCGGGGGCCATGGGCGGCGCGGCGGCGCGTCTGCTCGCCCGTCGCGAGGAAGTCGAGCTGCTGGTCCTCGACGTCGATGCCTCGCGGGCCGAGTCGGTCGTGCGCGACATAGGGACGGGCGAGGCTCGGGGCTTCGACGCGCGGTCCGGCGCGCTCGCGCGGATCCTGAACGAGGTGCAGTCGCGTCGAGACGATCCTCGACGAGTTCACGATGCCGGCGATGGTGTTCGAGGACGGGCTGATGAGGGAGGTTCCGGCCGGCTCGGGGGTGGTTCCGTGGGAGTTCCCCGAGCCGCTTGGCGTGCTGCCGGCAATGTACACGCTGCATTCCGAGGCGGCGACGCTCTCGAGGACGATCCCGCGATGTCCGGTGGCGGTTGGCTCTGCCGGCGGCGGTCCACGATGGCTTCGCGTTCCTCACCTCGATCGGGCTCGCCGGCACCGAGCCGGTCGGGACCCCAAGCGGCTCCGTCCTACCCGGGCGTCCATCCGCCCGAGACCGCGATCGATCCCGAGGCGTTCATCGAGGAGGTCGAGCAAGAGGGCGTGCAGTTCGAGACCGAGCTGAGAACCGGACGGTAGCCGGCCCTTCGCTCTCGCTCTCTCAGGTCAGCTGAGCACGTGCTCCGCGAACTCGCCGATGCGCTCGGCGGCCTCGTTCTCACGGCGCCAGAGGAAGTGGTCTGTGCCTGGCAGGATCACGACCTCGACGTCGGTCAGCTGCGCTCCGAGCGCGCGAAGCTCCGGCGTCGGGCAGAACGTGTCGCCCTCGCCGGCCAGCAGCAGCACGGGGCGGCGGAGCCGTCCGAGCTCCCCGCGGCCGGGGAGCGGGGGGAGATCCAGGCTCGACTCGCTGAGGGGGATGCCCACCAGCGCGAGCGCCGCCACGCGGTCGTCCGTCAATGCCTCGCGCAGCGCCACGTTCGCGCCGAACGACCAGCCGCAGGCGATCGTCGGGCCGCCGGCCTCCTCGCCGATCCGGCCGACGGCGGCCCGCACGTCCGCGACCTCCGTGAGCCCGCTCCCGTAGGTCCCCGAGGAGCGCATCACCCCCCGGAAGTTGAACCCGAGCACCGCGAAGCCCCGGTGGGCCAGCTCGTTTCGGATCGCCCACAGGATCGGGTGGTCCTTGCTCCCGCCGTGCCGGGGGTGGGCGTGGCAGATCACGGCGGAGCCCCGGGGAGCGCCCTCCGGCATGCGGATCTCGCCCTCCAGCGAGACGCCGTCCTCGGTAGATAAGCGCACGGGCTCCATCAAGTGCGACGATACAGGCCGGCATGGTGAGCGACCGGAAGAGCCGAACCGGCGTGGCGCTCCGCGACCCGCTTCCGTGGCACGACCTCGTGCAGGTCGTCGAGAGTGCGGAGCAGTCCGGCTACGAGGCGGTGCTCCTCCCGGAGATCGCCGGACGAGAGACGTTCTCCGCTCTGGCCGGGCTCGCCGGCGTCACGTCGACGATGCTCCTCGGAAACGGGATCGTCCCGATGAACAGCCGGCGCGCGCCGACGACGGCCATGGCTGCCGCCACGGTCCACGAGCTGTCCGGGGGGCGGATGGTGCTCGGCCTCGGGACCGGTACTTCGTTCCCGGGGGCGCTGGATCGATTGCGCACGTACGTGGCCAAGGTCCGGGCAGCCCTGGCCGGCGAGACGGTGGCCCTCGAGGATGGCGAGACGTTCCGACTCTCGCTGGATCCGGGCGCCCGGCCGGTGCCGGTCTGGATCTCGGCCCTCGGCCCGAGGGCGATGCGCACGGCGGGGGAGATCGCCGACGGTGTGCTGCTCAACTGGTGCCCTCCCGAGCGGGTTGCGTTCGCTCGCGAGCGCGTCCGCGAGGGCGCCGAGGCGACGGGTCGCGACCCCGCTTCGGTTACGATCGCGGTCTACGTCCGGGCCTGCGTAGGACAGGACGAGAAGGTCGCGCTCGAAGCGCTTCGCGCGGCGGCGGGGCAGTACGCCGCCTACCCCGCCTATCGCCGGCAGTTCGAGGCCGTGGGGCTCGGCCGGGAGGCCGCGACCGCAGCCGCCGCGCACCGGGCCGGAAGGCCCGCTGAGGTCCCCGAGCCCCTGTTGCGGACCGTCTGCCTGATCGGAGAGCCATCCGCAGCCGTCGCGCGCCTCCGAGAGTACCGTGACCGCGGTGCCGATCTCCCGGTCGTATACCCGGTGCCTTGCCGGGAACCCGTCTCCTCGATCATGGGGACGCTGTTCGCCCTCGCTCCCATGCCCGCGGTCGAGTCCTGACGCCGGTTGCATGGATCCGGTGGGGGAGTAAACTACGAACAAGGATTTACAAGGTCCGCACGGTGGAAAAGGGGTTATTGCGATGACCTACACGATCTGCGAGTCCTGCATCGACGTGAAGGACCGGGCCTGCGTGGACGAGTGCCCGGTCGACTGCATCTACGAGGGCGGCCGGATGCTGTACATCCATCCGGACGAGTGCGTGGACTGCGGCGCCTGCGAGCCGGTCTGCCCCGTCACCGCCATCTTCTACGAGGACGACGTCCCCGCGGAGTGGAAGCAGTTCACGCCCATCAACGCCGAGTTCTTCAACGACGACATCTCGGGGATCGGCTCGCCGGGCGGCGCTGCCCAGGTTGGGCCGACCGACAAGGACCACCCGGTCGTCGCAGCCTGGGCCGCGGCCGGCTAGCTCAGCGGCGAGCCCTCGGGCCTCGCCGCGCCGTCGGCCAGGAACACGCGGAACGACGCACCGCCCCCCTCCCGGGGTTCCACCCACGCCCGCCCCCCGTGCAGCTCGGCGAATCGAGCAACGAGCGCGAGCCCGACCCCCACGCCGGGGGAGTGCAAGGCCGCCTCCGGCCCCTGCCTGAACGGCTCGAAGACGGTCTCCAGCTGATCCTCCGGGATGCCGGCCCCCTCGTCCTCGACCGCGATCACCACGCCGCCGTCCTCGCGGCGGACGCGGATCCATACGTTGGTCCCGGCCGGCGTGTGCCGCGCGGTGTTCGAGAGCATGTTCTCGACGATCCGCTCCACTTTGGCTCCATCCACCTCCAGGATCAACGGCTCCGCTTCCAGGTGCACGGGGCGGTCTCCGAGTAGGTCGGACTCCTCCACGACCTCGCGAACGAGCGCCGCCACGTCGGTTTCCTGGAGCTTCGGTTCGATGATGCCCCTGGCCAGCCGGTCCAGATCCAGGAGGTCGTTCACTAGGCGATCGAGCTTCCGGGAGTTGGCGACGATTCGGCCGGCCAGGTCCCTGGTCTCCGCGGGGTCGAACTCGATGTCCTCGCGTTCCAGGGTCACGGCGAGCCCGAGGATCGCCGCGAGTGGCGTCCGAAGATCGTGCGACACCGCCTGAAGGAAGGTGTTCTTCATCTCATCCACGATCCGCAGGCGCCGGGCCGCCTCGCGCTCCACGTCGAGTGCCAGCTCCATCTGCTCCTCGGCCCATTTGCGCTCGGTGATGTCCAGCATGAACCCCTGCCAGAACCGCGGCCGGCCCACCGAGTCGCGCACGACCTGGGCCCGGTCGTGGATCCACACGACGCGGCCGTCGCGCGCGATCGCCCGGTACTCCATGTCGAAGGGCTCGCCGGTCGCGTTCGTCCGTACGTCCTCTGCCAGGACCCGGTCTCGATCGTCGGGGTGCAGCTGGTCGCGCCACAACCCGGGATCCGCCAACTCCTCTTCGGCCGAGTAGCCGAGGACCGCCTCGGCCTGCGGGCTGATGTACACCGTGTTGGTGATCGTGGGGTCATCCTCGTCGATCATTTGGGTGTAGATCACCGCCGGGTTTTGCTCGACCAGCGCCCGGTACTTCTCCTCGGCGACTCGGAGCTGTTCCATGATCTCCTCGCGCTGGATGGCGGCTCCGAGCGTCCCGGCGGCGGCCCTGAGGGCGTCGATCTCGATCTGTGTCCACTCTCGATCGGTCATGCAATCGTCGAAGCCGATCGACCCCCACCATTCCCCGGCCACCAAGATCGGGAC
>JBQTIP010000128.1:0-2879 GCA_052388025.1 Actinomycetota bacterium
AGGCGACGTTTACGGCGATCACGCCGGACCAGAAGGTCCCCAAGAGCCACCCCATCCGCCGCATCCGGGCGCTGGTGGAGCCCGTCCTCAAGGAACTCTCGCCTGTCTTCGAGGAGATGTATGCCGCCATCGGCCGTCCCTCGATCCCGCCCGAGCACCTCCTCAAGGCCACGCTCCTGATGACGCTCTACTCGGTCCGCAGTGAGCGTCAGTTTTGCGAGCGCCTGGAGTACGACCTCCTCTTCAAGTGGTTCTTGGACCTGAACCTGGAGGATCCCGCCTTCGACGCTTCCTCCTTCTCCAAGAACCGGGGACGGCTCCTGGAGCACGATGTCGCGGGGAGGTTCATGCAGGCGGTGCTGGAGGAAGCCCAGCGCCGGCGCCTGCTTTCCGAAGAGCACTTCACCGTCGACGGCACCCTGCTGGAGGCCTGGGCATCGCTGAAGAGCTTCCGGCCCAGGGACGACCAGGACCCGCCAGAGGGCGCGGGCCGGAACCCGGCGCGCGACTTCCGGGGGAAGCGCCGGAAGAACGAGACCCATGCGTCGACGACGGACGCCGAGGCACGGCTCTACACCAAGAGCGAAGGCCAGACGGCCAGGCTCTGCTTCATGGCCCACGCCCTCATGGAGAACCGCAGCGGGCTCCTCCTCGACATCCTCGTCACTGAGGCGACCGGTACCGCGGAGCGGGAGGGAGCGATCACCCTGCTCAAGCGTCGCCGGGGACTCCACAAGCGCGCGACGCTCGGTGCGGACAAGGGCTACGACACCAGGGAGTTCATCAGGCAGTGCCGCGAGCAGGATGTGACACCCCACATCGCCCAGAACGTCAGCAGGCGAAAGAGTGCTATCGACGGCCGCGTGACGCGGCACGACGGATACGCCGTCAGCCAACGCAAGCGGAAGCTGGTCGAAGAGGGCTTCGGCTGGATGAAGACGGTGGGGGCCGCGCGCAAGCTGCGCTACGTCGGCGTCCTCAAGAACCAGTTCTGGATGACGATGGAGGCGACCGCCTACAATCTCGTCCGCATGGCCAACCTCGAACCGCGGCCCGCCTGATCAACGACCGGCACCGACTGAGCTCCACCCGCAAGGGTGGCAGGTAGAAGCCCGCGAAGAGCCTCAGGAGCGCGATGATTCGAACTCCCAGTGCCACCCCAGCAGCCTTCTCGGACTCTACGCGGCCCTCGCTCACTCCGGCCACCGCTTCTTCATCACCCTGCTAGGAGCCTGTCCATCTAATCCCGAAAGGTGGCCTTGTAGCGGTCACGCCGGCCCGATCGGGCGGTGGAGCAGCTCCGGGGCAGGCAGGTACCGTCTCAGAGCAGGGAGTGGACGGCGGATCGACCTGCCCGGCTGGAGGGTCAGCGGGGCCGAGGAGCGGGCTCAGGCGGTCCGAAGCGCGCGGTGGAGCTTGAGCAGGTTATGGACGGTGCAGGCCATCGTCCATTCCGAGTTTGCCGCCTCGAGGCCCCGCCTCAGGAAGCGTCGGAAGCCGAGCCCTTCCTTGATCTGGCCGAAGACCGGTTCGACGGTCTGTTTGCGCAGCTTGTAGACCTGCTTCCCGGCGGCGGTGAAGAGCCGCTCGCGCATGGCGTTGCGATGGGGCCAGCGACCACTCGACCGTTTTGGTGCCGGGTCGGCGTCGGGCGGCTCGTCCCGGTGGTAGCGGCGGAGGGCGACGACGGCGTAGACACCGGCTTCATCGAGGGCGGCAAAGTTGGCTTCGGAGGCGTAACCGGCGTCGGCGCTGAGCTGGTCGGGCGCGCGGCCATTGAGGTCGATGATGCGTGTGAGCATGGGGCGCAGGCGCTGGACATCGGGCGGCGCCTGGGAGACCTCGCAGGCGACGATCACCTGTCCCTCGGCATCGACGGCGGCCTGGGCGTTGTAGCACTGCTGGAAGCCGTCGGGCGTCTGCATGATGCGCGAGTCCGGGTCGGTGAAGTTGCTCTGGGCCTTCTCCGAGACCGTCGCCCCGGAGGCGTCCTTGCCCGCAGCCTCCGCCCGCTCGCGCGCCTGCTGCTCCAGCCGCGCCTTGGCCGCGCGGATGCGCTCCAGCCGTTTCTGTGGCTCAACCAGCTCGGGCGGGAGGCTGAAGCCGTCGTCGTCCGGGCCGTAGCGCTCGTCCTCCTCCTGGTCCTCGCGCTCGGCCTCGGCCAGCCAGCGCGCGACCTCCTGCTCCAGCGCCTTCTCCTTAGCCAGCATCCGCCCGTAGCTCATGGCCTTGTGCTTGGAGGCGTTCGCCCGCACCTTCGTCCCGTCCAGGCTCACGTGCCCCAGCCGCACCAGCCCGGCCTCCGCGCAGAGACCCAGGACCTGGAGAAAGAGCCCTTGTGTCTCCTCGGTGAAGCGCCGCCGGAACTCGGAGATGGTGTGGAAGTCAGGCGTTGCCCGCCCGGCGAGGTACATGAACGGGATGTTCTCGCGGCAGGCCTGGGCCAGGCGCCGGGAGGAGCGGATGCCACGCATGTGCCCGTAGAGGAGGAGGCCCACCATCATCGCCGGGTGGTACGGAGGCCGGCCGCGCTCTGCCTGGTAGCGCGCGTGAAAGGCGCTCAGGTCGAGCGCGGGCAGGACTTCCCGCAGGAACCGCACCGGGTCGTCGGCTGCGATGACCTCGCCGAGCGCGGGCGGGAGGAGAGCTGCCTGGTCAGGGGTGTACTCGTGGTAAGGGCGGGACATGATTAATGATCATCCACCCTCACCTTATAGGCGATCCCTCGCCATTAAATGGACAGGCTCCTAGCGCAGGCGCGCCGGCTCGCAGGTATGCTCGACGGCTACGTAGGGATCCGCGAAGGCCGCGCGCTCTGGCAGCTCACGACCGGGGGGAGCTTTCGGTACGCGTTGCTCAAGAAGGGTGCTCTACTATCA
>JBQTIP010000129.1:0-2405 GCA_052388025.1 Actinomycetota bacterium
TGCTCCCCGAAGTCCGAAGACTCATCTCCCGCCACCGGGCAAGCTGACGAAGCCTTGCCCGGGGCTCACAAGTCGCCGCCCTGAGGGGTGGCGTCGGGTCGCACCGTCGGCTCCGTCCCATTCGAAGGAGGCGCCCGGCGCCGCTCTCGCTCGTCCACTTCGCCCCGCGGGGCTGCTCCAGCCCTGGCCCGGTCAAGCGGCGACCGTGTCGCCTGGGAACTGCTCTGGTACTTGGTCCCGACTCTCAACGTATCGCCCGACCCCGCACCATGCGAGCCGCCCGATCCCGTTCGATGGGCGGCATCGATCCGTTTACTCGTGGATGATGTCGCCCAGATGTCGCCAGCCAGAAACTTGGGACCATCCGACGACCGGCTTAGCCACAAACTAGGGACCACCCCCTGGCCACAAACTAGGGACCGCCTCTAGACCGCCTGGCGGCCGACCGGCCCACCCCAGCGAACATCACGGCGCCCGCACGATGCGACATACGCCCGAGCGACAAATGCCCCCGCTACGCTGTCCCCGATGAATGCTCGAAGGCCGCCGGAGTGCATCACGGCCCGCCGACGTTGAGTGAAGTCGGGGTGGCTTCGTGGGCTTGACAATTCGCCTTCTCGGCACGCCCCAGGTGAAGCGCGACGGGGTCGACCGAACCCCGGGTGGACGCAAGACCTGGGCTCTGCTCGTCTACTTGGTGCTCTCCGAGATTCCGCCGTCCCGCGAGCGCGTGGCCGAGCTCCTCTTCCCCGAGGCCGCCGATCCCCTTCGAGCGCTGCGATGGGCTCTTTCCGATCTCCGGCAGGTCCTCGGAGACCGCGCCGAGGTCCAGGGCGATCCGCTTCGTGTGGCCCTTCCCGCCGCGACGATGATCGATGTCCACGTCCTGACCCGGGGTACCTGGGTCGAAGCGGTGCGGCTTCCCGGACTTGGTCTGGAGCTGCTCGAGGGCCTGAGCTTCCCGACCAGTCCTGGGTTCGAGCTGTGGCTCACGAGCGAGCGCCGCCATGTCGCCGGCGCCGCCGAAGCCGTTCTCCGGGAGGCCGTGCTCGCCACCCTGGGGCGAGGCGACCCTCCGGCGGCCACGGATTACGCCTCCCGGCTGGTGGGGCTCAACCCCTACGACGAGAACCACCACGTGCTCCTGGTCCGATGCCTGGCCACCGGTGGAGACCACGAAGGGGCGGCCCGCGAGGTGGAGACCTGCACCGACCTCTTCCGGCGGGAGCTCGGGGTGGAGCCCAGCCCTGCGCTGCGGGCCGCGGCCGCCGCCCCACCGCCCGAACAGACCCGGGGGGACGCGAGGGCCACGGTCCTCGCCCGGCTGGAGGCCGGTGAGGCGGCCGTGGCCGCCGGGGCCCTGGAGGCGGGCCTGGCCACCCTCAGGCAGGCGGTGTCCGCCTCTCGCCGTATGGATGATCGTCATCTGCTGGCGCGCTCGCTGGTGGCGCTGGGAAGCACCCTGGTCCACGCCGCCCGAGGGACGGACGAGGAAGGAGCCGCCGCGCTGTACGAGGCTGGCTCGCTGGCCGAGGACGCGGGTGATCACGCCCTGGCCGCCACGGCACGGCGTGAGCTGGCGTGGGTCGAGTTTCTCCGAGCACGCTACGGCGGGGCCAGGGGGTGGCTCGCCGAAGCCGCTCGGCTCGCTCCCGAGGACGACGCCGAGCTCGCCTGGGTGGAGCTGATCTCGGGGGGATGCCACACCGACACCGGGGACTATCAGGCGGCCCTCCGTGCGCTCCGCTCGTCGGTCGAGCGGGCGGCGCGTGCCGGCACGCCCCGCCCGGGCGCTGTCGCGCGAGCGCTCCTGGGCCGGCTTCACCTTCTGCGCGGTGAGTTGGACGAAGCTCGACGGGAGCTCGATCGGTCCCTGGATCTCGCGAGGGGAGACGGATGGACGGCCTTCCTCCCCTGGCCGGAGTCGCTGCTGGCCGAGACCGAGCTCCGAGCGGGCGACCTGGCCGGCGCGGCCGCGACCTTCGAGCACGCCTTCGCCCTGGGATGCGAGCTCGGCGACCCCTGCTGGGAGAGCATCGCGGCGCGCGGGCTGGGTCTCGTAGCCGCGGCTCAGGGCGATGTGTCTGCCTCCCTGGAGTGGCTGGAGGATGCCCCCCGTCGGTGCCGCCGGCTCCCGGACTCCTGGCTGTGGGTCGAGGCCTACGCTCTGGAGGCCCTGTGCGACGTGGCGGTGAGGAGCGGAGCGCCCGGCGCCCTCCAGTGGATCGAGGAGCTGGAGGCGATTGCGGCACGAGCGGGGATGCGGGAGCTGTTGGTCCGGGCCACGCTGCACCGAGCACGGATGGGTGAGGCAGGCGCGCTCGACGTCGCCCGCACCCTGGCTGCCGGTATCGACAACCCGGCGCTTGTCGCCGAATTGCAAGCCGTCGAACGGCTGATGGCCG
>JBQTIP010000130.1:0-18957 GCA_052388025.1 Actinomycetota bacterium
GGGCCCCGGCTGTCGCCGGGGCCCCCTTCAGGAGAGGGGGGCTCCAACCTTCTGTTCGCCGCGTCCCCTCCGTGGGTTCTTGCCGGACTAGAAGTCCTCCATCCCGCCGCCGCCGGGCATGGCGGGCATCTTCTCCTTCTCCGGCTTCTCCGCCACCACAGCCTCCGTGGTTAGGAAGAGCGCGCCGATCGAGGCCGCGTTCTGGAGAGCCGATCTCGTGACCTTCGTCGGGTCGATGATGCCGGCCTTGAACATGTCCTCGTACTGACCCGTCTCGGCGTTCAGACCCGAGCCCGGGTCCATGCTCCGAACCTTCTCGACCACCACGCCGCCCTCTAGACCGGCGTTCTGCGCGATCTGCTTGAGCGGCTCCTCGAGCGCCCGACGGACGATCGCGGCGCCGGTGGCCTCGTCGGCCTCGAGATCGTGCTTGTCGAGCGCGGTCTGGGCGTTCAGCAGGGCGACCCCGCCGCCCGGCACGACGCCCTCCTCGACCGCCGCCTTGGTGGATTGCACGGCGTCCTCGATGCGGTGCTTCTTCTCCTTCAGCTCAACCTCGGTCGCGGCGCCGACCTTGATGACGGCTACGCCGCCAGTCAGCTTGGCGAGCCGCTCCTGGAGCTTCTCGCGGTCGTAGTCGGAGTCGGTCTTCTCGATCTCGGACTTGATCTGGTTGATCCGGCCCTTGATCTCCTCCTCCTTGCCGGCGCCCTCGACGATCGTCGTGTCGTCCTTCGTGACGACGATCTTGCGGGCCTGGCCCAGCAGGTCCAGCGTCGCGTTCTCGAGCTTCAGGCCGACCTCCTCGGAGATGACCTGGGCGCCCGAGAGGATGGCGATGTCTTGGAGCATGGCCTTGCGGCGGTCGCCGAAGCCGGGGGCCTTCACGGCGGCCGACTTGAACGTGCCGCGGATCTTGTTCACCACGAGCGTCGCGAGGGCCTCGCCCTCGACATCCTCGGCGATGACCGCGAGCGGCTTCCCGGTCTGCATGATCTTCTCGAGGACCGGCAGCAGATCCTTCACTGCGGAGATCTTGGAGTTCGCGATGAGGACGTAGGGCTCCTCGAGGACGGCCTCCATCCGCTCGGGGTCGGTGATGAAGTAGGGGGAGATGTAGCCCTTGTCGAACCGCATGCCCTCGACAAGGTCGAGCTCCATGCCGAAGGTGTTCGACTCCTCGACCGTGATGACCCCGTCCTTGCCGACCTTGTCGACGGCCTCGGCGATCTGCTCGCCGATCTCGGGATCGGCCGCGGAGATGGCCCCGACGTGGGCGATGTCCTCCTTGGAGTCGACCTCCTTGGACTGGTTCTTGATGCTCTCGACGGCGAGCTCCACGGCCCGCTCGATGCCCCGCTTCAGGGACATCGGGTTGGCGCCGGCCGCGACGTTGCGGAGGCCCTCCTTCACGATGGACTGGGCCAGCACCGTCGCGGTGGTCGTGCCGTCGCCCGCGACGTCGTCGGTCTTCTTGGCGACCTCCTTGACCAGCTCGGCGCCCACCTTCTCGATGGGGTCCTCGAGCTCGATCTCCTTGGCGATGGATACGCCGTCGTTCGTGATCGTGGGGGCGCCCCACTTCTTCTCGAGGACGACGTTCCGGCCCTTGGGCCCGAGCGTGATCCGCACCGCGTTGGCGAGCTGATCCATCCCGCGCTCCAGCGCCCGCCGGGCGTCCTCCTCGAAGATGATGAGCTTGGCTGCCATCCTTCCCTCCTTTAGGGCTCTCAGCCTTCGCTGTCGACTGCTAGCACTCTAGCCTTCCGAGTGCTAAGCATTCTACAACCTAGAGGGCCCCCGCTGACAACGGCGAGCGGCTCTGTGGCACAAGGATCGGGCCTGTTGCCTGCTACTCCTCGCCGGCGCCGGTCTCGGCCATGTCGGGGATCTGGTCCACGACCTCGGCGTTGGCGAGCGTCGTGACGTCGCCGAGCTGGCGGCCACGGGCGACGTCGCGCAGCAGCCGGCGCATGATCTCTCCCACGACGTCATCCGGCTTCTTGCCCGACCGGGTCTTGGGCAGGTCGTCGGTGAAGATGAGTCCGTGAGGCCGGTCGATCTTGCCGATCAGCTTCGAAACAACCGCCGCCTCCGCTACCTTTGGGTTGTCGACCAGGGCGCTCTCGATCTCGTAGTTGGACCACCCGTGGCCCGCGACGTTCATGACGTCGTCGATCGGCCCCAACAGCCAGTAGTAGCCGTCCTCGTCGCGCTTGGCGCCGTCGCCGGCCAGGTAGACGGAGTCCCCGTACGGTCCTCGGACAGGAGCGCCTCGATCGTCTGCTCGATGTCCGTCATCGCAACCGACCTTTCGTGCCTGTGGCGGGCAATCGTACGCGGGAAGCGCAAGTCCGGGCCAACCGAAACAGGCACGCGATGTGCTTGCATCCGTGCGTGCGAGGGGGGAGCATCGTGCCTACGAGGCCGCGATCTGAGCGGCCTCGAAGTCTGTGGGGGAAGGGAGGCCGGTGTGGCCAAGTACGAGGCGTACTGCGTGAAGTGCAGGGCCAAGCGCGAGTTCGAGGGCACGGAGGTAACTCTCAAGAACGGCCGGCGCGCGGCTCAGGGCATCTGCCCGGTCTGCGGCACCAAGGTGATGCGGATCCTGGGCAAGGCTTCCTAGAGACAGACCACGCCGGGGGTGCCCGGCATATGGCCGCCTATCTGAGGCGGCCGAGAAGCTCGCTCGGAGCGATGACCAGTCGCTCGGGCCTTATCTTGCGGTGGCGCTCGGTGAGGTCGGCGACGGTCGTCTCCTCGAACACCCGCTGAATCGCCCGCGCGACCTCTCCCCAGAACCCCTGCAGCCCGCACCTGGAGTCCTGGAAGCACGTGTGGTCGCTCGGCTCCAGGCAGAACATCGGGTAGAGCTGACCCTCGATGGCGTCGGCGATGTCGGCGATACGGATGTCGGCCGGATTCCTGGCGATCCTGCAACCGCCGCCGGCCCCCCGGAAGCTCTCCAAGAGACCCGCCTTGTGCAGCGCGCCAAGCTGCTGCTCGAGGAACCGGAGCGGGACATGCTGGGCCTCGGCGATCTCGCGGGCGGGTACGAGCCCGCCGCCGTCTCGGCGCAGCGATAGCTCGATCATGGCGCGCATCGCGTATTCGAGCTTCTGCGAGATCCGGAGCATGAGGACGCCTCCCTCGGCCCCAATGTAGGGTCAGCCGGTGGGAGTGTCAACGCGGATGACCTGGTGAAACGCCTTCCCGACGAGCTCCCATCCATCGGCGATCTCCGAACCCTGTACGTCGACCTCGACGGGACGCTGCTCGGCCCGGGCGGCTCGCTGTTCGCGTCGTCGGATGGCGCCGTATCGGGTCGCGCCGCGACGGCGATCGAGGCGCTGCACTCGGCGAGGGTCGGGCTCGTGCTGGTCTCCGGGCGGACCAGGCGGTGGATGCCTGAGACCGCCCGGATACTCGGCGCGGAGGCCTACATCGCTGAGCTCGGGGCCTTCCTCGTTGAGCGCCGCGGCTCCGACGAGGCGGTCATTCACAACTTCGGCGCGTTCAGAGGATCCGGATCCCCCTTTCAGGAGATGGCGCGTTCGGGTGCCGGCGCGTTCCTCCTGGAGCGGTACCAGGGACGCCTGGAGCCTCACACACCATGGACCTATCACCCCCGGGAAGCCACGATGCTCTTCCGCGGGTTCGTGGACCCGGAAGAGGCAACCGAGTCCCTCGCCGGCGCCGGATACGACTGGGTCACGTTGCACGACAACGGCAGGCTCTCCCGGACCCGGCCCTCCCTGGAAGTCCCGCACGTCCATGCCTACCACCTGACGCCCAGCGGCGTGAGCAAGGCCTCGGCCGTGCGGCTGCACCGAGACCGATGCGGCACCTCCGCCGGCCAGACGGCGGCCGTCGGGGATTCGCCTTCGGACCTGGCGATCGCCCCGGATGTGGGTGCGGTCTTCATCGTCGCGAACGGATTGGCCTCGGTCGGCCGATCGGCCGACCATCTCCAGAACGCCTTTGCGACCCCGTCCTCCCACGGCGACGGCTTCGCGGAGGCCGTGGACGCGCTCCTCGTAGGGAAAACGGGCCGAGATTAGCCCATTGGGCCCACAGATATGGCCCACATGGGTGATGCGCAAGGACCCTACGCGCGCCGAAACTGTTACCTACGAGGTAAGGAGTGAAATCTCGGTGCGAGTGCTGGTGATCGACGACGAGCAGGATGTCCTGCTGCTCTGCAGGGTGAACTTCGAATTCGCCGGGCACGAGGTGCTCGAGGCCGCCGACGGGGATCGAGGGATGGAGCTCGCCACAGCGCTTCGCCCCGACCTCATCGTGCTCGACATCATGCTCCCCCGCCGCGACGGGATCGCTTTGCTCTCGGAGCTGGCTCGAAGGCCCGAGACGAAGGGCACGCCCGTCGTCCTGCTGACGGCCAGGGTCCAGGAGGACGATCGGCTCCGAGGATGGCGAGCCGGGGCCGACGAATACGTCACCAAGCCCTTCTCCCCGACCGCCCTGACCGAGATCGTCGAGCGCGTGCATCGAATGAGCCCGGAGGACCGACTTCGGCGCCGGAACGAAGCTCTCTCCGGGCTCCTGGCCAGCGCCTAGTCCCGGGACCTACCTCCGACCGGCTCGCGCACATCGGCGAGTAGACTCGGGTTCGGATGCTGCCCACCGTACCCCTTGCGCCCAAGCGCCTGGACGATTATGTCGAGGCGGCAGGCGAAGAGGCCGTCGAGAGTCTGCGCCAGGCGGCGCTCCCTCTCGAAGGCGCCCGTGTCCTGCACGTGAACAGCACGGCCTACGGCGGTGGCGTGGCCGAGCTGCTTCACACCCAGCTGCCTTTGTTGAACGACCTCGGCCTCGACGCGACGTGGGCGCTCATGCAAGGCTCCGACGAGTACTTCACGGTGACCAAGGCCGTCCACAACGGGCTGCAGGGCGCCGAGGTCCCGTGGACCGACGAGATGTGCGGGGTTTACTGGGAGCGTGTGCGGGACAACGCTCGCGAGCTCGCCGAGGCGCCCTTCGACTTCATCTTCATCCACGACCCTCAGCCGGCGGCGCTGCTCCCCGTCCTCGAAGAGGGAGGTCCCCGGAGCGGAAGGTGGCTCTGGCGCTGTCACATCGACCTCTCCAGCCCGTTCCAGCCCGTGTGGGACTTCTTCGAACCCATCGTGAACGAGTTCGATGCCGCCATCTTCACGATGGAGGAGTTCGCGCGGCCCGGCATCTCGGGCCCGGCGCTCGCGTTCATCCCGCCGTCCATCGACCCGCTCTCCACGAAGAACTGCCCCATCTCCGAGGAGACAATGCACGAAGTCCTGCACGGCTACGGCGTGGACGGCGCGCGGCCGATCATCACACAGGTCTCACGGTTCGACCCGTGGAAGGACCCGGTTGGGGTGATCGATGCGTTCCGGCTGGCGAGGAAGGCGCACTCGGGCCTCCAGCTCGTAATGGTGGCATCGATGGCGCACGACGACCCCGAGGGCATGCAATACCTGAACCTGACGGATGCCCATCGAGACGGTGACCCCGACATCCACCTGCTGACGAACCTCCAGGAAGTCGGGAACCTCGAGGTCAACGCCTTCCAGCGGGCATCGGCCGCCGTCGTGCAGAAATCGCTCCGCGAGGGCTTCGGACTCGTTGTCTCCGAGGGCATGTGGAAGGAGAGGCCGGTGATCGGTGGCGACGTCGGCGGGATACGGCTCCAGATCGAGGACGGAGTGAGCGGATTCCTGGTCGACTCGCCAGAGACATGCGCGGAGCGGATCGTGGAGCTGCTGGACGACCCGGTGCTCGGGGCGCGCCTCGGACGGGCCGGTCGCGAACGGGTCCGGGAACGGTTCCTCACCTGGCGCGAGCTGGAGGACTACCTCAGGCTTATGGCGTCACTCTCGTGACAGCCCTCGACGCGCCGCTGATCGTGGCCTCGAACCGCGGTCCGGTGACATTCGATCGAGGAGCCGACGGTGAGCTCGAACCACAGCGGGGTTCCGGCGGGCTGGTCACGGCCCTCACTGGCGCCCTGCAGGAGGTTGAGGGCGTGTGGGTCGCGGCCGCGATGTCCGACGCGGATCGGGAGGTGGCGCGTTCGTCGGGCGGGCGCGTGGACACCACGGCGCAGGGCTTCGGCTATCGCCTCCGCTACCTGGACATCCCGCCCAACGCCTACGACCGCTACTACAACTGGATCGCTAACGGGATCCTGTGGTTCGCGCACCACTACCTCTGGGACACCGTGCGCTCGCCCGAGTTCGGCGAGGAAACCGAGGCCGCGTGGGCCGACTACGAGAGCGTGAACCGCACGTTCGCGCGAGCGCTTGCCGAGGAGGGCGACCGGCAGACGAGCCCCCCCGTGTTCCTGGTCCAGGACTACCAGCTCTCGCTCGTCCCGCGATTCCTGCGCGAGCTCCGGCCGGACGCCCTGATCGCCCACTTCTCGCACACGCCTATCGCGGGGCCCACCTACCTGCGGATCCTCCCGTTCCGGATGCGGGACTCGCTCCTGCGCGGGCTCCTGGGAGCCGACGTGCTCGGGTTCCACTCGCAGGCATGGGCGGAGAACTTCCTGATGTCGGCTCGGTCGCTACCCGGCGTGAGGGTCGACCTGGCGCGATCCCGCGTGAACGTGGAGGGGCGCGAGGTGCTCGTTCGAGTGCACCCGATCTCGGTCGAGGCGGGACCGATGCGCGAGCTCGCCGCGACGCCGGAGGCCCGCCGCCTGCGCGCGGAGCTGAACAGGTGGCGCGGGAACGCCCGGCTGATCCTCCGCGTGGATCGGCTCGAGCTCACGAAGAACATCGTGCGGGGATTCTCGGCCTACGAGGCCTTCCTGCGGCGGAACCCCTCCTGGCGCGGCCGCGTGAAGTTTCTCGCCCTGCTCTCGCCCTCGCGGCAGGAGCTGCCCGAATACCGCGCCTACACCGAGGAGTGCCTGAGCGAGGCCGAGCGGATCAACCGCGATCTCGGAGAGGACGACTGGGCGCCGATCGAGGTGCGTGTCAAGGACGACTACCTGGGGGCGATCGCCGCTTACGGCCTCTACGACGTCCTGATGGTGAATCCGGTGTTCGACGGGATGAACCTCGTGGCGATGGAGGGCCCGCTCATCAACCGCCGTCACGGGGTGCTCGTGCTCTCCAGGAACGCCGGCGCCTATTTCCGGCTGGGGCGCTACGCGGTCGCCGTGAACCCCTTCGACATACGCGAGATGGCCGACGCGCTCGAGGAGGCCCTCGAGATGCCGGAGGACGAGCGCGCCCGGCGGGCGAGAGGTCTCTCACGGCTGGTGCTCTCGAACCCGCCCTCCAGATGGGTGCGGGCGCAGCTGGAGGACCTCGAGCGGGTTCGGCTCCGGCGCCGGGAACCTCAGGCGAGCTGACGTAGGAGAGCGACCAGCCCATCAGGCCCCTCCACCACGAGGTCGGCCGCATCTAGAAGCGCGGGTGGCGTCTCGGCGCCGCGTACGGCCACCTTCACGCCCACCAGGCCGCCGGCGACCAGCCGGTCGATCGAGGCGAAGGCA
The DNA here is from genome assembly GCA_052388025.1 of Actinomycetota bacterium. Classification (GTDB taxonomy): domain Bacteria; phylum Actinomycetota; class UBA4738; order UBA4738; family HRBIN12; genus JBQTIP01. The sequence continues at coordinate 7,505 of JBQTIP010000130.1, forward strand.
TCGAGGTCGGCCAGGTCGTCCCCGCCGTAAAGCGCGGCGCGAAGGGCCCCCTCGCCCACCAACCGCTCGATGGCGCCGCCCTTCAAGGCCCGATCCGCCGGCACGAGCTCGAGCACCATCTTGCCCTCGATCAGCTCGAGCCCGACGCCGGCGGCGATCGGCTCGAGCGCCGCGATCAAGAGCGCCCGAGCGCGGGCGGGATCCGACGCCTGGCGGTAGTGGACGGCGAGCGAGGCGCCCTTGTCCTCGACCCATGCCCCCGGAACCGCGCTCGCGGCCGCCTTCGTCCGGGAACCGAGGGCGATTGCGGGCTTTCGCGCATCGACCATCCCGTACAACCCCTCGTAGCGGACCCCCGGAACGGCGAGGAGCTCCTCCACCTCCTCTGCCCGGCGCCCGGAGACGATCGCCACGGTCCGGTAACGCCCGACCAGCGCTTCGACCGCCTCCCGAGCGCCGGGCGCCGGCCGTGCCAGCTCGGGACGAGCGACGATCGGCGCCAGGGAACCGTCGAAGTCGAGGAAGACGCCGGCCTCGCCCGCGCGCCCTCGGAGCTCGTGGAGGCTATTTCTCCGTCGCGGTGGCGTAGTCGTTGCCCAGGTAGATGGCGACCCGGACGGCTCGATCGATGTTCGACTCGGCCTCGAGGGGCGCGAGCTTCGCGTCGATGCCGAAGTCGGCGAAGAACCGGTCGATGAGTTCCTGGGCGTTCACCCTCGCTTGCTCGTTCCGGTAGTACAGGGTCGTCGTCGTGACGGGGGACGGGGCATTGCCGAGCTGGGATGCGACCACCCCGAACCGCTCCTGCAGCTTGGTCGCCGTCGATGCGGCGAGGCCGCTCTCACTCGTGCCGTTGAGGACCGCTACGTTCAAGCCCTGGAGCTTGGCCGTCGGCGGGGACTTGGGCGTCTGGGTCGGGCTGGCCGACGGGGAAACGGTCGTGGTCGGTCCGCCATCGGGCAGCGTGCCCGTGCCGGAGTCCGGGAACGCCCTGCTGATCAAGACGACGCCCCCGACCACGAGGGCGATGATGACCGCGAACCTTATCGTGCTGGTGGCCAAGGAGAAGTAGAAGCTCCTCTTAGTCGGAGGCTCATGCCTGCCGGACATCCTACCCCGGCCTACAGCTCAAGCCCAAGCCGCCTCGCGTAGCGCTTTCGCCGGCGCGTCTCTCGCAGCCGTCGCAGGCGCCGCACGAGCATGGGGTCATATGCGAGGGCATCCGGCAGGTCGATGGTGCGGTTCAGGAGCTGATGGTAGCGGGCGGCCGACAGCCCGAAGCGCTCACGGACGGCGCGCTCCTTGGGGCCGGGGTCCCTCCACCAGTCGCGCTCGAAGTCGAGGATATCCCGGCTTCGCTCATCCAGTCCGTCGGACCGGCTCGCCGGGGCATCACCGGAGGGGGTCGTGCTCACCGTCCGAGGCTAGCAAGCGGCGCCGACGGTTCAAGCACCCGAGGGCAACCGAACGTCCCGACGGCGCTAGGGGTGCTAAGGGTACAGGCCGCGGGTCTTGTGCGCCTCCGCGACGCGAGAGACACCGAGTATCGTGGCGGCCAGCCGCATCGGCACCTTGCGCTTCTCCGCCAGCGCCAGCACGTCTCCGTAGGAGTGCTCCATCATGGTGCGGAGCCTGGCGTTCACCTCGTCCTCGGTCCAGAAGAACGCCTGGATGTCCTGCACCCACTCGAAGTACGAGACCGTGACCCCGCCCGAGTTCGCCAGGATGTCGGGCACCACCAGGACGCCGCGGTCGTGGAGGATCTGGTCGGCCTCCGGGGTGGTGGGTCCGTTCGCGCCCTCAACGATGACGGTAGCCTTCACCCGGTCGGCGTTCTTCGCCGTCAGCTCGCCCTCGAGCGCGCAGGGGATCAGGACGTCGCAGTCGCCCGTGAGCAGATCCTCGTTCGTGATGGGCTCGCTGCCGTCGAACCCCGCCACGCTGCCCGTCTCGGCTTTGTGGGCGGAGAGGTCGACGGGAGACAGGCCGGCCGGGTTGTACACGCCGCCCCTGGAGTCGGAGGCCGCCACGATCTTGCAGCCGAGGTCGAACAGGAGCTGCGCGGCGACTCCGCCCACATTGCCGTAGCCCTGGATCGCCACGCGCGTGTCCTCCACCGCCATGCCGAGATGCTTCATGGTCGCGGAGGTCGCGTACATCACGCCGCGACCGGTCGCCTCCTCTCGTCCGAGGGAACCCCCAACCGAGACCGGCTTGCCGGTGACCACGCCCGGGACGGAGTACCCCACGTTCATCGAGTACGTGTCCATGATCCAGGCCATGATCTGAGGATTGGTCCCCACGTCGGGCGCCGGGATGTCGCGCTCCGGGCCCACGAGAGGCAGGATCTCGGCCGCGTACCTGCGCGTCATCCGCTCGAGTTCCCCGAGGGAGAGCCGCTTGGGATCGATCGCCACACCGCCCTTGGCCCCACCGTAGGGGATGCCGACGATGGCGCACTTCCAGGTCATCCACATGGCTAGGGCCTTCACCTCGTCCACGTCGACATCCGGGTGGTATCGGATGCCGCCCTTGGACGGGCCCCGTGTGGTGTTGTGATGGACCCGATAGCCAGTGAACACCCTCACAGACCCGTCGTCCATCCTGGTCGGCACGGCCACCGTCAAGATCCGCTTGGGCTGTCGCAGCACCTCATGGACGCCCGGATCGAGCTCCATGGTGCGCGCCGCCTCATCCAGCTGCGAAAGGGCAGCCTCCCAGGCTGATGCGGCCATCCACGGTCTCCTTTCGCCTGCAATTGGGCAGCGAAGTCTAGCAATACGCGCCGCCCCGGGAGATCGTCTGTTCGACCCGGATTTGAGTCGGGGGGCACACCTGCCGAATGAATAGCGAGGCCGCGCGAGCCGACCGCGAGCCGACCCGGAGAGGGAAATGATCGAAGCCGAGAGCTCAGCACACGCCGCGGTGATCGAGCGCGATCTCCGCTCGGTCGCCCAGCTCAAGATGCTCCACAGCCTGGCGCCACGGCTCAACCGGCTGAACGACGTGAAGGAGATCGGTGAGGCGATCACGGCCGAGCTGAAGACGCTCATCGACTACCACAACTGCCGCGTCTACCTGCTCGCCGACGACAACTACACCCTGGTACCGATCGCCTTCCGGGGCGAGCTCCTCGAGTACGAGGGCGAGACCTATGAGGAGCTGCTCACCCATGTGGGCGAGGGCATCACCGGCCACGCCGCCGCGACGCGGGTGTCCTTCTACACGCCCAATGCGGAGCAGGTGCCATTCGCGGTCCACATCGAGGGAACGCCCGTTGTCGACGAGTCGATGCTCGCCGTCCCCATGCTCTACGGGGACCGTGTGATCGGCGTCATCGTCCTCTCCAAGCTCGGCATCGACCTGTTCGACGAGGAGGAGGACACCCGCGTGCTTGAGGTGCTCGCCTCGCACGCCGCGGTCGCGTTCGAGAACGCGCGCCTCTTCCAGTCCCAGCGCGAGGCCGCGGAGACCTCGTCAGCGCTGCTCGGGCTGTCGCAGGCGCTCACCGGCGTCAACGACATCCACGCGGTGCTGAAGGAGGCCGTCGATGCCATCCCATCCATGCTGCGAGGTTCGGCGACCGCCGCGTACCAACGAGACCCGGACTCGGGGATCCTCCGCCTGGTGCACCAACAGGGCTTGGATCCAACCAGGCTCCACGACCCGGACTCCAGGCTGGATGTGGAGCCCGACATGGCGGCGCGGTTCCTGATCTCCGTGCAGGAGCCGTTCATCCTCACGAAGGACGTCGTAGCCACCGTGCCACCCGAGTATCACCTGGCGGACGAGATCTGCGATGTGCTCGTGGCCCCCCTTCGCTGGGAGCCGGACGGGTTCGGGGCCATCGTCGTGCTGGCTCCGGACGCCGGCTCGAGCTTCTCGGACACCGACCTGCAACTGGCGCGAGGCATCGCCGACATAACGTCGCTCGCGCTGGGGAACGCGCGGCGGTTCCACGAGCAGGGCCGATTCCACGAGCTGGTGGAGAGCCTCGAGGCCATCTTCTGGGAGGCCGACGCCGCGAGCCTCCATTTCTCGTTCCTCTCTCGCCGCGCCACGCAGATCCTTGGGCCGGCGGTGCAGCAGTGGATGGTGGAGCCTCGGACCTGGGGCGACCACGTACACCCGTCGGACCAAGAGCAGGCGCTCGCCACGTTCCGCGCCGCGATCGCGGCCGGCGGGGACCACAGCTTGGAGTACCGCGCCGTCGGTTGGGAGGGCCAGGCCATCTGGCTGCGCGACCAGGTCCACGTCGTGCGCGACGCGAAGGGCGGCACCCGGCTGCTGCGCGGGCTCATGGTCGACATCACCGAGCGAAAGCTGGCCGAGCAGGCTCTGCGGAACAGCGAGCAGACGTACTCGGAGGCTTTCAGGCGGGAGCGCGAAGCGACGCAGCAGCTCAGGTCGCTCGATGAGATGAAGAACACGTTCCTCGAGGCCGTGTCCCACGACCTCCGGACGCCGCTCACGTCGATCCTGGGCTCCGCTCTCACGCTGGAGCAGAACGGCCGGAACCTCCCACCGGAGGACTCGCTCGACCTCGTGCAGCGGATCGCCGCCAACGCCCGCAAGCTCGAGCGCCTCCTCTCCGACCTCCTGGACCTCGATCGCCTGCAACGCGGCATCGTCTCCCCCCAGCGACGGCCGACGGACGTGGGCGCCCTCCTCCGGCAGGCGATCGAGGAATCGGAGCTGCTCGGTGACCGCCGCGTCGAGGTCGAGACCGACTCGGTCGTCGCCTCGATCGATGCGGCGAAGGTCGAGCGGATCGTCGAGAACCTCCTGGCGAACGCGGCCCGCCACACCCCGCCGGGAACGCGCCTTTGGGTTCGCTCCGGCCGGAACGGCGGCGGCGTACTGATCGTGGTCGAAGACGAGGGGCCCGGCGTGCCCTCCGGCATGCGGGAGGCGATCTTCGAGCCGTTTCGCCAGGTGCCGGGCTCGTCCAGTCACTCCCCTGGAGTCGGGGTCGGGCTGTCGCTCGTCGGGCGCTTCGCCGAGCTGCACGGCGGGCGGGCTTGGGTGGAGGACCGGCCCGGCGGCGGCGCGTCGTTCCGCGTTTTCCTGCCGGACGCGTAGCAGCGTCCGAGCCGCTTACACGCCTCTTACCCGGCGGTTACGGGCAACTGCCGCTCCACTCGGAAGCTTCGGATGGAATGGGGCGAGGTGACGCGGCGGAGCCCGTGGCCGGGCCTACGATGAGGCGATGAGTGGAACCATCCTGCTGGTGGAGGACGAGCAGAGCATCGGCTCGCTCGTGCGATCGTATCTGGATCGAGACGGGTTTCAGGTCGTGTGGGTCCGGTCGGGTGAGGAGGCCATGGCCGAGCTCCCACGCCACCCCGTCCGGCTGGTCGTGCTGGACATCGGGCTGCCGGGGACCGACGGCCTCGAGGTCTGCAGGACCATCCGCGCAAGGTCGAGCGTGCCGATCATCATGCTCACGGCTCGCGATGAGGAGGCCGATCGCGTGGCCGGCCTGGAGGTCGGGGCCGACGACTACGTATCGAAGCCCTTCTCGCCCAGGGAGCTGGTGGCACGGATCAAGGCCGTGCTGCGGCGGGTCGAGCCGCAGGCGCGGGCCGACGTGCTGGTGTTGGGATCGGTGACCCTCGCGAAGAGTGCCCGAGAGGTAAGGGTCGAAGGCCGTGAGGTCGAGCTGACCGCGAAGGAGTTCGACCTCCTGCTTCACCTCATGGAGAACCCGGGGGTCGTGCTCTCGCGCGAGACGTTGCTCGACCGCGTCTGGGGGATGGCCTATCCGGGCGAGACCAGGACCGTGGACGTGCACGTGGGCCAGGTGCGTCGAAAGCTGGGCATTCCCGCTCTCATCCGCACGGTCCGTGGGGCCGGCTACAAGGCCACCCCGCCGTGAGAACGCTTCGAGGACGTCTGCTCGCCTACTTCGGGCTCGCCGTAGCGGTCTCCTCGATCTTGACCGTCCTGGTGGCAGGGTTCCTCTCGCGACGAATCATCGACCGTCAGGCGCTGAGGGTCCTGGAGCGCCAAGTCGAGGTGGCGGCCGCCGGCCTCGAGAGCGAGAACCCCGCGGCCGAGAAGGGCCTCGGCGTCCTCTTCCGGAGCCAGGGGTTGCTCTTGCTCCTTACCTCGGCGCCGGTTGGAGAGGGTGCCGCGCTCCGGTCGAGGGCGCTTTCGACCGGAGCGCCGTCCGGGAAGATCGAGGTCCTCGGGCGTGGGTTCTTCTTCGCCGTCGCCGACACGTCGGAGGGGCCCATCGTGCTCACGCGACCGGCGAACCTCCGATCGAGCGATTGGGGTCCCTACGTGGCGATCCTCGTCGTGGCGGGCACCGGGGGCGGGCTGGTGGCGGTCGGGCTCTCGTTCTTCCTGGCGAGGCGGATCTCGCGGCCGCTCGGACAGGTCTCCGACGCGGGCCGGCGGCTCGCGGCCGGAGAGCTGGACGCTCGCGTCCCGGTCGAGAGCCGCGACGAGCTCGGCGTACTTGCCTCATCCTTCAACGAAATGGCCGAGCAGCTCGCGATGTCGCGCGACGTGGAGCGCGCGTTCCTGATGTCGGTCAGCCACGAGCTGAAGACGCCCCTGACCGCGATCCGCGGCTATGCGGAGGCGCTCGGCGATGGGGCCACCACCGCGGAGGAGGCGGGGGCGGTGATCGGTCGGGAGGCCGATCGCCTGGAACGACTGGTCCGCGACCTCCTCGATCTCGCCAAGCTCGACCAGCGGCAGTTCTCCGTCGCCCGTGAGCCGCTCGACCTAGCCGACGTCGTTCGGGAGGTCGAGCACCGCCACGCGGCTCGGGCCGGCGAGTTCGGCGTCGCCCTCTCGGTCGGCGCCCACGAGCCGGCGCCTGCGATGGGCGATCGGGATCGCATGGTTCAGGTGGTCTCGAACCTCGTGGAGAACGCGCTGCGGTTCACGCCCGCCGGCGGAAGCGTGCTGATCGGGGCGAGCGAAGGGCTCGTCACCGTCGAAGACACAGGCCCCGGCCTGGCACCGGAGGACCTCCCGCTTGCCTTCGATCGGTTCTTCCTCCACGAGCGATACAGGGCCGATCGCCCGGTCGGATCCGGGCTGGGGCTCGCCATCGTGAAGGAGCTCGTGCAGGCCATGGGCGGCACCGTCTCCGTCCAGAGCGAGCCGGGCGCCGGCGCCGTCTTCCGGATTCGGCTGCCCTCCTCCGGCGACGCTCTCCCACCGCCGGCAGCCTGAATCCCTTACCCAGCCTTTACGCGGCCCAGAACGGCGCCTTCCACTCTAGAACGAACCTACTCGTGGGAATCGATGAAAGGAGGTCCCCGATGGGAAGGTTTGGAAGGAAGGTCAAGGTCGCGGTCGTGAGCGGCGCCCTGATTCTGGGTAGCGTCGGACTCGGGGCCACGGTGTTCGCCTCCGGGCCGGCCGGCGCGGAGGACGAGCCCACACCGAGGCCTCCTCTGCCACCGGGAGTGGAGGAGGAAGCCGGGCCGCTTTTCGGCGTGGTGCACGGAGACCTGGAGCTCACGAAGTACGACGGAACGGCCCTCTCGCTCGTCTACGACCGCGGGATGATCACGTCGATCACCGAGAGCGAGATCACGATCCTGCGTTTCGACGGAGTGACGGTCACGGTCCAGGTGGACTCGGAGACACTGGTGAGGGAAGGGCTCGCGCTCTCGTCTCTCGACGATCTGGAGGTCGGCGACAGGGCGATGTTCTTCTCCGAGGAGAACGAGGACGGATCCCTCCACGCGGTGCTGATCCGCTGCATCAGCGAGTTCCCGCCGCCGCGGTTCGGTCCCCCGCCGCCTTCGGAGGAAGCAGCCGGGTAGCTCGGAACGCGCCCCTCGCGGCGCACAAGAATGGAGCCCGTCCACCCCCGGGACGGGCTCCTTTCGCGTCCGTTGAACCGCGGGTGACTGGGCCGGCACCCTCTATGGCATCAGCCCTCCGCCGCGCCCTCCGCCGGGTCCGAGGGCTCATCCTCAGCGGGCGCCTCACCGGCCGCGAGCTGCCCCTCGAGGGCAACGATCTCGGAGACGAGGCGGTCCGCCTCCTCCCCCGCGGGCGTTCCCTCGGTCCGCTCCTTCACGATCAGATAGCCGAGCTGCTTCGCCGCTTCGTCCGCCTTCTTTCGCGTCTGGCTCTGCTCGACCTTGCTCTGGACCTGGGCGGCACCCTTCTTGGCCGCCTCCCCCGCCTGGCTTGCCGCTTGCTTGACCTTGTCCAACAGGCCCATAGCCGGCCTCCTTCCCGATGTCACCTCCACCGATACTAGCCAGCTCCCTCGCGCCCGACAGGGCCGGCGGGGTCGCGACGGCATCCCTTGCATCCGGCGACCCCCGGATGGGGGACTCCGGGTACTCCGAACCGGGTAGTCAAGATCGGCCCAGTGGGCCCTTGGCCGGAGGCGGTCCCGATGCCGAAACCTCATGAAAGCGACACCGCGAGTCTCGGGGATCCGCCACTGCAAGGGGAGGCATTGAAGACGGCAGCGGACGCAGCGAGGGAGCCGGCCCAGCCTCAGCCACTGGGACGCGAAACGCTGTTCCGGCAGGTGGGACCCCTGGTCGGCGCCGCGCTCCTGGTCATCATCTCGATGGCCCTGTCGCAAACCAGCAGCAACGACATCCTCTTGCTGGTCAAGGCCGGCATCCTGACCGCCCTCACCATGGCCACGATGGTGCTCGTCCCGTGGCGACAGCTGCCCCCCGCGGTCAAGGCGGGGCCGGCGATCGCCTACCTCACCGTCACGTTCCTGATCCGCCACGCGACCGGAGGGCCGGATTCCATCTATGCCCAGCTGGTGCTCGTGCCGGTTCTGTGGCTCGCGGTCTTCGGCTCCGGACTGGAGCTCGCCACCGGGATAGCCGGGATCGCCGTCGTGTTGATCGGACCGATCCTCTTCATCCCCGGGACCGAGGGTCAGTGGCCGGGCGCGCTCTTACTCACCGGGATGGCCGCCCTCCTCGGCTACGGCGTGCAACGGCTCTTCGGGCAGCTCCGGTCGCACTCGAGCAAGCTGATCGTCCTCGCCCGAACCGACCCGCTCACGGGCGTGGGCAACCGCCGAGCTTGGGACGAGGAGCTCCGGATAGTGCTCGGCCGCGCCGCGGAAGACCGGTCGCCGGTCTGCGTCGCGATGATCGACATCGATCGGTTCAAGGAGTTCAACGACGGGCGGGGCCACCAGGCAGGGGACCTGCTGCTGAAGGAGGCAACGGCCGTCTGGCGGAACCAGCTACGCGACGGTGACAGCCTCGCGCGCCTGGGGGGCGACGAGTTCGCGATCGTGCTCCCGGGCTGCCCGCTCCGAGCGGCCCAGGGGATCGTGCAGCGACTCTGCAGCAGCTTGCCGGCCGGCCAGACGTGCTCCACCGGCCTCGCCGAGTGGGACTACGTGGAGTCGACGGAGGGACTCATCGCCCGGGCGGACGCGGCGCTCTACCGGGCCAAGGACGCCGGCCGCAACCGTATCGTCGTGGCCTGACGCGTTCGCCGCGGCGGGATTTCCCCAGTTGATGCGGCACGGCACGGCGGGTAGGGTTTCCCCTTCAGCCTTCCCTCCCGATCCGACAGAGATCATCGGCCATGGAACCCAGTCGCACCGACGCGCCGGAGTACGCCGCCCCAGGGCCTTCCGAGGTAGCTCCGTCGCCCAGCCCGTCCGGCGGCGGCCGGAACTGGAAGCTGATCGCGAACAAGAGCCTGAACTTCGTGGCGGCCATCTTCCTGTTCATCCTCGCCATCCAGCTGATGAAGTCGGGCGCGAATGCGGTGAGCGGAGAGATCCGGGGCAAGTTCCCGTTCGCGAACGGGCTCTCCACGCTGGGATTCGGCTGGCTCTCGGCCTACATCGTGCTGTCCGGCTCGCCGGTAGCGGCGGTCTCGCTGAACCTCTTCAACAGCGGCACGATCAACCACCTGCAGACGTTCACCATGCTCTCGGGGTCGCGGCTCGGAGCGTCATTCATCGTGCTCCTGGTGGGGTTCCTCTACGCCGTCCGTAACAAGGGACGGAACCGCGGCGAGTCCATCGGCATGGGGGTTCTCGCCCTCTCCCTCACCGCGATCGTCTACATCCCCGGCATGCTGATCGGCTACAGCCTCGTGAAGTACGGCGCGCTGTCGGGGATCCGGTGGCACGCCTCCCAGGACCTGCTGAGCGTGATAGACGTCGTCTGGGGGCCCCTGGAGAGGCTGATCACCGACGTCGTCCCCGCGAAGCTCCTGCTGCTCGTGGGGCTCGCCATCATCCTGATCTCGTTCAAGCTCCTCGATCGGGTGCTGCCGGAGCTGGACGGGGAGAGGCACGCGGACCCCAAGACGCACTGGCTGAAGAAGCCCTGGCCGATGTTCTTCCTCGGGTGCCTCGCAGCGACCCTCACGCTGTCGGTGTCGGTCGCGCTCACCGCCCTGGTCCCGCTCGCCAGTAAGGGACATATCACCCGCCGTGAGGCCATCCCTTACATCATGGGCGCGAACATCACGACGCTCGCCGACACGCTGGTGGCCGCCATGCTGCTCGGAAACCCGGTCGGAGTGCAGATCGTGCTGGCACAGGCGATCGGTGTGGCGCTCGTGACGCTTTTCTACCTCGCGTTCCTATATCGGTTCATCGCGGATCGCGTGATCCGGCTTGATGATTGGGTGGTCGGGACGAATCGGCGCCTGTGGGCGTTCGTCGCATGCCTGTTCGTGGCCCCGGTGCTCTTCCTGCTGTCCGGGCTGTACGTCGGGCCGGTCGTCCCGTAGCGACGGGCCCTCACTCGCAGTTCGTCAGCGTCTCTCCGTTCAAACATCGGTCGTTGCCATCGCCGCCGTCGAGCGTGTCGGTGCCGTCGCCCCCGTCGAGCGTGTCGTTGCCGCGGAGGCCGGAGAGCTCGTCGTCGCCCGCCCCGCCGGCGAGGTCGTTCCTCCCGTCGTTGCCGGCGATCCGGTCGGCGAACCCGGATCCGACGACCGACGTGATGTCCGTGAGGATGTCGGCACCGTCGCCGGTCGCCGTGCCGGCCGCGAGGTCGACGACCACGGCGGCGAGTGCGAACTCGTACGACGCGGTGTCCAGTCCCCCGCCGCCGGCGATCGTGTCGTCGCCAGGTCCACCGACGAAGGTCGTACGCCCCGAATCCCCCGTGAGGGAGTCCGCGAACGCGGAGCCGTAAAGCCCCCGGACCGCGATGAGCGTGTCCGCTCCCCAACCAGTGGCGGTCCCCGTGGCGAGGTTGACGACGATCGGGCCGGGGGCCGCACGGTAGTCGGCCACGTCGAGATTGCCTCCGCCCCCGTTGATGGTGTCGTCGCCGTCGCCGCCCTCGAGGACGTCGTCGCTGCCGCCGCCGACGATCGAGTCGTTGCCGGCCCCGCCCCGGATCAGGTCCGAACGCTGGCTCCCGGTGAGGTCGTCGTCGAACTTCGAGCCGATCAGCTCGTTGATCTCGCGGAGCGTGTCCATGCCCCAGCCGGTCGCGGTCCCCTCCCTAAGATCCACG
>JBQTIP010000131.1:0-4899 GCA_052388025.1 Actinomycetota bacterium
TCGCCGGTACCGCGACTTCCTGATCGCCCAGGGGTTCGCCCCTGACGCGGGCCCCGCGCTGTATGACGTCGTACGCGCCAGCCGCCTGGTGACCTGGTTGGCGCCCACCGGCCCGAGGGCGTTGGAGACCAGGTACATCACCGAGGACGTCCCCTTCGCGCTGGTGCTGGCCGCCTCGATCGCCGACGAGGTGGGCGTCGACACCCCGCTCATAGATGGCCTCATCGCGATCACCTCCGCCATGGTGGGCCGGGACTTCCGGTCCGAGGGGCGGACGCTCGAGAAGCTGGGCCTCTCCGGCAGCGGGGCGGAGGGGCTCCGCCGCTTCTCGGACACGGGCGAGCTGCCGGTGGGAGGCGGATGAACCGTGGCCGGCGCGCTCTGGTCCATCGGTGCGGCCATCTGCTTCTCGCTGGGCCACATAGCCCTGGCCAAGGGGGTTCCGCCGCTGGGTGTGGCGCGGGCCACGACCGTGCTGCTGGCGGTCAGCGCGGTCGCCGCTGCCGGGGCCGCTCTGGCGATCGACGGTGTCGCCGTAGTGGCGTCGGCGTCTCTGGCCGCCCTGCTCTGGTTCGCCGCTGCCGGCATCATCCATTACGGGGGCTGGGGCTTCATGAACGCGAGCATCCGGCTGGTCGGTCCGTCCAGGATGAGCGCCATCTCGGGCGTGACGCCCGTGTTCGCCGCACTCCTCGCCGTGGCCACGCTGCATGAGGAGGTGAACCTCATCGTGGGCATCGGGATCGCCCTCACCGTGGTCGGGACCTACTTCATCGCCACGAGCTGAGGATGAGCAGAGCGGAGATGCCGAGCCAGGAGCGCACCCGCGCCGGCGGGGTCGAGCGCAGGAAGGTGGCCGGCTATCTGTTCGGGATCCTCACGGCGGCCTGCTGGGCAACCAGCCCGATCCTCATCCGCAAGGGGCTGGTCGGCCTGCCGTCTCCGCTGTGGGGCGTGACGGTCGGCCTTGTCTCGGCCACGGCGATCTACGTGCTCTGGCTAGTGGTGCGACGCCCGCCGCCACACCTGAACCTGCTGGCCTGGGATCGGTTGAAGCGACCGATCCGGGTTGCCATCGGCTTCCAGGTCCTGGCCGGGCTGGTCTCGGCGATGGGCTCGCTCGGCCGAACCATTGCCATCGACATCGCCCCCGTGGTCGTCGTCGTGCCGCTCGTCCAGACCACCTCGCTGTGGACCATCGTCTTCGCCCCCTTGATGCTCGGCCGGCACGTCGATCGGGTCACGTCCAAGCTGGTGCTCGGGGCGGTCCTCGTCGTGGCGGGTGCCGCTCTGGTGATCGTGGGGCAAAGCGCCTGATCGGGCGGCGCGCTGGCAGAGGCGAACCTGGCCTCAATCCCTACACCTCGGGAGATCGTGGCGAGCGGCGGGCCCTCACGGGGCACGCGGGGCGACAGCACAGATCCGCTGAACCGCGGCGGGACTGGGGTCGTCGACGATCAGATCCTCATAGGCGACAACCCGCAGCCGTCCCCGAACCGCCTCGAGGAGTTCACCCGGCTCGAGCAGGAAGTCGGGGTTCGTTGGGAGACCGAAGCGCTCGTTGCCGCGGGCATATGTCTCATAGATCAGCGCTCCGCCCGGCGCGACCGCCGAGACCAGATCGCCAAGGATGGGACGGTGAAGGTAGTTGGTCACCACTAGGCCGGCGAACGAGCGACCGCGCAGCGGGAAGGGCCTGCCGTCCTCCAGGTCGACCGGGGCGGTCTCGAGCCGAGGGTGCCCGACGAGGTCGGCGATCCCGGACAGGTCGATGTCGACGGCGACGACAGGGTGGCCTAGCTCGAGCAGCAAGCGTGTGTGACGACCGGTCCCGCACGCGAGGTCGAGGACGTCACCATCAGCCGGCAGCAGATCTGCCCACCGAAGCACCCACGGCGACGATCGATCCACTCGCCCATCTCGGATCCCGATCAGAACCCTCCCCCTTGGAACCCATCGATCATCGCGTGAACGTCGTCGCCGAGCGGGTACAGGATCGGGCAGGTGCAACCGGCCTCCACGTACTCGCGCACCTTGGCCCGGCATTCCTCCGGGGTTCCCGAGGCCGAGATCATCTGAACCGCCTCATCCGGGACGAGGCCCATAGCCCGCTTGATCTCCTCCGGCCCGGCAGGCCACGTCAGGACCTTCCCGATCTCCTCGATCAGGGCCGGGTCGACCCCGCTTGCCTTCATGATGTGCGGCTGCTGCCCCAGGTACTGCGTGAGCAGCTCGCGGGCCCGGTCGAGCGCCACCTCCCGGTCCTCGTCGAGCGAGCAAACGATCAGCTGTGGACGATCGATGTCGGCGACGTTCCTTCCGGCTCGGGCCGCGCCTTCGGCCAATGCCCGCATCGCCTCCCGGTTGTACGTGGGACTCACCATGTAGTTCAGCACGACACCGTCCGCGATCTCGCCGGCAAGCTCCATCATCTTCATCCCGGTTGCCCCGATGTAGATGGGAACCTGCTTCGGAGAGCGTTTCCCGTGGACGATATCGATCTCGATGTCGTCCACGTCGACGAACTCCCCGTGGTACGTGACCCGCTCCATGGCCAGCAGCCGACGAACCACCTCCACCGTCTCGCGCATGGCCCGCAGGGGTTTCCGGCGACGGATGCCGACCTTGGATGCGAGGGGGTCCCACCAGGCGCCGATGCCGAGCATGATCCTGCCCGGCGCGAGGTCGTCGAGGGTCGAGAACGTGGCCGCGAGCAGGCCGACGTTCCGCGTCCAGTTGTTCACGACCCCCGAGCCGACCTTGATCCGGTTGGTCACGGCCGCGAAGGCGGCCATGGGGACCGTGGCCTCCCGGACCAGCCGGCTCTCCGCCTGCCAGACCGCCTCGAACCCTCGCTCTTCCGCGTATCGGGCGTAGTCCATCCCCTCGCGGATGGAATGCTTGTCCTGCAGATAGAGCGCCACACGACCCTCGCTGGAAATGCCCATCGCTACTCGCCCCCCGCGGGGTGAAACTCGTGGGGGTCGATCTCTTGCAGCCGTCTCCACAGCCGCTCGGCCGAGGCGGCGCCCTCGGCGATCAGCTTGTCTTGATCGGCCTTGGTCGACATGCCGTCGGCGACCACCAGCTCGCCGGCCACGACCACGTCCCGGACGTGACCGGCGTCCAGCCCGAACATCCAGTGACCGGCCAGGTTGCTGCCAGTGAGCGGCGTGGGTGCAGGGTATTCGAGCACCGCGAGGTCGGCCGGGGCACCCGCCTCGATCCCTCCCAAGCGCGGCTCGCCGAAGATCCGGCCGACCAGACGAGCGCCCTCCGCCAGGCGCGCCAGCGGCCATCCGATCGCCGTGAGGACGTCGGCGTCCCTCGCCCGGAAGTACGCGGCCCTCGACTCGGCGAACATGTCGCCGCCGAGCCCGTCGGTCCCGAGCGCCACCCGGTCGCCCAGTAGGCCGACCGGGGCATGCCCTACGGAGTTGTTCATGTTCGACGTCGGGTTGTGGGCCACCGCGGCACCGGACTCGCGGACGATCGCCAGCTCGGCCTCGTTCAGGTGGATGCAGTGCGCGAGGAGTGCATCGTTCGTCAGCGCGCCGGCCTCCGCGAGCCGGTCGATCACCCTGATCCCAAAGAGGGCCTCAGCGTCCCGCTGGTCGGCGGCGTCCTCCGCGACGTGGATATGGATCCCCGCCCCGGCGCGTCGCGATAGGTCCACGCACGACGCCAGCGTGTCGGAGGAGAGCGTGAACGACGCGTGGGCGCCGACGTGCCCCCTCGAAAGGGCCCGATCCGTGGAGAGGAAACGCTCGTTCTCCCTCAGGCCGGCCGCCGCTCGAGTGGATCCGTCTCGGTCGGTGGTCTCGTAGCAGAGAACCGACCGGACGCCGATCTCCTCCAGCGCATCGGCGATGATGTCGAGCGATCCGTCGATCGCGTTCGGCGACGCGTGATGGTCGATCAGCGCGGTGGTTCCCGACAGCAGCGCCTGCATGCCTCCAACCAGGGCCGACGCCCGGATCGACTCCTCGTCAAGCGCACGATCCAGCCGCCACCACACCCGCTGGAGGATCTGCACGAAGTTGGCCGGCGGCTCGAAGGTGTAGGGCATCCCCCTAGCGAGCGCCGAGTACAGGTGCGTGTGGGCGCAGACGCTGCCCGGGATGATCAGACGGCCCGAGCAGTCGCGCGTTGGCCCGCCCGATGAAGCTCGCCCGACCATCGTCACCCTGCCGCCCTCGATGACCACGTCCGCGACGGAGAGCCTCGGGGGGTCCAGGGACGTGACGACCGTCCCTCCGCTCAGCGTGAGGGTGGTCATGGAGCCCGCCCGCATCGTTTACCGCGAGCGGGCGACTGCGGTCAGCTTGGGCACGGCCATCCGGGCGGCGGGGGAATCCTTCATGGGGAGCCGGGTCCGACGGATCCCGTCGAACGCGTACAGGGCGCCGGCCACGGCCGACGCGGTCGGGACGAGGCCGATCTCCCCCACACCCTTGGCACCGTATGGCCCCTCCGGCTGGGGCTCCTCGATGAAGAGGCACTCCACCTCCGGCATCCCCGAAGGCGGGACGATGTTGAGCGACTTCAAGGACTGCGTAACCGGGAACCCCCCCTCCACCACGAACTCCTCCGACAGCGCGTGGCCGAGGCCCATGTGGATGGCGCCCTCGATCTGTCCTTCGAGGAGGGTCGGGTTGATGACCTTGCCCACGTCGTGGGCCGCTACGACCTTCTGGATGCGTCCCTCGTCGTCGAGGATCACCACCTGGGTGGCCCAGCCGTACGCGAAGTGAGTGGCACCCCCCTCCGGACCCTTCCCGGGCTTGTGGGTCCAGTCGATCACGACCTCGCCGTAGAATTCTTGCCCCGCAAGGTCCTCCAACCGCCGCCCGTTCATAGCCGCCTTCAGATTCGCGGCCGCCTCGATGATCGCCCTCC
>JBQTIP010000132.1:0-8798 GCA_052388025.1 Actinomycetota bacterium
ACCACGGGGCGGGGCAGAGCTACCTCGTGGAGCACTCAGCCGGCTCCGGCAAGTCCAACTCGATCGCCTGGCTTGCCCACCGGCTCTCGAGCCTCCACGACGCAGCCGACCGGCCGGTCTTCGACAAGGTCGTGATCATCACCGACCGCCTCGTGCTGGACCGGCAGCTCCAGGACACCGTCTACCAGTTCGAGCACGCGCACGGCGTGGTGAGGAAGGTCGAGGAGTCCTCGATGGAGCTGGCCGAGGCGCTTCGCTCGGTCGAGGCGAAGATCGTCGTCACCACGCTGCAGAAGGTCCCGTTCGTCGTCGAGGAGGTGGCCGGCCTCCCCGAACGGCGGTACGCGGTGATCGTCGACGAGGCGCACTCCTCGCAGACCGGCGAGACCGCCCAGGAGATGAAGCGGGCGCTGGCGGGACTGAAGGTCGCGGTCCCGACGGGCGAGGCAGGCGAGATCCAGCCCGAGGACGCCGTGGAGGCGCTCGTCGAGGCGTCGGCCAAAGCCCGCGGCCCGCACGCGAACCTGTCGATGTTCGCCTTCACCGCGACGCCGAAGGGCAAGACGCTCGAGCTGTTCGGCGAGCCGCCGGACGAGGACGGCCGCCACCACCCGTTCCACCTCTACTCGATGCGCCAGGCGATCGAGGAGGGGTTCATCATGGACGTCCTCGAGCACTCCACGACCTACGAGACGTACTTCCGCCTGGCCCGGGCGGGGGAGGAGGACCCCGAGGTCTCCGTGCGCGAGGCCTCGAAGGCGATCGCGAAGTACGTGACGCTACACCCGTCGGTCGTCGAGCAGAAGGCCGCGATCGCGGTCGAGCACTTCCATCGGACCACGCGCCGCCGGATCGGTGAGAAGGCGAAGGCGATGGTCGTCTGCCGGTCGCGCCTCTCGGCGGTCCGGTTCAAGCGGGCGATCGACGCGTACACGCGCGAGCACGGCTACGGCGACCTGAAGACGCTGGTCGCGTTCTCGGGGACCGTGAGCGACGGCGGGATCGAATACACCGAGCCGAACATGAACGGCTTCCCTGAATCGCAGACCGCCGAGCGGTTCGGCTCCGACGAGTACCGGATCCTGGTGGTCGCGGAGAAGTTCCAAACCGGGTTCGACCAGCCGCTTCTGCATACGATGTTCGTGGACAAGAAGCTCGAGGGCGTGAACGCCGTCCAGACGCTCTCCCGGCTGAACCGGATCCACCCCGAGAAGGACGACACGTTCGTCCTGGACTTCGTGAACGAGGCCGAGCAGATCCAGCGAGGGTTCGCACCGTACTACGACGCGTCGGTCGCGATCCCGACCGATCCGAACGAGCTGTACGACGCCTGGCGGGAGGTCGACCGCTTCGGGGTCGTCCGGCCCGAGGACGTCGAGGCGTTCGCGCGCGCGTACTTCGGCGGGCCGGGCGACGCTACGCAGGCGAAGCTCTACGCCCTGCTGGACGTGGCGCGCGACCGGTTCGCCGACCTGGACGAGGCCGACCAGGAGGAGTTCCGGACCTGGCTGAAGCGCTTCGTCTCCCGGTACGGGTTCATCTCGCAGGTGCTGCCGATGTCTGACACGACCATGGAGAAGCGATTCGCGTACTGCCGCCTGCTCGAGCGGCGGCTGCCCTCGGAGCCGTCGGGGTCGATGGACCTCGGCGACCAGGTCCAGATGACGCACCTGCGCGTGACGAGGACCGGCGAGCACGACCTCAGCCTGGAGAAGGGCGGCGGGGTGCTGCGCGCGTTCGGCGAGGGCGGGCCGGGCGGGTACGAGGACCTGCTCGCGCCCCTGTCCGAGCTCATCGACCGGCTGAACGAGCGGTTCGGCGCCGACCTGTCGGAAGCAGACCGCCTGCACCTCGAGGGGATCGGCGCCGACATGGCCGCGGACCCGGAGGTCCAGCAGCAGGCCGCCGCGAACACCGAGGAGAACTTCGGCATCGAGTTCGACAAGCGGTTCACCGATGCCGTGGCCGCGCGGATGAGCCAGGCCGAGGAGCTGACGATCCGGATCCTCGACAAGCCCGAGTTCCGCGAGGAGGTCATCGCGGCGCTGATGCCTCGCGTGTACGAACGCGCCAGGGTCGCCTACCAGATGACGTGCCCGATCGGCGAGCTGCTCGCGAGCAAGGAGGACAAGCACCTGGAGTTCAAGTCGACCCTCCGGTGGGACCTGGAGAAGGGCGAGAAGAGCAAGCTGATCGAGGGCGCCACGGTCAAGACGATCGCCGCGTTCCTCAACTCGGAGTTCGGGGGAACGCTGGTGATCGGGGTGGCCGACGACGGGAGCATCGCCGGGCTGGAGCACGACTACGCGACGCTCCGCAGAGAGGGCAAGGACGACGCCGACCTGTTCCTCCTGCACCTGAACCAGCTCACCGAGAACGCGGTCGGGCTGGCAGCGGCGGCAAACGTGACGACGACCACTCACCACGTCGACGGCCACGACCTCTGCCGGGTCCACGTGGAGCCGTCCGGGCATCCGGTGGAGGCGGAGGTAACGGTGGCAGACGCGCAGGGCCGGTTCAGCAAGAAGCGGGTGTTCTACGTCCGCCTGAACAACGGCGTGCGGGCGATCGAGGACGAGCGGGAGCGGGAGCGCTACATCGCCCAGCGCTGGGGCCGCGATTAGTGCTGTATACTGCGCTGTATGTCGGCCACGAGGACACAGATCTACCTCACGAAGGAGCAGCGGGCGAAGCTCGATGCTCGCGCTCGGCGTGAGGAGAAGAGCCTCGCCGAGCTGATCCGCGAGGCCGTGGACCGGTACCTCGAGGAGGAGCGGCCAGACCCCAAGGAGGTCCTGAGGCGGACCTTCGGGATCGCGCCCGACTTCGAGGTGCCAGACCGCTCCGAGTGGAACCGCAGCTTTGACTGACCTCCTGGTCGACACCGACGTTCTCGTCGACCACCTGCGTGGTCGTCGGGAGTTCCAGGTGGGCACGGACCGCGTCTACCACTCAATCCTCACCCGGGTGGAACTGTTCGCCGGACGCCCGGAGCGGGAGGAGGAGGTCCGCGATCTGCTCGCGGGCTCGATCGAAGTGGGGGTCGGGCCCGAGGTCGCCGAGCGCGCGGGTCGGATCCGTCGGGAGTCGGGCCTCGGCCTGGCCGACGCCGTCATCGCGGCGACGGCACTTCATCTTGGGGTGTCCGTTCTCACCCGGAACCGCCGCGACTTCGACCGCGTCCCGCAGCTCCGCGTCCGGACGCCTCGCTGAGACGAGGGTGGGGAATCCGACTGAATTGATAGGATTTACCCAATGACCTCGGGCGGGACCGTTACGTTCGACGAGGAGGCGCTGGCGGCGCTGCCGGCCTCCACCCCGTTCGTCGAGTCGCTCCGCAAACAGGCTTTCGAGGAGTTCGTAGCGCTCCCCGTCCCCTCGCAGGAGACCGAGGAGTGGCGGTACACCGACCTTTCCGGCTTCGACTTCGGCTTCACGCCGTTCGCGCCCGGCCGCAGGGCGAAGAACTTGGACGAGGTGCCGGCCGACGTCCTGGCCGCTGCCGGAGCCGTGGGCGAGCGGGCCGGCCTCCAGATCCAGCACAACTCCGAGCTGATGGTCACCCACCTCGATCCGGCCGTCGCCGCCCAGGGAGTCGTGTTCACCAGCCTGGAGCGGGCCGCCGAGGAGCACCCGGACATCGTCGAGCCGTTCCTCCACGCGTTGGTCCCAACATCCAGGACCAAGTTCACGGCGCTGCACGGCGCGTTCTGGACCGGGGGCACGTTCGTGTACGTCCCGCCGGCCGTGACGGTCGAGTTGCCGCTACAGACGCTCCTCTACCTCGACGCCGACGGCGCGGCCGTGTTCCCGCACACCGTGATCGTGGCCGGCCAGGACTCGGAGGTGACGTTCATCGACCGGTTCGTGTCGCCGAACCTCGAGCGGGCGCTGTCGAGCGCAATCGTCGAGATCCACTCGGCCGCCGCGGCCCGTGTCCGATTCGTGTCGCTCCAGGAGTGGGGGACCGGCGTGCAGCACCTCGCGGTTCAGCGCGCGCGCTTGTCGCGTGACGCGGAGGTCCGCTCGCTCTGCGTCTCGTTCGGCGCCGACCTGTCGCGGACCGAGGCCGAGAGCGTGATGGCTGAGGCCGGCTCGTTCAGCGAGATGCTCGGCCTGTACTTCGCCGACGGCCGGCAGCACTTCGACCACCGCACGCTCCAGGACCACGAGGCGCCCTCGTGCACGAGCCAGATGCTCTACAAGGGCGCGCTCAGGGACTCGTCGAAGGCCGTCTATTCCGGCTGGGTTCACGTCCGTCCCGGCGCGCAGAAGACCGACGCGTTCCAGACCATCCGGAACATCGTGCTGTCCGAGGACGCGAAGGCGGCGTCCATCCCGAATCTCGAGATCGAGGCCAACGACGTCCGCTGTGGCCACGCCGCGAGCGACGCCCCCGTCGATGAGGACACGCTGTTCTACCTCCAGAGCCGGGGCATCCCGCGGAAGGAGGCCGAGCGCCTGATCGTGTTCGGGTTCTTCCAGGAGGTGCTCGACAGGGTGACGCTCGAGGAAGTCCGCGAGAGCACTGCGCAGGCCATCGAGGCCGAGCTCGCGAGGGAGGACTGATCCGGTGGCGCTGGTGAAGGTGTGTTCTGCCGCCGAGGTCCCGGAGGGCGAGGCTCGGCGGTTCGTGGTGGACGGCCACGAGGTCGCGGTGGCTAACCTAGGGGAGGAGGGCTTCCGCGCGGTGGGCGACGTGTGCTCACACGCGCAGGCGTACCTGCACGAGGGCGAGGTGGACGCGGACTTCGAGACGATCGAGTGCCCGCGGCACGGCTCGACCTTCGACCTGAACACCGGAAGGCCACGCACGTTGCCGGCCACCCTGCCGGTGCCCTCCTACAACGTGAAGCTCGAGGGCGACGACATCCTGATCGAGGTGGAGCATGAGTGACATGAGTGAGACGAACGGTATTGCGACGCTCGAGATCCGCGGCCTGCACGCGGTGGTCGAGGGCAAGGAGATCCTGAAGGGGATCGACCTGGTCGTGAAGCAGGACGAGACCCACGCGCTGATGGGGCCGAACGGCTCCGGCAAGTCAACCCTCTCGAACGTCATCATGGGCCGGCCCGGATACGTCGCCACCCAGGGCGAGGTCGTCTACAAGGGCGAGAACATCGTCGGGCTCACCCCCGACCAGCGGGCCAAGCGCGGTCTCTTCCTCGCGTTCCAGTACCCGACCGAGGTGCCCGGCGTCTCGGTCGTGAACTTCCTGCGGACCGCCTACCAGTCGATCAAGGGCGACCAGGTGTCGGCGCTCGCGTTCCGCAAGCACATGAAGGAGAAGATGAACCTCCTCGGGATCGAGGACGCCATGGTGAACCGGTACGTGAACCAGGGCTTCTCCGGCGGCGAGAAGAAGAAGAACGAGATCTTGCAGCTCGCGGTGCTGGAGCCGGAGATCGCGATCCTCGACGAGACCGACTCGGGCCTCGACATCGATTCCCTGAAGGCCGTGGCGACAGGCGTGGCGCAGCTGGTCGGGCCGGGCCTTGGGGTGTTGCTGATCACGCACTACCAGCGCATCCTCAACTACATCACGCCGGATCACGTGCACGTGATGCTCGACGGGCGCATCGTGAAGTCGGGCGGAAAGGAGATCGCGCACGAGCTCGAGGCGAAGGGCTACGAGGGGATCCGCAAGGAGCTCGGGATCGAGGGGCCCGACGAGGCTTCCGGGCAGGAGGAGTGAGCGAGCGATGTCGGTAACCGAGGAGCAGACGAAGGACGCGCTGGACGTCGCCCGGATCCGGGCCGACTTCCCGATCCTGGAACGGCGGAGTCACGGCAAGCGCCTGGTCTACCTGGACAGCGCGAACACCAGCCAGAAGCCCAGGCAGGTGATCGACACGATCACCGAGTACTACGAGCAGCACAACGCGAACCTCTACCGCGCGGTGTACGAGCTGGCCGAGGAGGCCACCGCCATGTTCGAGGCCGCCAGAGAGAAGCTCGCGCGATTCATCGGGGCGCCCGATCCCTCATCCGTCGTGTTCACTCGCGGGACGACAGAATCGATCAACCTCGTGGCCAACGGCTGGGGTCGGAAGTTCTTGACGGAGGGCGACGAGATCCTCTTCACGGAAATGGAGCACCACTCGAACATCGTCCCGTGGCAGCTTGTGGCCGCGGCGACCGGCGCCGCGCTGCGGATCGTGCCGATCGAGGAGGACGGCACGCTGGACCCGGCCGCCGTCGAGGCCCGCCTGACCGAGCGGACCAAGGTGCTCGCCGTGACGGGCCAATCGAACGTGCTCGGGACCCTGCCCCAGATCGAGAAACTGACCGAGGCTGCCCACGCCGTCGGGGCGATCGTCGTCGTCGACGGGGCACAGCTCGTGCCGCACAACCCGGTCGACGTCAAGCAGCTCGGCGTCGACTTCCTCACGATCTCCGGCCACAAGATGCTCGGCCCCACCGCGTCGGGGGGACTGTACGGACGCCTCGAGCTGCTGGAGGCGATGGATCCGTTCCTCGGTGGCGGTGAGATGATCATGGAGGTCTTCCCGGACCACTCGACGTACAAGGCGCCGCCCCACAAGTTCGAGGCGGGGACTATGAACATCGCCGAGGAGATCGGCCTCGCGGCGGCCATCGACTACCTCGAGAATCTGGGGATGGACGCCGTGCGCGAACACGAGCGGCAGCTGACGGCGTACGCCTTCGACGCCCTCGAGGCCGTCGGGGCCAAGGTGTTCGGGCCGCGCGACCCCGCCGTGCGGGGAGGGGCGCTGTCGTTCTGGTACAAGGACATCCACCCCCACGACCTGGCGCAGGTGTTGGACCAGGAGGGGGTGTGCGTGCGGCCGGGCCACCACTGCGCGCAGATCCTGATGCGGCGACTGGGCGTGCCGGCCACGACCCGCGCCTCGGTGTACGTCTACAACACCCGGGAGGACGTGGACGCGCTGGTCGCGGCCCTGGAGAAGGCGGGGGCGTTCTTTGGCGCTTGACGATCTCTACAAGGAAGTCATCCTCGACCACTACAAGAATCCGCGGAACAAGTGGGAGATGCCCGACGCGGAGCTCTCCTGCTCGAAGAACAACCCGCTCTGCGGCGACGAGATCACGGTGTTCGTCCACGCGGAGGACGGCAAGGTGGCCGCGGTGAGCTTCCAGGGCGCCGGATGCTCCATCTCGCAGAGCTCGGCCTCGATGATGACGGAAGCCGTCGAGGGCAAGCCGATCGAGGAGGCGAAGGCCCTGGCCGGCGACTTCCGCGGCATGATGGCCGGCGAGGTCGAGCCCGACGAGGATGAGTTCGGGGACCTCGTCGCGCTGAAGGGCGTTGTGAAGTACCCGATCCGGATCAAGTGCGCGGTGCTCGCCTGGGACGTCCTCCAAGAGGCGCTCACGGGTACCGACGGCCGGGCCGCAGGCGCCGCCCCCCACAGCGCCTAGCTCAGAGCCCAGCGGGGCAAGGCCCGAAGCCTCCCACGTCGGTCCGAACGGACCCTCTACGCTTCACGGCGTGCCGAAGATGAAGCCGTCGCTCGACTGGCTGCTCGTCCTGGTTCCGGTGTCGCTCGTGGCCGAGGTCGCCACCGAGCAGGAGCTTCTCGTCTTCGTAACCGCGGCGGGCGCCATCCTGCCGCTCGCGGGGCTGATCGGTCGTTCGACGGAGCAGCTTGCGCTGCACGCCGGCCCGCGGATCGGCGGCCTGTTGAACGCGACGTTCGGCAACGTCACCGAGCTGATCATCGCGATCTTCCTGATCCTGGACGACGAGATCGAGATCGTGAAAGCATCGCTCACCGGGTCGATCCTCGGGAACCTGCTGCTTGTGCTCGGGCTTTCGTTCTTCGTCGGGGGCCTGAAGCACGAGGAGCAGGAGTACAACTCGCGGGCGGCCGGGGTGCACTCGACGTCACTCGTCCTGGCCGTGACCGGGCTGCTGATGCCGGCGCTCTTCTTCTTCGGGACGGGGCAGGAGCAGTTCCTCGAGCGGGAGGTCGTGAGCGGCACGGTGGCCGTGGTGCTGATGGGCCTCTACGTCGGCGCGCTGGCGTTCATGCTGATCACCCACGAGCATCTGTTCCGGACGCCAGAGGAGGGAGAGCGGCCGGCGTGGTCCGTCCGGAAGTCCGTGGGGGTGCTGCTCGCCTCGACGGCGTTCGTTGCGCTGGAGTCGGAGCTGCTCGTGAGCTCGCTCGAGCCCGCGCTGGAGGATCTCGGGCTCTCCAAGCTGTTCGTCGGACTGATCCTCGTGCCGATAATCGGGAACGCGGCCGAGCACAGCTCGGCCGTCCTGTTTGCACTCCGGAACAAGGTCGACGTCACGCTCGAGATCGCGATCGGATCGTCGACGCAGATCGCGCTCTTCGTCGCCCCGGCCCTCGTCTTCTTGAGCCTCGCGGTGGGCCATCCGATGGACTTCGTGTTCAGCCCCTTCGAGGTGGCCGCGGTGGGGCTCTCGACGCTCATCGTGGCGTTCATCTCCCTGGACGGAAGGAGCAACTGGCTGGAGGGCGCGCAGCTCCTTGGCGCGTACATCATCATGGCGATCTCGTTCTTCTTCGTGGGGGAACTGTGAAGCACACGAGGCGCTCGCGGATCGCCCTCGCCGCGGTGTCGGCGACCGCCGGAGTGCTGCTGATCGCCTCCAGCCCGGCCAGCGCACAGGTCGGCGGCGAACGCATCGTCCGGTACGACGTCGACATCCGGATCGAACCGAGCGGCTCGATCGTCGTGCTCGAGACGATCGAGTACGACTTCGGGGTCGTGCCGAAGCACGGCATCTTCCGGGACATCCCGGTGCGGATCCCGTACGACAAGACCTACGACCGGATCTACC
>JBQTIP010000133.1:0-13995 GCA_052388025.1 Actinomycetota bacterium
AGGACGCCGGCGGCCTCGGGGGAGCCCGGCTCGGGGCCGATCGGCAGCCCGGTCGTACGCGAGACGACCCAGAGGACCACGATCCCGGCGTTCCCGACCAGGCCGGTGATGTAGACCCACTTCGAGGGCTTGGCGAGGATCAGGACGGCCCAGAGCGCTTGCATGGCGCCGACGGCGACGAAGAAGACCCCGAAAAGCACGTATTCCTCGAAGTGATCCTCCACGACGGCGAGGTGGATGGCCGCCGCCCCGGCCGAGAGCGCGGCCGTCCCGATGCAGATGAGCCGCCCGATCCCAACGCGGGCGCCCGCGAGCGAGACGGCGGTGACGCTGGACTCCCTCCTCATTGGGTTCTTGTATCGGCAGGCGGGAAGCTGCCGCTTGAGCGCGCGACCGTCGTTCCTGAGGATCGGTTGCGCCCCCCTCGGTTTCGTCATTTACTGCGCGGCGGGATGCATCACTCGATCGGCGATCTGGCGGAGGTCCTGGACAACCTCGGGGTCTTCCGCGCCGCGCCACAGGACCTCGTCGAGCTGTGTCCGTCGGGGTTCCGGCGAGTGCCGATCTCGACGGGCTCGGACTACTACCTCTCCCTCCAGGCCTTCGCGCCCGGCCAGGTCGCGTACGCGCACACGCATCCCGACTCGGAGGAGTGGGTGATGGTGCTCGGTGGGAGCGGCGAGGCCCGCTTCGGGACCGAGGAGCCGCTGCCCCTCGGCCCCGGGATGGTGGTGGGCCGGGCCGAGCGCCACCCCCACGGCTTCCTCTCCGGGCCCGACCCGATGTACCTGTTGTCGATCCAGCTCCCGCGCCCCGCCGAGGGCGCGACGACCTGGGACGAGCCCGGGACCACGACCGATCCCGTTCCCTGCGGTAAGACGAGCGCACCGTGCCGAAGGTGCTCCCGCTGCGGCGGCCACAGCGCGCCGGGCCCGACAGGCGCGTTCCGCTGCGAGAACTGCTCGTTCACGTTCTGAGGTCTTCGCGCCGGGACCGTTCGATCCGGCGAGCGGTCAGCCCGGAGACCAGGCGGCGAACACCCCCGGGCTCACGAGGGCCGGCGGCGTGTCGGGGCTCGCCTGTTGAACGAAGACGCCCGCCCGCCCCGCCTCGTCGATCCCGGCGTAGGCGAAGGCGCTGCCGTCGGGCGCCCACAGGGACATGCTCTGCGCGTACTGGTCGAAGAACGGGAGATAGTCCCGGCCGAACGTCAGGCTGGGTCGGAACCGGTCGGTGGTGAAGGTTCCGTCTTCATCCCAGACCTGCCAACGGAACCACACCTGGCCGGCTTCATCGGTCTCCGCGACCAGGAGCAGGAGACGGTCGCCAGCCGGGCTCCAGAAGAAGGCGATCACCGGCAGGCGGGTCACCGTCTCGGTCTCGCCGGTCTCGAGGTCGATCACCGAGAGGGCCTGGAAGCCCGGGTCGCCGGGCTGGTTCCCGAGGATCTGGTAGGCGAGACGAGCCGAGTCGGCGGAGAGCACGAAGCGGATGATGCCGTCGAACTCGACGAGGTTCCGGCGGCCATCGCCGTCGGGGTCGCTCGCTACGAGTCGCTGGCTCGCCTTTCGCCGCAGCGCGTACACGAGGCTCTCGCCGTCGCCGCTCCACACCGGCGCCTGGAAGCTGCCCGGCCGATCGGCGAGCGACGTGACGCTGCCGTCGAGCCCGATCCGTTCTAGCCGGTCGGTCCCGACATGGACCAGCAGCCGGCCCCCGCCTGGGGCCCAGGAGAGGTAGAACGGCTGCCCGGAGTCCAGAGGCGTGGCCTCGCCACCGCCCTCGTCGATGTCGACCACGCCCATCTCCAGCGCAGTGCCGGTCGCTCCGAGGTAGGCGACCCGGGAGGACGTCGGGTCCCAGGAAAGGTAGAAGGCGGTGACCGCGGTCGGCGCCTCCGTCCGCCCGGTTCCGTCGAAGCCGCTGGTCACGAGCTTCGCCTCAGGGGCGTCCCCGCCGATGTCGACCTCGGTCCAGGCGACGCGTCGGCCGTCGGGCGACCACGTCGGCTGGATGAACCTGAGGTCGTCGCCCCCGGCCGTGAGGGCGATCGGGCCGCTCCCGTCGGGCCGGATCGTGGCGAGGTTCCCGTCCGCATCGATCACGACCAAGCGGTTCTCCGCTCGTGCGCCGGGCGCCTCGGAAGCCGGCGACGAGGGGCCGTCGGTGGCGCTGGGCACCGACACATCCGGGAGGTCGCGGTGGGCGGTCTCAGTGCAGGCGGCCGTGGTCAAGGCGAGCGCGACCGCGAGGGTCAGGAGCGCGCCGCGCGTGGAACGTTCCCTCACGACCTCACCTTACGCCCTTCGGCGTCTAGCTCAGACGGAGATCCCGTACGCTTCCGTGAACGCCGCCTGCGCGTACGCCGCCGATGCGTAAGCGAAGCCCCTGTCGCCCCACGTGGTCCCCCAGCTGTTCCGCACCACGAAACGGTCAGGCGTGTAGCCGGCGATCGCGACCGCGTGTCCTCCGCGCCTGGTGGCGGGGAGGTAGACGTCCAGGTCGCCGTGTGTCCCGCCCCCGCTCATCCAGGTGGAATCGACGTCGAGATCATGGGGCCGGATCTGTACGGCGAGGCGCTCCGCTCGATGAAGGCACCGGGGTCCGCCTTCGACAACGACCTGATGGGGAAGGACCCGCAGCCGGCGCACATGAGGGACTACTTCAGCGGACCGGCTGACAACCGGGGCGTGCACATCAACAGCGGGATCCCAAACCGGGCTTTCTACCTCGCGTCGACGGAGATCGGGACGGACAAGGCGGCGATGATCTGGTACGCAGCGCTGCTCAAGATGTGGCCCACGACGAGATTTCGACGACGCGGTCGACGTGATCGTGGAGGCCGCCCGGCTGCTCACGAAGGACGGCAAGGTGCCGCTCGGGTCGACGCAGACCGTGAGAGGCGCGTTTAGGTCGGTGGGGCTACCCTCCTAGGCGTGCGGATCGACTTCGAGTGCTCGGGCGGGTACGCCAGCCTCGAGCTCGCCTACCGGGTCGAGACGACCGAGCTTCCCCCTGACCTGGCCTCCGAGCTCGAAGAGGCCGTGGAGAGCTCCGGGCTTCTGGATCTCGACGAGCAGGCGATCGCGCCGGCCCCCAGCGCAGTCCCCGACGCGATCTCCTACCGCCTCGTCGTGAAGGACAGAGACCAGTCGAGGACTGCCGCGGTCGACGACGTCGCCGCGCCCGAGGCTCTCCAGGCGCTGCTCGCGCGGCTGCGACAGCTCGCGCTGCAGCAACGCCTCGGCGAAGCCCGCCCTGACTGACGTCGCTAGTCAGATCACACCGGGTCTCCAGCCGACCATCGCCGCCCATCAAGGCCACAAGACCAGATAGATGGTGTCAGGCGTCGACGAATAGGGCCACCGACGCCGTGAAGCCGTGCAGGAAGTTCATGCCTCCGACCGGGCCGATCTCCCCCGCGCAGTTGAAGCCGGCAAGCGGTAGACCTCCGAGTTTCTCCGACACGAGCGATGCGTCGTGATCCGGGACAGGGAACAGCCGCGAGCCCCGCCCGTTGCACGTGAAGAGCAGAGCTCCGTCCGCCGGTTCGGCGGCCTCATGCTCGAGGAGCGCGCGCAGATCCTCATCGGCGGTGGCCGCGTCCCGCACGTGGAACTGGATGGCCTCCCCCACCTCGATGCGATCTCCCACCGCGAGCGCCCCGGTCTGCTGGTCCACCCCCACGACTCCCCGGATCAGGAAGTCTCCTCGCCCCAACTCGGTCTTGTACTCGTCGATCACGCGACCCACGTGGAGGCCCTGGCCAAGCAGCGTGCGGTCCTCATTTGAGAGCCGCTCCGCAACCTCCTGGAGGCGGCTGAGCGGCGGCTGCCCCCCAAGCTCGTGGATGACGTTCCCGTCGGCACGCGTCACGGTGTAGACGTTGCCGACCGGCCGGCACCCCTGGGAGACCAGGGCTCGGATGCGGACGCCGGGCAATTGCGCGCCGACCGAGCCGGTGTCCACCACGCGGTCGTCGAGGAACAGCCGGGTGTCGCCCGGTTCCCTTCCGCCGCTCGCCATCCCACCCATCACGACCACCCCGGGCATCCGTTCGTTGATGTGCCGCAGCAGATGGTCGGAGGGGAACGAGAACGGGTCACCGATCAGCAAGTACGGACCCGACCCGGCCCCTCCGAACCGGTACCCGGCGAACACGCCTCCCTCCGAGGTCCGCACGAACTCCATGTGGAACGTCTCGGCGGGCTCGGGAAGGGACGCCAGCCACACGGCGACCGCCGGGCCCTTCTCGACCTCGCGGTCGCCGCCCACCACCGTCTCGGCGACGCAACCGATCACTCGCTCGGGTTCGGCCGTCCGATGTACGGCGTCGAGCACCGAGGCCGCAGAAAGAGCGTGATGCCGGGACGCGACGAGCAGGGCCAGCGAGGGAGCTGCCCCGTTCAGGCGCGACCCGGCAACGCGAGCGGCCTCCGCCCCAGCAGCCGCCGGATCGGGGTCGGTCGAGAGAGCCGATCCGATCCTCATCCCCCCGACCCTACACCGGCGATGACGATCTCAAGGTGGCCGTGCGCCGACCGAAGCGCGCTCTCGACCTCCTCCGGCGTGCCGGCTCGCGCGAACAGGAAGCCGAGATACCGGTCGCCCTCAGGGAGCGGTCGGACCGGCCGTCCCGAGGCGATCGTGATCTCGAGCCCGGCGATCCCCGGTACGGCCCGTGCCTCGTCCTGCCCTCGAACCTCTTCGAGGGTCCCGGCTCTGGGAATGGGGAGCATCATCACCCCGGAGGCGGCCGATTCCCTGGTCAGCTCGTCTGCGGGAAGACCGAGGGCGTGCCGGAGGATGATCTCCTCGAGGCTGGCCCCTATACCGAACCGGAGGGACCGCGAGCACAGCCCGCCGATGGAACGCGCGGCCAGCTCGAGCACCCAGACGCGGTCCCCGTCGACGCGGAGCTCTGCGTGGATCGGCCCCTCGATGAGGCCGAGGGCGGCCGCAGCGTCGGCCGTCGCCCGCGTGATCGCCTCCATTGTTCGGGGCGCCAGCCTCGAGGGCGTCACGTAGATCGTCTCCTCGAAGTAGGGGCCCTCGAGCGGATCCGGCTTGTCGAACACGGCCAGGATCTCGAGGGCGCCGCCCCGCAACAGGCCCTCGACGGCCACCTCCGCGCCGGGGATGTAGCGCTCGACGACGAGCGGCCCGTCGGCGTCTTCGCCGGCGTCGGCGAGGATCGCCCTGATCCGTCCGGCCGTGGCGCCGGCGTCCAACGGATCGTCGACCCGGATCACGCCGCGGCTGCCCGACAACGAGACGGGCTTGATGACGCACGGCACTCCCACCTCCGCGGCCAGCCCGGCGACCTCGGCATCGGGGGCGGCGATTCGGTACTCGGGCTGCGGCACGGCGGCGGCCTCGAGCGCCTCCCGCATGGCCGCTTTGTCGCGGCTTCTCGCCGCCGCCTCGGGCGGGTTGTGTGCCAGCCCGAGACGCTCCGCGGCGAGCGCGGCGACGAGCACGCCCTGATCGTCCACCGGCACCACGGCATCCAGCGGCTTCCGTCGGGCGAACTCGACGATCGCCCCGGCGGCCGTCTCCGGCCGCTTGCAGTTCACCGTGATGGCTCGGTCGCCCATCACGCCGGCAAGGGCCTGCCGCTGCTCGGATGCGACGACCACCTCCGCGCCGAGCACGCGGGCAGCCTCCAAGAAGTCGGCAGCGCGATAGGTCGAGGTGGGCAGTAGGAGGAGGAGCCGAGGCACTCCTGTATCCTAGCCACGAGCGGCCGTCGCACGGCGGCCGGGACTCGACTGCTGGGGAAGGAGATGGGCGAGCACGATCCGGCCCTCGATGGGTTCACGATCACGAGGAGAGCGCTAAACAAGTTCGTCGAGGTCCGCGACGAGGATCCGCAGCCGGAGCGGCTCATGCTCCGGGTGGCTGTGACCGGCGTCGAGGGCGGCGAGTACACGTACGACATGTACTTCCAGCTCCCCGAGGTGGTGACGCCGGCCGATGCCGTGCTGCACCTCGACGATCTGACCGTGATCGTCCCGCAGGACAGCCTGGAGAAGCTCCGCGGCGCCGTCGTCGACTTCGTCGACGAGGTTGGCCGCGAGGGGTGGGTCATCGACAACCCCAACCGCCCCCGGCCAACTATCGGGAGTCCGCTCCCCATCATGCCGGTCGGCCCGAGCAGCCCTGCGGTTGGCAGCCGTCCGCCGGCCGATCTGAAGGCCGATCTCTCCGGCGACGTGGCCCAGCGGGTCATGATGGTCCTGGACCGGCAGATCAACCCGAGCATCGCGGCCCACGGGGGCCACGCCGAGTTGGTAGCGGTAGAGGACGACACGGCCTACCTCAGACTGAGCGGAGGCTGCCAGGGTTGCAGCATGGCGACCGTAACGCTCGGCCAGGGGATCGAGGTCGCCATCAAGGAGCTCGTCCCCGAGATCACCACGGTGGTCGACGTCACCGACCACGCGAGCGGCGCGAATCCCTACTTCGAGGCCGCGAAGAAGTAGCGGGTCCTGAGCCTCGAGCCGACCCCCGAGCCTCGGGGCGCTTGTTCCGGACCGCCGGCAGCCTCGATAATGACGCCACAGAGGGGGCCAAGGGCCCAGGTGGGGGATGTCCGAGACGCTGTCCGAACGTGTGCTCGAGAAGCAACCTCCGGTCGGAGCGCCGGTGCCCCGCCTGCGCGTGGGCGTGGTCCTGGCGGCCGGCCGGTCCGAGCGGCTCAGCCTGGTCACCGGGGGCGGCTCCAAGGCGCTGGTCCGGGTGGGGGGCCTGCCCCTGGTGGAGCGGGCCGTCCGCCTCCTCCTAGCCTCCGGGCTGGAGAAGGTCCTGGTGGTGGTGGGCTACCACGCAGGTCCGGTGGCCGCGGTGGTGAACCGCCTGTCCCCGGGCCGAGTGCGGGCGGTTTACGCAGAGCGCTGGGAGGCTGGCAACGGCGCCTCCCTCTCGGCCGCCGAGCCCCTGGTCGCCGACGAGGACCTCTTCGTGCTGCTCACCGCGGACCACGTGTTCGGGGAGGGCGCGCTGGACGAGCTGCTTGCGGCGGGGGAGCCCGCCGTGCTGGTGGACGACGCCCCGGGCTCGGAGGCCTGGGCCGAGGGGACCCGGGTCCGGGTGGTCGACGGGAGGGCGGCGGCCTTCGGCAAGGATCTGAACGACCCGTGCATCGACTGCGGGGCGTTCGTGCTCCCGCCCCGGATCTTCGCCTGCCAGCGGGAGGCCGAGGCTCGGGGCGAACCGTCGCTGGCGTGGGCCGTGACCGCCCTGGCCGGGACCGAGGCCATCCGGGCCATCCCGGTCCCGGACCGCAGCTGGTGGCAGGACGTCGACACCCCGGAGGACCTGCGCGCGGCACGGGACCGTCTGCGCCGCTCGCTGATCAGGCGGAGCGACGGGCCGGTCTCCCGGTACCTGAACCGGCCCATCTCCACCCGGATCTCGATGGTCGTCGCGCCCCTGCGGCTTCCTCCCGATGCGGTGTCGGTGCTGGCCCTCGTGCTCGCCGTCGTGGTCGCCGCGATGCTCGCGGCCGGCTGGGGCCTGGCCGGGGGGATCCTGATCCAGCTGGCGTCGGTGGTGGACGGCGTCGATGGGGAGATCGCCCGGCTCCAGGTCCGGGCCCGGGCCGCGGGGGCGTTCCTCGATGGCATCCTGGACCGGCTGGGAGACACGGCGATCCTGGCCGGGCTGGGGCTGTGGGCGCTGGAGGGCTCCGCGGATCCCCGGGTGGTGCTGGGCCTGACCGTCGCCGCCGCGGCCGGGGCCGTGCTGTCCATGGCCGGCAAGGACCGGATCGCCGCGCTCGGGATGCTCCCCGCGCCGGAGCGCGCGCTGGGCTTCCTTCTGGGAGGGCGGGACGGGCGGCTCCTTCTCGTTGCGGTGGGAGCCGTGCTGGGGCGGCCCGTGCTGGCCCTTGCCGTGGTGGTCGTGACCTCCGCCCTCAGCGTGGGCGCGCGAACCCTCGCCGTGTGGTGGGCCGACCGGCGCGCGGTCTGAGGCCGCGGCGGTCTCTACATCCGAAGCACCGGGCAAG
This sequence comes from Actinomycetota bacterium, assembly GCA_052388025.1. Taxonomy (GTDB): domain Bacteria; phylum Actinomycetota; class UBA4738; order UBA4738; family HRBIN12; genus JBQTIP01. Next base: position 8,012 of record JBQTIP010000133.1, read on the forward strand.
GTCGGAGCGCACGAACCAAGACGTGCGCAGATCTCATCTTCGACTCACGGTCCTCTCATCGCTCTCCCGGCATCCTGAGACCCACGACGAATGACCCGGGGCTGAGAGCCCGGGCGACGGAGGACGACATGTACAGCAACGGGGGCCATCAGCCGCGACGACCCGGAGCCAGGCGTCGCGCAGCCCGACTCTTGCTGGGCGTCGGGCTGGCGGCAGCGCTCGTGACCGGCGCTTGCACGGGCTCAGGCCAGGGCACGCCCGAAGCGAACGAACAGACGCCCAGGCAGGAGGCGACGCCAACAGCGGCAATCAACTCCCTGATCCCCCAACCGGTCCTGCCCGGGGACATCCCCGTCGCACCCGATAGCGAGCGTGTAGACCTCATGGTGCCGACGTTCTCGGACCCCACCAACATCACCAACCCGTTGTTCCCCGTGTCTCAGCAAGCCTCGGTGCTCTTCGTCGGCCACGTGGATGGCAAGCCGTTCCGCACCGAAGTCACGTTGCTGCCATACACCAGGATCATCGAGTGGGGAGGCCAGCGGATCGAGACGCTCGTTTCTCAATACGCGGCCTACCTCGACGGGCGCCTCCAGGAGGTGGCATATGACCTCTACGCCCAGGCCGACGATGGATCCGTCTGGTACTTCGGCGAGGACGTGGCCGACCTGAGGAACGGAGCCATCGTGACGAAGGAGGGCACCTGGCTCGCGGGAAAGGATGGCCCGGCCGAGATGATCATGCCCGGCGACCCGAAGGTCGGCAACGCCTATCGGACCGAGAACATCCCCGGTATCGCCTTCGAAGAGGTCACCGTCACGTCGATCGGCCAGACGCTCGACGGCCCGGTCGGTCCCATCCAGGGCGGGATGGTCGGCGAGGAGCTGCACATGGACGGGACGAGCGAGCAGAAGATCTTCGCCCCGGGCTACGGCGAGTTCTACACGGGTGGGGGAAGCGACGTCGAGGCTCTTGCCCTCGCTGTGCCCACCGACGCACTCTCCGAGACCACGCCGACGGAGCTGATGACATTGCAGGCAGGTGCGAACAGCATCTTCGACGCGGCCGCGTCCAAAGATTGGAAGGCGGCTTCGGCAACGGTCAAGCAGATGGCTACGGCCTGGGGAACCTTCCGGGCGGGCGAAGTGCCGAAGTTGATCGAGCCCAGGATGACGCGCGCACTCGGCTCGCTCGCGAAGGCCGTCGATGCTCAGGACCCCGCGCAGGCTCGCCAGGCAGCGATCGACACCGCTCGGTGGAGCCTCGACCTCCAGCTTCGGTACCGGCCCCCGGCCGAGATCGACCTCGCTCGCTTCGACCTTTGGGCCGCTCAGCTCTTGGTCGACGCTGCTGCGGGTGACGCGGCTGCGGTCAGCGGCGACGTCTTCACCCTCTTCTACATCCGGGATCGGATCCTGCACACCCTGGGGGGCGCCGATGCCACGAGCGTGAACATCGAGCTGGGGAAGCTCCAGAGTGCGGGGTTCGACGAGGATCTCACTCGGGCAGCCGGCGCCGCCGCCAGGCTCCGGGACGCCGTCGTCGGAATCGAAGCCGGGGGCTGATGTCCCGCGGTAGCGCAGGCAAATTACACCTATGTGATTCGCGGAGGCCAGCGGGAAGCTATTCGGACCTCGATGACCGGCTGGAAACGAATTAGGCGCCTGCTACACGCCGTCTATTGAAGCTCCCGCTCGGACGTAAGTGTCCCGGCCCGCGCCGATGCCCGCTTGTGCGGGTGGGCGGCGGATGCTTCAGTGTTCGCCATGACCTGCGCTGCCTGCGGGGCGGAGAATCGCGCGACCGCGAGGTTCTGTCGCGAGTGCGGCTCCCCGCTCGCCCTGACCTGCCCGAACGGCCACGCCGTGGAGCCCGGCGACCGCTTCTGCGATACATGCGGGGCGCCCGGGGGCGAGCGTCAGCTACCCGCGGCCTCCAAACAGGAGGCGCCGACGGCCGAGCGCCGCCTGGTCTCGGTTCTGTTCGCCGACCTCGTCGGATTCACCGCCATCTCGGAGTCGCGTGATCCCGAGGAGGTGCGCGAGATCCTCTCGGAGTACTTCGACCGGATGCGCACCGCCGTCGAACGGCACGGGGGCGTCATCGAGAAGTTCATCGGCGACGCAGTGGTCGCGGTGTGGGGCACTCCGGTCGCGCACGAGGACGATGCCGAACGGGCCGTTCGGGCTGGGCTCTCGTCGGTCGACGCGGCCGGGCAGATGAACGAGCAGCTTGGCTTGCCGCCGGGGACGCTCGCGCTCCGCGTGGGCGTGCTGACCGGGGAAGCCGCCGTGACGGTCGGCGCCACGGGCCAGGGTATGGTAGCGGGCGACCTGGTCAACACCGCCTCGCGGGTGCAGGCTGCCGCACCACCAGGGTCGGTGCTCGTGGGGGAGGCAACCCGCCGGGCCAGCGAGTCCTCGATCGCCTACGAGGAGCTGGACCCACTCGAGCTGAAGGGCAAGAGCGAGCCGGTTCCGGTGTGGCGCGCCATGCACGTGGTGGCGGCCCGCCGAGGCGCGCGCCGGGCCGACACGATGGAGCCGCCGTGGGTGGGCCGCGACGTCGAGCTGCGGATGGTGCGGGACCTCTTTCACGCGTCCGCCGAGCAACGGAGAGCGCATGTCGTGTCGGTTACCGGCATCGCAGGCATCGGCAAGTCCCGGTTGTCGTGGGAGTTCGAGAAGTACGTCGATGGCTTGGCCGAGACCGTCCTTTGGCACCGTGGGCGGTGCCTCGCATACGGCGAGGGCGTAACGTACTGGGCGCTCGCCGAGATGGTCAGGATGCGGGCCGGCATCGCCGAGGAGGAGGATCAAGAGCCCGCGCTGGCCAAGCTCCGTGGGGAGCTCGCGCGGAGGATCTCCGAACACGACCTCCGCGAGTCGGTGGAGCGTTCGCTCGCTCACTTGCTCGGCCTGGAGATCGGCCCGCCGCCGGGGGGCGAGGAGCTCTACGCCGCGTGGCGTGTCTTCTTCGAGTGCATGGCGGACCAGCATCCCGTCGTCCTCGTGTTCGAGGACCTGCAGTGGGCCGACTCCGCGCTCCTGGACTTCATCGAGCACCTGCTCGACTGGTCCAAGAATTCTCAGCTTTTCATCCTGGGGCTGTCTCGCCCCGAGCTCGCCGAGCGACGGCCGACGTGGGCGGCCGGCAAGCGGAACGCCACCACTCTGCACCTCGAGCCGCTTCCCGACGAGGCGATGGACCGACTGATCCGCGGACTCGTCCCCGGCATCCCCGACGATGTGGCCGAGCGGATCCGCGAGCGGGCCGAGGGCGTGCCGCTGTACGCGGTGGAGACCGTTCGCATGCTGCTGGACCGCGGGCTGCTCGCCCGTGATGGGTCGACGTACCGACTGACCGGGCCGATCGAGACCCTCGACACCCCCGAGTCGCTGCACGCGCTGATAGCGGCGCGCCTCGACGGGCTCTCGCTGCTCGAGCGGCGGCTGCTCGCGGATGCCTCGGTGCTCGGCAAGACGTTCGCGCGGCCCGGGCTCCAGGCCCTCACCGACATGTCCCGGGACGAGCTCGAGCCGATCCTGCGGTCGCTCCTGGACAAGGAGCTGCTGTTCGTCCAGTCCGATCCCCGCTCGCCCGAGCGCGGCCAGTACGGGTTCCTGCAGGCGCTCGTGCGCGAGGTCACGTACGGGACGCTGTCGAAGCGGGACCGCAAGACCCGTCACCTCGCGGCGGCGAGGTTTCTCGAGTCGGACCGGCTGGTCGACGAGGAGGAGATCGTCGAAGTCGTGGCGTCGCACTACCTCGATGCATACGCTGCGGACCCGTCGGCCGAGGACGCCGCCGCGATCAAGGGGAAAGCCCGCGACCTGCTGGCCAGGGCGGGGGACCGGGCTGCCTCGCTCGCCGCGCAGGGGCAGGCGGCGGGGCACTTCGAGCGGGCGCTCGAGCTCACAGACGACCCGCTCGAGCAGGCCTCGTTCCTAGAGCGGGCCGGGGAGGCGGCCCGCGCGGCCGGCGACGTCGACCGGGCCCAGGCGCACTTCGAGCGCTCCATCGAGCTGTTCGAGGAGGGCAGGCGCGTGAACGACGCCGCCCGCGTGTCGGCTCGCCTGGCCGAAGTGCTGTGGGACCAGGGCCACATCGAGGACGGCCTGACTCGGATGGAGCGCTCGTTCGAGGTGCTGTCGGCGAGGGAGCCCGACGAGGATCTCGCCACGCTCGCGGCGCAGATCGGCCGGATGCACTTCTTCATGGGCGACACGGATAGGAGTCTCGAGCGGCTCGACTTCGCGCTCGGGGTGGCCGAGCGGCTGTTCCTGCCGGAGGTCCTGTCCCACGCGCTCAACACGAAGGCGCTGGTGCTGAGCATGCGGGGGCGGACGGAGGAGGCAAGAGCTTTGCTGCGGCACGCGCTGGTCATCGCCCAGGAGCACGGGGCGACCGACGCCATCCTCCGCGCCTACTACAACCTGTACCTGGAACCGCCTGACGAGGTGCTCGAGTACGCCCGGCTGGGGCTGGAGCTGGCCAGGCGGCTCGGGAACCGCCAATGGGAGATGAACTTCCTCGGTCGGCAGACCGTGCTGCATTGGCTGCACGGCGAGTGGGACCAGGCGATGGCCGTCTCGCGGCCGCTCCTCGACCCGGCGAACCGGCGAGCGGGGGTGTTGGGGCTGTCCCGGGCGCTGCCGGCGCTCGCGCATCTCCTCGTGAACCGCGGCCTCACGGACGAGGCGGAGGAGCTGGTCGCGCTCCGGGAGCACGCCGCCACGAGCGCGGGTGTGATCGAGCGAGCCGACTACTTCACCGCGCTGGCCATGGTGGCCCGGGCTCGGAGCGACCTCGACGTGGCCCGTCGGGCTCGCGACGAGATCCTCCGGATCATCGAGCTGGTGGGCGTGTTGCAGGAGCCGACTCGTGAGGGGGTCGCCGAGGCCATCGAGATCTCGCTGGACGCCGGCGAGATCGACCAGGCGGAGCGGCTGATCGAGCAACTGAAGGGCAGGACGGTGGCCGAGCGCGACTACCTCGCTCCGCACGTGGCCCGGTTCGAGCCGCGCCTCGCCGCGGCGCGAGGGGACCACGCGGCGGCGGAGGAGGGGTTCCAGCGGGGCATGGGTCTCGTTCGCCGGTCGAACTCGCCGTTCATCCAGGCCGTGGCGCAGCTCGAGTATGCGGAGTGGCTGGTCCAGAGGGGAAGGGCAGAGGAGGCGGAGCCGCTGTTCGTCGAGGCCCGGGCGGTCTTCGATCGGCTGGGCGCGCGGCCGTGGCTGGAGCGGCTCGCCGGCGCGGAGTCCGCCCTCGGCGCGAGCCTTCCCGGCTGAACCCACCTAGGGTGTCGCGACCCCGCCGTCCACCGAGGATCACGGCGCCCGGTGAGGTAGGAGCCGGCCCGCAAGGCGAGGAAGATCGCCGCTCTGGCTACGACGCAGGGGCCGCTGAGCCGGCTCATCGGAACGTTCGCAGTTTCCGCCTCCTCGCCGAACTCGAACATGAACGAGGTCATCTTGGATGGCTTCACTCTACGGATTAGGTGCCTTCTTGGCCGCCCGAAGTGGTGAATGGCTCAAGCCCTGGGCTGGAGTTCCCCCGGTTCCGTGGACGGTGTGATGTTCCCCGGGTTCCGTGGAGTCGACTCGCTTGACTTCATGCCACGGCGGACGGGTATGTGTGCATCTTCTCGAACTCGATCGGCGAGTGCATCCCGAGGGAGGAGTGTCGACGGCTCCGGTTGTAGAAGCCCTCGATGAAGCCGAACACGGCCATGCGCGCCTCGGTGCGGTTGCGGAAGGTGCTCCGATCGATCAGCTCGCACTCGAGGGTGGCGAAGAAGCTCTCCGCAAGAGCGTTGTCGTATGCGTCCCCCACGGAGCCCATCGAGGGAGCGATCCCGGCCCCCACATACTGACTATCGGAGTGGTGCAGGAGGCCCCGCGCGGGACGGCGGTTCGCGATCGCCATCTCCAGGGCCTCGAGCACGAGCTCGGTACGCAGGTGGTCGCGCATGCACCAGCCGA
>JBQTIP010000134.1:0-4696 GCA_052388025.1 Actinomycetota bacterium
CGCGTCTGCCGGGGTGATAACGACGTAGTTCAGGAGCAGGCTGTTGGCCGGCTGCCCCTCGACGATGTTGATGGGCAGGTCCGCCACCGCTTTGCCGAGTTGGTCCAGGATCAGCGCCCCGCTCGCGCGGTAGATCCCACCTTCGCCACCACCCTCCGCGAGCAGCTGCAGGGCCTCGTTCTGCCCGTCCATGCCGCCGACGAAGATCTCGCCGGGGTCGCGTCCCTCTTGCTGGATCTGCTGCACAAACGCCTGGTAGGCGCCGAGGGCTCCCGCGTCATTGATGCCGATGACCATGTCCAGACCGGGGTCCTTCTGCAAGAAGATCTCGGTAGATTCGAGACCCGTGTCCTCCGCGACCGACTCGGCCTCCAGCGGCTCGACCCCCGTGGCCTCGGTAATCGCCTCGCGGATCGGGTCTGTCCGGTCGGTGCACGGCCGGCCGCACTGGTCGAACGTGAACAGCGCCCAGGAGAAGTCCTTCTTGTCTCCGGTGAAGTCCTCGTTGTACCAGCGGATAGCCTCCTCGGCCACAGCGAGAGCTCCATTGATGTTGTCGTAGACGATGGCCGCGTCCCCACCGGGCACCGGCTGCGAGTAGCCCACGACCACGATGCCGGCGTCCTTCGCCTGCTGCACAACCTGCTCGTAGGGCTCCACTCCGCAGAGCGGGAGGAACACGATCCCGTCGACGCCCTGCGTGATGAAGTTCTCGATGTCCTGAACCTGCTTGTCGCAGTCGCCGTTGGCGGCACCCTCGATGAACTCGTACCCAAGCCGCTCGGCCTCTATCCGCGCGGGCCCCGCGACGATCGGGTAGATGCCAGCAGTCTCGTTCCCGAAACTGAAGGCGATCGTCCCCTTCGACTCTGCCGCGGGCGACTCCGTGGCGCCGGTCGGGCTGGTCCCGCCGCCCCCGCCGTTGCCGTCGCAAGCCGCCACCAGCAGCGCCATCACACCGAGCGCAGCGATCATTCTGCGCATGAGCCTTCCCCCTCCCTCGTTTCGTCCTTAGGTGAGCCCTTCCTCTGCGGAGACCCGTCAGCCCAGTGCCCTCACGTCTTCCCCCGCGCCCTCACCTCCCCCCGCGTAGTACCGGCCGAACCTGAGCGCCTCGACGCCGCGCTCGAGCGCGTACCCGGGGAGCCCGCACGAGTGAGCTCTGGAGCTTTATATCTTATAGAATAGCAAGGAGTCAAGGCGCGCCCCACGACGGGCTTGTTTGTGGCGGCCCGGCGAGGAAACCGGCGCACCGACGCTCCTCACGTCGTCAGCGACTTCACCTCCCTGTCGTAGAACTGCGTGTAGGACATGACCTCAACGCCGCGTTCGAGCGCGTGCTCGAGGAGGCCTCGCACCCATCCTGTCCCGGGCTCGTTGTAGTGGGGCATGCACCAGTCGTGGAAGCAGGCGCCGTACACGAGGTCCCGCTCTACGATCTCGTCGATCCCGCTCTTCAGGACCTCCCGGAACTCCGTCCCCTTCTCCGGCCCGAACTGCTCGAACCAGATCCCATCGAGCCAGAACTGGAAGGGGATCTCGAGGATCTCCGGGTATCCCTGGTCCACGTACCAGAATGGCTGGGTGTCGAAGGGGGTCGGATTGCCGCCTTCCTCGTTCCGTGCCCAGGAACTCACGAACCGGATGCCTGCCTGCTGGAGGATCTCGAGGAGGTCCGGCCGGTCCGACAGTCCCAGGTAGTAGCCGTGCGGCGTTCGCAGTCCGGCGCAGTCGACATCGAGGTACTGCTTGAGGAGCGCGGAGGTCGCCGTGAGCTCGTGGAGGAGCGCCTCGGGCGTCGAAGCAAGGAACGCGCCGCCCTTCCAGCGGTCCTCCTTGAACAGCACGTGGCTGTAGGTGTGCTGCTGGATGTCCAAGAGGGGAACGTCCCTTGCCGCCGTGAGGGCTGGGACGTTGTGTACTAGGGTTCGCCCGCACACGAACAGCGTCGCCGGGACGCCCAGCTCGGCGTGGTTCCGCTTGATGACCTCGAGGCCGATCCTCGTAGTCTCGGGTTCGAGGGCGTCGTAGAACCCGTGGTCGCCAAGCCGAGCCAAGCCTTCGCCGATCGCGAACGCCTCGACGTCGTAGCCCATCAATAGAGTCGCCACGGCCACCCCCCTGCGCAAGTCCTAGGTCGATATAACTTATAAGACTGGGGCTCGTCAAGGTTGCGGCGCTTGGGCTTCCCCGTCCGGCGGCACGCCAACCGACGCGCCCGTGATCAGATCCACGAGATCGCGGCTGGTCACGTTCCGGATGTCGACGTCCCCCACCTTCTCCCCGTGCCGCAGGACCACGGCCCGGTGGCATGCCTCCACCACATGCTGCATGTTGTGGCTGATCAAGAGCACGGCGACTCCCCGCTCGGCAAGCGCGCGAACGAGACCGAGCACCAAGCGAGCCTGCTCCACGCCGAGGGCCGCGGCGGGCTCGTCCATCAGCAGGATCTGCCGGCCCCACGCGACGGCCCGGCCGACGGCGACGGCCTGCCGCTGACCGCCCGACAGGGAGTCGATCGGCTGACGGACCGAGGGGATCTCGATGTGCAAGTGATCGAGGATCCGTCTCGACTCCTCGTACATCTGCTTCTTGTCCATCCATCCGAGGGGTCGAAGGAGCGGCCGCACGATCTCGCGATTCAGGAAGAGGTTCCCGGCGACGTCGAGGTTCGAGACAAGCGCGAGATCCTGGTACACAGTCTCTATACCGAGCGAGCGCGCCACCTGAGGGTCCGTGATGTGGACCTCGTGGCCGTCGACAAGGATCGACCCCGAGTCGGGAGCCAGGCTTCCGGAGATGCATCGCACCAGTGTGGTCTTTCCCGCGCCGTTGTCGCCAAGCAGGCCGAGCACTTCGCCGCGTCGAAGAGCGAAGCTGACGTCGATGAGCGCGCGGACGCTTCCGTAGGACTTGGAGACCGAGACGATCTCGAGCGCTGGCGTGACGTCCGTCTCCGGATCCGACCCAGCACCCACCTCGGGTTCCGGCGCCCGTGACCGCCCCGCATCGAACCCCCCAGCCACTCGGCCCTCCTTGGATCGGCCCTCCGTACAGATTCTATAGTTTATAGAAACAAAGATGGCATCTCGTCAGACCATCGCGGTGAGCGCCTGCCGAAGCTCGGCCACGGTCGCCTTGCCCTAACCGAAGAACAGCTTGAGCTCGCGTTCCGCCGACGTGGGCGAATCGCTGCCGTGCACGAGGTTTTCCGTGATGATCGTCCCGAGATCGCCGCGGATCGTGCCCGGCGCGGCACTCGCGGGATCGGTCGGGCCCATCAGCGCGCGCAGCACGGGAACGGCCTGCTCTCCCTCGACACGGGCCACGACCACCGGGCCGGAGGTGATGAACTCGACCAGCTCGCCGAAGAAGGGCTTGTCGCGGTGCTCCCCGTAGTGCTCCTCGGCGAGATCCCGGTCGATCCGCATCAGGCGCATCTCTTCGATGCGAAGGCCCTTGCCCTCCACGCGGCGGAGCACCTCGCCGACGAGGCCCCTTCTCACTGCGTCCGGCTTGACGATGAGCACGGTGGATTCGACGGCCATCTTCTAGGGTTCCAGCGCCCGGCGGGCGTCCGCGACAGTATAGAGGGAGCCCGTCACGAGGATCAGGTCCGCCTCGTTCGCCGCCTCCCGCGCCGACGCGAGCGCCGTTTCCACGGAATCGAAGGCCTCGGCACGGATGCCGGCGGTAACGAGCGCCTCGACGACCGGGCCGGCTTCGCTCGAACGCGCGCTCGTGTTCCTGGCCGCGTACGCGCGCGACGCGAGCGGGACGAGCGGGGCGAGGATGCCCGCGAGGTCCTTGTTCGCCGACACGCCGACCAGCAGGTGGAGCCGCTCCCACGTGAACGATTCGCGCAGGGCGGCGGCCAACGCCTCCGCACCGGCAGGATTGTGCGCGCCGTCCAGGACGATCAGCGGACGCCGGGACACGACCTCCAGACGTCCCGGCGACGACACCCCGGCCAGCGCCGATCGGACCGCGTCCTCTGACAGCGCGCGGTCCAGGAACGCCTCCAGCGCAACGATCGCGGCGGCCGCGTTCCGGGCGGTGTGCTCGCCGAAGAGCGGCAGAACGAAGTCCTCGTACTCGGCGTGGAGACCGCGAACGGCGATCGATTGCCCCCCCACGCCGGCGCGACGGTCGGCGAGGCTGAAGTCGCGATCCTCGAGCAGCAGGCGCACCTCGTATTCGGCGCAGCGATCCTCGATCACACGCATCGCCTCGCCCGGCTGCTCGCGGCACACCGCGACCTTCCCCGGTTTCAGTATGCCCGCTTTCTCGGTGGCGACCTCGCCCACGGTGGAGCCCAGCTCCGGGTGATCGAGCGCGATCGGACAGAGCACGGCGACGTCGCCCGCGACGAGGTTGGTCGCGTCCCACGCGCCCCCCATCCCCACCTCGAACACGCCGACCGACACGGGCTTGTCCGAGAACCAGACGTACGCGAGCGCCGTCAGCGTCTCGAAGTAGGTGACCGGCTCGCCTTTCGCGTCGACGGTCTGCAGATACGAAAGGAATCGCTCGTACTCGTGGGCGAACTCCTCCTCGGAGATCGGCTCGCCGCAGACCGAGAGGCGTTCGGTGACCGAGAGCAGATGGGGGGAGGTGAAGAGCCCGGCCGGAAGGCCGTGCGCGCAGGCAAGCGCGCCGACGATCCTCACCGTGGTCGTCTTCCCGTTCGTCCCCG
>JBQTIP010000135.1:0-3002 GCA_052388025.1 Actinomycetota bacterium
AGGTGCAATTTCACTTCACGCCGACCGGCGCGTCGTGGCTGAACATGATCGAGGCCTGGTTCAGCGTGCTCACCCGCAAGCGCATTCGCCGCGGCTCCTTCGACACGGTCCGCGCGCTGGTCCGGCACATTCACCGCTACCTCGATCGCTGGAACGAGCATCCCGTCCCGTTCACCTGGACCAAGACCGCGGAGCAGATCATCGCCAAGGCGGTGCGTCATTAACATGATTTCGGATACGGAACACTAGGTCCAAGCTAGACGTCGGGACGTCTGGACGCAAGTGCCAAAGAACGGGTAACCGGAGAGGCGACTTCGAAACCCGCCGGCTGTAGAGATCAGACAACCTGAATCGGGCGGTTGGTGCCAGATTCTCGGGGAGCCGCTGCGCGGCGCCCTCGACGCTCCTCGGTCGCGTTGTTCCGCCGGGTCGCGCGCGAATCTGGTAAGTTCACCGAGCGGTTGTCGGTCCATGCTGCCAGCATGGCCGCTACCCCGTTCGCGGATATGAAGTGGATCTGGTTCGCTGGAAGGTCTATGAGCTACTGATCGATCCGGATGCCGAAGCCCATCGGCAATACCGGATCATCGACGAGTCCGGCGAGGACTACCTGTATCCTCAGGCGTACTTCCGCCTGATCGAGCTCCCTCCCGAAGTCGTCTTGCTGTATTCACCTGCGGGTGAATCCGGTCCTTCTTCCAGGTAAGGGGATTCGCCGATCATGCCTAGGATGACCGGGCTCTCGCGATCGCCGTAAGCCTGGCACGGAGTGAATGACATGCGACGGTGGCTTGGAATGCTCGCCCTCGTTGTCGCCGGCAGCGCGGCGGCTCAGGCCACCAAGCTGGGTACCGGGGTGCTGCCCAACCAGACCCGGGTCGAGGTCCGGCTTGAGCAGGGTAGCGCCACGGTACCGGCCGCCGAGGTGCAGGCGACGCTCAGGGGGGCGATTCGGGCCTGGAACGCCGCGCTGCCCGCGACGCTGCAATTAGTGGAGGCGCCGATCGGCGGGGCCTTTCCGCCGGGAGAGGCGGTGATCCTGGTGCGGTTCGATCGCGACCCGGCCCACTTCGGCGGGAGCGGCGCCGATGAGCTGGGCGACGTGCGCCGGACTGCCAGTCACCCCCGGAACACCGCGACCATCGGGGTGCTGTTGTTCGACCGGGCCGGGAGCTTCAGCACCACCGGCAAGCCGGGGACCCGCGACCTCCAGCTCGTGCTCATGCACGAGCTGGGACACGCCCTGGGACTGGAACACGACCTGGCTGCGGCCGGAGTGCCGCCGATCATGGCGTCGGCGCTCGAGGACAATGCCAAGCTCCTGAGCAGCGGGAAGTCGCTCTCCGGGTTACGCCAGGTGACCGCGGCCGACAAGGAGCTGCTCGGGATTGCGCTCCTCCGCCGGGCCTCGCGGGACGTATCGGGCAGCTACATCGGCTCTTTGACCAGCGCGGAGTACCCCCGGCCTCTCGTGGTGCGAGAGGGGGAGATGACGCTCAAGTTCGAGGCCGGCACGGTAGTGCTCGACTTCAAAGGTTCCCACCGGGAGGTTCCCGCGGTCGACCTGCTCAACGTGGACTTCGTGCTCCGGTTTCTCGATGTAGCCGATGGCCGCCCGTTCCGGACGATGTCGGTGCAGCGGGGCAATACGCCCGAGGAAATCGAGGTGGAGGCCGTGATGGAGCCGGGACAGAACCGGTACACCTACAAGGGAATCCTGAAGCGCAAGTAACCCAAACACTCTCAGGCTCTGCTACTCGGCTCCTCGTACAAGCCGAACTCCGCGCCGGCCGGGTCGGCGAAAATCGCGAACGCGCCCAGGTTGGGGCCGATCTCGGTGCGGGGCGTCAAGACCCGGCCTCCGGCGGCCAGGATCCGCTCCAGGGTCTCCGTGATGTTGTCCACCATGATGTAGACGCGGGTCGCTTCGCCGGGAGTTCGATCGCTTTCCTTGACCCAGGTTCCACTGACGCCGCCAGGGTCGTCGAACGCGAGCTCGCCGTCGCCGCGCTTGCGGACCTTCCAGCCGAAGAGGTCCTGATAGAATGCTGCCGATTCCTCGCCGGTTCGAGCCGGAATCTCGAGATAACAGATCTTGCCATGCGACATGGTACGCCTCTCCGCCTTAGCGCCTGGAGTGAAGTTACTGGTTGATCCTCTCGGTGCGCGGCCGCGATACGGCCACAGGTCGGTCCACAGCTCCTCAGCGCACCTCGTAGCGCAGCTCCACCATCCCGTTCCTGTAGCCTTTGACCTCCGCCAGGTGGAGGGCGATATCTCTGCCGAGGTTCTCGAAGAATGGGATTCCCTCGCCGATCAAGACGGGGAGGATCGAATAACGCACCTCATTGGCTAGTCCACGACGAAGGCATTCGGACGAGACTACGCCACCTCCAACGAACCAGATGGTACGGAACCGGGGGCGTAGGTGTCCATTGACGAGCTCCGCGAGATCGCCCGCGATGAATGCGACCGTAGCCCGGGATCGTGGTAGCTCGCGACGGGTGAGAACGAAGGTGGGCTTGTCGCCGTACGACCACCCCAATCCTTGGGCCTCGAAGCGAAGCGCGGTCTCATAGGTACGCGATCCCATGACGTAGCAATCGATCGTCTGGAGGAACGCCTCGACGGATCCCGGTTCCATCACCTCGCCAGCAGGGAATTCGTCGGAGGTCTCGAGCCAGTCGACGCGCCCGTCCTTTCGAGCGATGAAACTGTCGAGGCTCGCCGCCATGTGGATCGTTACGCAAGAGTCAGTGTGGGCCATCGTGTCTCCCTGACGTCGAGCGCGACAGCTAGCAGCCTTGCTCTCGGAGTCGCCTCCGCCTGAGTCCACCTAACACTGATTAGGCAGAACTAGCCTACAAGATAACACTGAGAGCAAGAACCGCCAGAGGCCATCGAGGGCAGACGAAGTCGATAGGTGGATCGCGTTGACCGCGTTTCGGGGCTCCGCAGTCCTACCGGATAGTGCTGCGACGCGCCGCGGGACGAGGCACTAC
>JBQTIP010000136.1:0-10978 GCA_052388025.1 Actinomycetota bacterium
GCCACCACGAGCCCGGTCTGCGACCAGATGTCGGCGATGTCGAGCTCACCAGAGGACTCGGCTCGAAAGGTCTTCGCCGTTGGGGAGACGTCGGTGCTCTCCCGGTAGAACAGCCGGCCGCAGTAGCGGTCGATGAGGCGCGAGGCAGCGTTCAGGATGCGGTCGACATCCTCGTCGTGATCCGCGTTCGCCGAGTCGAGCGAGAGCCACGCCTTCAGCGCGGCCCGCGTCGCATACCCGTTCGTGACGGCCATGATGATCTACGCAACGGGCTCGTAGACGAACGTGGCCGAGGCGATGCCGGTGATGGTGGCGTGAACCCCGCCGCCGAAGAAGGCACCCAGCTCGTCTCCTGAGCTCCACGCTACGGTGTCTCCAGCGAGCACTCGGAGCGTGAGCCGAACCGTGCCACCGGAGCCGCCCTCGCGCACTACGACGGTGCCGGCCACGGTCCCCTCCGCACTGACGGACTTCAGATACGCGCTCTTCGCCGTGACATCGCCCGTCACGGTGACGGCACTGATCTTGGAGGCCATCGGCCTACCCCTTGTCCTTCACGGCGGCATCGGCTCTGGTCATCGCGCCTTGGTCGGACGGCCCGCCCTCGCGGTCGGGACCGCCTACGCCTTGATCTTGGTGACGGTCCCGGGTAGAACCCTTGAGCATGCGATCCTTCGCGGCGGCCTTCACCGCACGGAGCACCCCCGGAGAATCACGATTGATGGCTTCGGCAAGCTCGTCATCCACCTCGACCACTGAGCCTTCGTCGAAGGCGCCGTACGAACTCCTGTAATCCCAAGCCACCTTGTAGCGCGCCATCAGATCCCCTCCAGGTAGACGAGCACCCAGACCGTGACCTCGACGTCGGCGGTGACGGGGGCCCACGTAGCGTCGGTCGTGATGCGTGCGCCGACCAGCCCGCCCTTCGCGCCCTTATCCGAGCCGCGGCCCTGGCGCTTGTACGCGCTCTGGGTGTCGGTGGCATTCAGCACTGCCGTGAGACCCGTTGCGGCCCCGGCGATCATGGCCTCCACGGTGAGGCTGCCAGCGGTGCGTGCGGCCGAGGCGCGCACGCTGATGCCCACGACCTCGAACTCCCAAGGCACGACGTAGCCGTCGGCGGCGTTCTGGTCATCGGCCAGGGCGGCCACATCGCGCACCTCGGCCACCGTGAGGGCGGCGTTGGTCTGCGACGCTGCGGCATCCGACTGCATGAATCCGAGCGGGACGAGCTGCCCCTTAGCGATGATGCGTTCCATCTGCGGCATAGCAATTCCTCCTTCGACTGCGGACGCGCGTCACGCGCGCCGGATGAGGGATGGGAACAGGGAGGGGAACGGGGGGGCGTTCCCCTCCCTGGGGACTACAGCGTGATGTTGTACAGGACCGCAGCGCCCTCGATGCCCGCCGCAGCACCGGTCGGGGTGTACCGGCCGAAGCCCGCGCGGAGGCTATAGACGATGCGGCTCTGGTCCTTCGCTGGGATGCGCTCCGTCTCCACCTTAAGCTGGCGCCTCCAACCCCACACGAAGCCGCCGCGGTTGAACACCACGACCTGGCCCTTGGTGTTGTTCGCGCCGGTCGTCGAGACCTTCCCGTCGGCCTCGGTCTTGGACACGCGGACCGAGGAGATTAGCGGGTGCATCCCGACCCTTCCCTGCTGGCCCGTCAGGACCGTCGCCCTCTCGCCGAACTTGTCGACCGTTGTCACCTCGTCGAGCACCGCGATGCGGTCCGCCGTCTCGGGATCGCAGACGTAGACCAGATCGGCCTCGGAGTCCGGGTGGCCCCAGTCGTGCTCGCGGGCGACATCCAGCATGAGCCCCTTGGCCGAGATCAGCTCGTTGAAGGTGATCGGGCCAGCAAGGTCTTTGCCGTTGCCAGTGTTGTCCACGAGCGCCGCGTGGCGGATGCCGTCGAAGGCCAGGTAGTGCTTGGTGGCGGCCGGGGCGGCGTCGTCCAGGTTGATGTTGCCCGTCGCCGCGGTCGTGTTGTCCCCGTTCAGCGCCAGCGAGTCCGAGTGCGAGGCGATCGAGCGCGCTGCCTGGTCCCGAAGGAACGGGATGAACGGGATGATGGAGTCCTCCTCCAGCTCGCCGGTCCAGACCTGGTGGATGACGAACTTCTTCGCGTCCACCTGCACCCGCTGGGATGCGGTCTTGGAGGTGGCGTAATCCGCTGAGGTCGTGTCCACCGACTCCGCGACGAACAGCAGCTCCGGCAGCGCAGCCTCCACGGGGAGCTGGGCCGTCGGATCCGTCATCGCGAAGGTGTTGATCAGGGCGAAGACCCTTGAGCGGGCCCGGGCACCCTCCCACAGGTCGCTGACGTACTGCGTACCGATGAGTTGCAAGCCGAAGCCCGACTCTGCAGTGTCCATCGCACGCCCGTAGACCTGCTCGAGCGCCTTCTGCGCCCGCAGGAACCCCGGGACGTCCAGGATGCCCTTGCGGAACTGCTCCTCGAGGCGGCGCTCGTCGTCGGAACGAGCGAGCCCGTCGGGCATCGCGACCCGCTCCGAGAGGGCCTTTACCGCACCCCGCAGGTCCTCCGAGGGACCCCTCGAGAGGCCGACCCTTTGCGCCGACTCAAGGATGTCGTGGGCCATCTCCAGATCGGAGAGCGAGAGACCCAGCCGTCCGTACTTCGACCCCGTCAGGTGCGGATCGCCCTCGCGAGCGAAGACGAGTTTTCGCACCTTAGCGAGTTCCGTCTCGTCTCCCTCGCCGAGGGATTCGAGATAGACGCGGATCATCTCCCCGACCTTCTCGGCGGTGAACTGGTCCTTCAGTCCGTCCAGTTCGCTCCGCATCGCGCTGACATCCTCTTGGGACGCCAGGGCTTCGATCTGTCGCCGCAACTCTGCGGCGAGCTCTGCCAGTGAATCGCCCATGTTCCACCTCCTTGGTGTTAGGCGATCTAGGGGGCGTTGCCCCTTGATCCCCGACGGTGAGCCGGGGTTCCTTACGCGTGCCCCGAGGGCCCGGTAAAGTGCCCGAGGATCAGCCGGTAGAACTCCTCCTCCTGGGCCTGCTCTTCGGGGTTCTCGTCTGTGTCGGACAGAACTTCGGCGATGAGATTGCGGACCTGCTCCAGGCGCTCGCGGTTGCGACCGGACAGAAGCCCTGCCGCCTCGTGGCTGCCCCCCTCGCGGCTGGCGTCGTCCAGGTGTCGTCTGAGGTGACGTTCGACGCCCGGCCGCTCACCGTCGGGGATGCTCGACTGAGGCAACCGAGCGAGCGCATTCCGCACGCCGGCGAGGTTCGCTGCTGAGCCGGCGCGGCCGCCATGATGGGGGAACTTGTAGGAGCCTTTGGCGTCAGCGTTCGTCTCGGCGTTGAGCCAAGCGTGCATGTAGCGCAGGACAGCGGCCTCATTGGGCGCGGCGGCCACGGCGGCTGGGCCATCCCACGGCTCGTCGACCGTCGGCGTCGAGTGCGGAGCGATGGCGGTGCGAGGGAGCCAGAGATCCTCGTCTCCGACCACGTCCAGGATATCGCGAGCCAGCACTCGCATCGCCGCCCGGCCGGAGTCCACGAGCGCTGCCGGGTCCATCGGCACCGGGACGGCCGATATCTCCATGAGTTCCCACTCGGTGACGCGCACCGGCTCGCTCGGCCCGAAGAAACCGATGCTTACCGGCTCGCCCTCCGCGTTCACGGCCTGGCGCGCGTCGAATCCGACTGAGACTGCGTTGAGGAACCCGCCTCGGTACTTGGCCTCGACCTGAGCGGCGAAGGGATCGTTTCCGTCGAACTCGACGTCGGCCAGCAGACGCGTGTCCTCGGTTCGCACGTCGATCGCGCGTCCGATGGGCGGCTGACGATAGTTGTGTGCCCACATGAACACCGGGTTTGCGCGGAAGCGGGCAAGATCGGCTCCCTCCATGGCGAGGTCCAGCCCGTCACCCGGATCGCCCTCGTTGGCCGCGATGAACGTAAGCGGTGCATCCTCGCGCAGTGAGGTCCTGTCGAGGTACGCGCGTGTGTAGTGCAGCGTCCTAGCCATCTCCATTGCTCCTTGCCGGGGAAAGGTCACTGAGCAGATCCTTCAGCTCGTCGGCGATGATGGTCGCGGCGAGCACTCCGCGTCCATCACCGTCTGCGGCAACGGTCGCAATACCGTCTGAGACCGGCGCCTTGTTCACAGCCATCCAAGCGACGTCGCCCCAGGCGACCGGCGGCATGCCCTTGGACTTCCGCCACTCGTTGATCGTGAGCGCGCCTACGTCGATGGCTTGGCGTTCGCGATCCCAGACGGCGGTCGTCGCCTCCTGCAGCGACGGGATGCCCGCGAAGTCCCAAGCGAGGTGGTCCACGCGCCCCCGGCGAAACATCGGGAGCAGTTGCTCCTCGAGATCGTCGGCGTAGAAGCGCGCCTCCGGAACGGCGCAGTCCTGCCAGAATGCCAGCTGGAGTTCGCGCAGGTTGGCGAGCGTCGCGTGCTCCAGGTCATAGAGCAGCGGGGACGGGACGCCATACACCCGGCAGACCTGCCTGAAGGTGAGATTCAGACCCGCCACGAACTCCGCGTCCTTCGGCGTGACTGCAAGATTCTGGATGTCAGCCTCGAAGCGCAGCACACCCCAGCGGTGGGCCTTGTCTACGCCCTTGAACCGCCGAGCGAGCGAGCGCTCGAGTTCCTCGGCCTGGTCCGCCGAGAACGTCACCCGATCACCCTTCGGCATAACCACTCCACCCATCTGCATGCCCTGGGCGAACAGGTTGCGATTGGACTTCATCGATGCGGAGGCGACATCGGCGGCGAGCCGCGCAGCCACCAGTGGCGGGAGTCCTGCCCACTCGTCCAGCGGATTCGGGTAGCGGAACCAGATGATCTCGTCAGTGGCGAAAGGCAGGCGCTCCCCAGTGCCGGACTCGTAGATGAAGCCTCCGAGCCAGCCGCTGGCCGATGGCACGGGATGCACTTTGGTCGAGCGCCGCCACCAAAGCTCGATCGGTTCACCTCGGGCGTCCTTCTCGACGGCCCAGAACGACTCGCCCCACACGCCCATCGACATCTCCGTCTGGCGCATCAAGCGCGAGAACGTCCAGAACGGGTTCACGCGCCGGAGCAGATCGGGCTCGGGGCCCGACTCCACAAGCTGTTTCTCTGGCCCGCGACCCTCGAAGGCGAGGAGCGGCAAAGAACCGATGTGGCGCGCCCTGAAATTGACGACCGAGTAGATGTCATTCGACGTGGCGAGATAGTCCCCATAGGACGGAGGCGCGAACTCGTCGCGGTGCCCGTGGTCGGTCTCGAACGACTGGATCTCGAGGCCGACGGGGAAGCTGCGAACAGCGCGCTCGGCAAGGATGCGATCTAGTACGTTCATCGCTTCCTCCCGTCTTTGAAGCCGACGGCGAGGGCGCTCCATGCCCATGCCCCGGCCCACCAGATCCCCCGAACGATCGTGCCCAGCAGCCACCCGAGCCCGTACAACGGAAAGGCGACGACACTAAGCGCGAGGCGGCGCGGTTGCAGCGTCCTGGCCTTTTCCTCGATCCGGTCGAGCAGCGTCATGCCATCAGGGCCCCTTCGATCTCGGGATGTGTGCGATTGGAGAGCCGCCACATCGCCCGGTCATACGCGATCACCGCAGCTATCGCGAGATCGATCCGACGAGGCGAGTCGCGGGTTTCCTTGGTGATGTACGCACCGTCGCGCGTCTCGCGGGTCACCGCGTTGTGCAGGTGCCGAGCGAGCGCCGGATTCCCGTCGTGGGTGAGGCCTTGCCCCGAGACCACCGCCGCGTAGAAGCGCGCGCAGGCCGGCGCCATCCGCTTCGGCGCAGCCGTCGGAAACTCGATGACGACCGAGCCGTAAGCCTCGGCCCAAGCTTCGATCTCGCTAGTCCACCGATAGGGATCGCAGGCCATCTCCAGGACCGCGTAGCGCTTGAAGGCTGCGACCACCGCCGCATTTACCTGGGCTCGCGGTACCCGCCAGTCGTCATCGGCGGCCTCAGGTCGCTCCCAGCATCCCAGCACGAAGACGTGACCCTGAAGCGTGGCCCCAACCAGCGCTGTGCTGTCGCGGTTGTACGACCCGTCGAAACCCAAGACGACCTCGGTGCCCTTCGGCACCCGGCGGCGCGGACGTGCCCGCTCGCCCCACTTGCCGATCGGCAACCACGCTCCCGTCGGGCGGATGAACTGGCCAAGGTAATAGCGCCGGAACTCGTGCTCTGGGATCCTGTCGATCTCGTAGCGCGCTGCCATCCACTCGACATCCACCCACTCCGCAGGCATCGCCTCAGCGATAGCGGCCCGCAAGGCGACGGGATCATTTAGGTTCGTGCCCTCATCAGCCGCGTAGCGGACGTAGAAGCAGCTCGGATCATCGACCTCGCCCGAAGCCACCCGCTCTCCATAGGAGACGAGATTTCCGAGCAACGAATCCGGTGATGCGTCGTCCGGAGTCGTGATGCCCAGCTCTAGCCCCTGCTGCCGTTTCGCGAGTGAGTTCCCGATGACAAGATGCACCCGCCGTTGCCGGGGAAGTCTCCACTCGTGGAGCTCATCGGCGAGGAACGCCGTCGGCAGTCCACCCTCCGACGTCCCTGCGACTGCGGCCAACCGGTGAAGCCGCCCGGGGCGATCCTTGATCCGGATCTCCGTCTCGTACGCCTCCACGAAGGGGGCGAGGCCGCTGCGCTCGTGGGTGGCCATGATGTATGCCGCCCCGAACAGCCGGTCGGTCTGCTCGTAGCTCGCCGCCGCGATGGGGATGTTCGGTGAGCGCCGCGTGGTCGGTCGTCCATGCTCATCGACGACGGTGGGGCCGCAGAGCTCGGCGAGCCCTACGGCCGCGATCAGCTCGGTCTTCCCCCAGCCCTTTGGGCCGATGAGCAAAGCCCGCCGAACTATGCGTCGCCGCGTCGTCGCGTCGACTAGATACAGGCGTCGGACCAGCCACCGCTGGAATGGCTCCAGCGCGAAGGGCTCCCCGTGGAAGTCCCCCTCTCCGTGCACGAGGTTGGCCTCGATCCAGTCCGCAATGATCGAGCCGAGGTCGATGAACTGCCCGCTAGGTGGGGGCGAAACCGCCTTCGGCCGGGCCGATGTCGATGACGGCGGCTTCGACTTGGTCTGCGTCGATGTCTCGATAGAGATCCTCCAGGCTTCTGACTGCGTCGCCGTAGGTGATGCCGAGACGGAGCCTTGCCATCGGTGTGAGCCCGAGTTCGTTCTCGAGGCGCAGGATCGCGCCCTCGAGCTTCAGCACGTAGTCGGCGAGCGGATTCACACGGACTTGGCCGGTCGAGCCCTTCACAACGAGGGCGAGCTTCACGACCTCCATTGCCCGCGCCCTCTGGTCGTAGAGCTCGAACAACCGGGCCACGACGGGGACGTTGACCTCCCTGACGAGCCCCGCGATGTCGTCGGCCCAGAAGGTGGCCCAAGAGACCGTCGTCGCAGGGAGGAGTCCCTCGGGCGGCTCGGGTGTGTCCCGCTCTCGGCGTCCGGGCAGCGCGATGACGTTACGGGTGCGGTGGCCTTGGGCAGCCTCGGGCGACTTGGCTATAGGGCCGCGTTTACCTATCGGACTCTCCTCCCCTCCCGTGCCGAGGCACCGCGACGCCGAAAAAAGGCGAAACTCGAAACTTGGGGCGAAACCTGGGCGCGAAAACAGTTGACTTGCGGGTTCGGAGGGGCCGCGCCGATCATCGTGATTTCCAACGGGCTATCCCTTTCGCTATCCCTTTCGCCGAATTGCATCGACGACAGAGCACGATCGGCTCTTGATCCGGGCTGCCGCCCTCCGACATCGGGACCGGATGATCCCCAGTCAGCGGGTTGTCCCTGCTCCATGGAGCGCCGCAGTCGGAGCACCAAGGCTGCGCGCTGACCGCCGCCTTTACGCTACGCAGCCACTGGTCGCTGTACCCGCGCTGCTGTCTCGTTCCCCTCGGGTCCGTCCCCGAGCGTGGCCTGCAGCTCTTGCACCGTGGACCCTCGGTGGGACGCCCGCAGTCGAGGCAAGGGCGGAGCGGCTTCAGTCCAGATCCTCAGTCACGATGATCTCGACGTAGCCGTCCGACGGAAACGTCTGCTTCTTGCCGCTGGCCCATGTCACCTCGAACTCTCCTCGGTAGCGACCGTCGGTGTCGGTGTCGGTTCCGATCCAGACGTACTCGACCTTTCCGGTCGTCGCGGCCGTGATGGTGGCTGCGGCGAGTATCTTCGGCGTCGTTGCGGCGAGAGATGCCATGATGAACTTGACGGTCGCCCCGGTGAGGTCGACCGCAGCGCCGGCTGCATCTTGCAGCGTGGCCTTGATGGCAGGTTCGAGGTCGCCCTTCTTGATCGCGAAATCTGCCATCAGAGCGCGCTCCTCGTGTCCGGATTATCCACCCGGACTTTGGTCCGGGGCTGACCGCCGGTGAGGACCACGTCCGGATTGTCCACCCGGACCTTGGTCCGGGTCTGACCGCCGGTGAGGACCACGATGCCTCGGCCACTCGTGACTAGGACGTTCGTCGGTCCGCCGACCGCCACGCCAAGTCGCTCGGCGAGGAACCACGACACATCGACGGTCGTCTCGTTATGGTGCTCGCCTGTCGTTTCCCCGCCTCGGACGAACTCCAGCGGGAACGCTGGCTCCGTGTAGTGCGGGTCGGCGGCGACTAGCTCCGCAATCTCAGCCGGAACCTCAGGGGGTGCGGCTTGCAACCAGGAGATGTCGACCGTGGACTGGTGGTCATACTCCCCTGAGACGCCGCCGGGGTCGTAGGACTCCGGCGGCAGGAACTCCAGGCCGCCGTAGGGGGCCAGGATCTCAATCTCCGCTATGGGGCCGTCGGAGAGGACCCAGGAGATGTCCGGCGTGCTCTCCTGCTGGTGCTCGGCGGCCGTCGCCTCAGCGGCGTAGAACTCGGCCCACATCGGATCGATGCTGTAGCTCGGGTCCGTGGCGATGACTTCCGCCTCGGCGATGGGGCCATCGGAGAGAAGCCACGAGACGTCGAGGGTGCTCTCGGCCGCGTATTCCGCCCAAGGCGCGAGCTCTGAGGGTGGCTCGACCTCATGCGGCTCGGCCGCGATGAGCGTCTCGACGGGCTCTTCGAGGACGGGGGCGAAGATCTCGTGCCATGAGACGTCGCGGGTGCTCTCGTTTGCCTGATGCTCGATGCCCGGCGAAGCCTCGGGGATCGGGAGCTCCGGCTCCCTGGGCTCGGCGGCGACTAGCTCCGCGATTCCGGCTTCGGCCAGCGGCTCCTCGGCGAAGAACCACGAGACGTCAAGCGTGCTCTCGTTTGCCTGATGCTCGACCGATGCGCCATCGGGGCCCGTCGGGGCGTCTGACTCGTGCGGCTCTGCCCCGATGAGTATCTCGACGGCTGCCCCGGGCACCGCTTGGTCGGGCAGCAGGATCGGCAGGTTGTAGGCGCTGTTCACCTACGCCGACCCCTTAGGTCACCTTACGGATCGACCACTTGTACGACCGCCCCGTCCCGGCCGTCTGCTTGAGGGAAAATCGCCAGCGATGAAGCAGCACCATCCCCGGTGACACCCACAGGTCATCGACCTGGGCATGGTTCAGCGGCCACATCTGGACCTGTTGGGACGCAACATCTGTCGAAAGCCCCGCCTCGTAGACCCTGATCTCCAGCTTGTCGGCGAGGGCCAGCACCGAGACGTCGACCACGAACTGAAAAACGCCATCGGTCGCCTCAGGGTCGGTGCCGACGAAGTGCTCCGTCCCGACCGTTGCGGCCTGCGTCCCCGATGCGTGCTCAGCGATCGCCATTGCTCACCTCACCCCAGGCCGTAGGCGATGATGTCGAACACATCCCCGGTCGCCCCGGCCAGGATCCGCGCCGAGACGCCCGTGCCGGACGCGACCGGCTGCCAGATCGGCCACGGCGGGAACGGACCGCTTATGACTTCGGTCGCCGTCGTCTGGAACTCCCATGTGCCTATGGGCTGTGGCCCGGCAGCCACGGTGCCGACGCCGAGCTGCACCGAGACGCCCTCATTGGCATTTACGATCGTGTCGGCCCCCTGCCCCATCCCCACGGCCCACGCCGTGTGGTCGCGAGAGGTGTTGGCGATGTCCACCCACGCTCCGAAGACGCCAGCGCCGGAGGTGGCGTTGATCCCTTTCGAACCCGCCACCGTTACCCCGTATGCCGTGACGTTCTCAAGGGTCGAGAGCCCGTAGGGGAGGGTCTCCATGAGCGAGGTTCTGATGACCACCGTGTCGGACGCGATCAGAGCGGCGACACGGCCCCAAAGCTTCGAGCCGCTCGGGATGAAGACCGGCCAGAACTGCTTCTTCGACGGCCCAGCTCCCGCGCCAGCCTGCGCGGCTCCGGTATTCCAGTCCGGGACGATGACCTCCGGTGGGTCGACCGGGCCCATACCGATGTCGACCAATTGAGCCGTGACGGTCGCAGACGTTGACACGCCGGAAGCCGCAACCCAGATGCCGCAAGCGTCGGTTGCCGTCGCTGCGATGAGCTGCGTCCACGCGCCCTTCGTGTCGACCGTGGCCGATGAAGTGAGCGTGGTGCCGCCTCGGTCGCCCTGCTCGATCGAGAACGGATAGGGTGGCGGAGTCCAAAGAGGCATTAGCGCCCCGCGTAGAACACACCGAGATCCGCCGCGACGACTGCCGAAGCCGCTGCCGTGATGTGCCCCTTCACGTCGATGAAATCTGAGCAAGCGGCAACCTCGGGCGATGCTCCCGCCGCTACCGTTGGGTCGCCCTGCGCCACCACTTGCGAAATCGCCTCATCAATGAACGGGTGGTTAAAGGTGGCCCGAACCACCGTCCCGGCGACGTAGCAGAGGCCATGGCCGGGTCCGCCGACCACCGGCTGCAGGATGATCGCGGCAACGCTCGGCAGCTTGGCCCGGATGGTGGCGATGGCCTGGTTGATCTGAGCCACCCAGTTAGAGACTCGTGAACCAGCAGTCCCGGTGATCGTGAGCAGCACCCTGTCCGGCGGTCCAGATGGACATGAGGAGTA
>JBQTIP010000137.1:0-2020 GCA_052388025.1 Actinomycetota bacterium
CCGGTTCACCGCTTCGAAAGCTGCTCCACGGCTTCCTCGATGCCCGCCACCTTGGTCCTTCTGTTCCGCACCTCAGTGGCCACGTGGAGTCTCCTTTACGCGGAGTGCAGGGGCTTGCCGGCGAGGGCCATGTGAGCCTCGCCGACGGCCTCGGAGAGGGACGGGACTCGGAGTGCACACGCGTACACGCCCGTGCCCGCGCCGATCACGACCACGTCATGTACATCTTCCGCCATCCCGAGAGTCCTCTCCGCTAGCTCCTTGAACTCGAGATGAGCACCGAATCACGCGGCGCAGCAGGACAGCCGCGACACATCACGCGTGAATGTCTGCGCGGCCAGCTTCAGCCCCTCCGCCATGGTGAGGTATGGAGCCCACGTCTCCGCGAGGTCCCGAACCGTCATGTCCTTCTTCACGGCGTAGACGCCGGCCAGGATGACGTCTCCGGCGTTCTCGGCGAGCACGTGGACCCCGAGGATCCGTCCGCCTCCTTCCTCGGCCACCACCTTAAACAACCCATTGGTTTCCCGGTTGACCAGAGCCCGGGGGACCGCGTCCAAGCCGAGCACGCGCGACTCGATCCTGAGCCCGGCCTCAGTGGCCTGATCTTCGGTCATACCCACCGAAGCGATCTGGGGACTCGTGAACGTGACCCGGGGAAGGGCCTTCCAATCGACCGTCCGACCGGCCTTGCCGATGGCGTTGTCCGCGGCGATGGAGCCCTGAGCAGCCGCCACGTAGACGAACTGGGGCGCTTCGGTGACGTCCCCTGCGGCCCAGATCCTCGGGTTCGCCGTGCCGAGGAACTCATCGACCTGGACTGCCCCTCGCTCGGTCACCTTCACGCCCGCCTTCTCCAGACCAAGTCCTCTGCTGTTGGGTCGCCGCCCGGTCGCCACGAGGATCCGCTCGCACTCCACCCGGCGCTCGGAACCGTCCTCCTCGAACACGATCGCCCGGAGCTCGCCGACCCGGTCCACCCGGGTGACCTTCACCCCGGAGTGGACCCCCGCCCCCTGGTCTCGGAGGATCTTGGTAAAGAGCCCCGAGATCTCCGGCTCCTCGAACGGGGCGATGCGGGGCAGCGCCTCCAGGAAAGTGACCCGGCTCCCGAAGTGCAGGAAGAGCTGACCCATCTCCAGCCCGATGGCGTTCGCGCCGATCACGACCAGCGACTCCGGCAGATCCTTCAGCTCCAGGGCCGTCGTGCTCGTGAGGTAGCCGGCGTCATCCAGACCCGGGATCGGAGGGACGGTCGGGGACGCACCGGTGGCGACCAGGTACTGGTCGGCCCGGAGCTCCTGTCCGTCGCAGGAGAACGTATCCGGTCCGGTGAACTCGCCGTGGCCGCACAGCAAGGTGAACCCGTAGTCGTCGGCCAGGTTCTCGTACTTCTCGGCCCGCATCTCGTCGACGAGCTCGTCTTTCGATCGGACCAGGGTGGTTAGATCGAGCGATCCGGAGGAGGACAGCACGCCGGGAAATCGGCTGTGGCCCGCCTTGTAGAAGAGATCCGCCGCGGCGAGCATGGCCTTGGAAGGAACGCAGCCGA
Organism: Actinomycetota bacterium; assembly: GCA_052388025.1. Lineage (GTDB taxonomy): Bacteria > Actinomycetota > UBA4738 > UBA4738 > HRBIN12 > JBQTIP01. Next base: position 1,553 of record JBQTIP010000137.1, read on the forward strand.
CATTCACGCAGGTTCCCCCGATGGTGTTCGACTCGCACAGGGCCACGGACGCGCCGAGGTCCGTCGCGCGGATGGCGGCGGCGAAGGCGGCGCTGCCCGAACCGAGGATCAGCAGGTCGTACTCGGGCTTGGGCTCCGGGCCCCTGCGGTGGGCCGGGCCCTCGGTCCTGTCGGGGACCTCGTCGATCCCCACGACGCGGTATCCGGCCGCCTCGACGGCCTTGGTCAGGCCCGACTCGGAGGCCTCGGCCGGCTCGAACGTCGCCTCGCCTGCCTTGAAGTCGGCCCGAACGCGGATCGCACCCGCGCCCGTGAGCGCTTCCGCGACCGTCTCGTTGCACCCCTCGCAGGTCATCCCCTTGATCCGCATCCGCTTCATGCTGCCGCCCCCTTCCTCGAAGGCTGCCCGCGCCGACCGGCCGGCTGCCAGATCACCGAGGCCGAATCTACCCCTACCTGCCGGTAGTA
>JBQTIP010000138.1:0-2056 GCA_052388025.1 Actinomycetota bacterium
CCCGTTCTTCGTCTGAAGCGCACCCACCTAGTGCGCGTTCCGGGACCGTCAGCCGGGACGGAACGGGGGGAGGCCGTCGCCATCCTCCGAGACGATCGCCCCGCTCGAGTTGACGAGCCCGGCAAGCTGCTCGGAGACGCGGTTGTACCCATCGCGGTCCCACGCCCCGACGGCCTCCAGGATCGTGCCCTCCTCAGCGACCAGGAACAGCGTGGGCACCACCTCGATCTCGTAGGCGTCGGAGGCCTCGTAGGGAGGCGGATCGGAGAGGACGCGGATGCGCATGCCGAACTCGTCGGCGAACGCGTCGAGCTCCTCCTGGGGGTCCTGGCCGATCCCCACGATCCGCCCGGGGTACGCCCGCTCGAAGCGGTCGACCTTCGGCGCCGCCATCTGGCAGACCGGGCACGTGACCTTGTAGAAGAGCAGCGCCACCGGCCCGTCCCCGAACGTCACTCCGGGGATGGGAGGCGCGCGCTTCCCAACCGCGATCGGGCTCATGACGAAAGCGTACCTCGGGTCGGCCTCAGCCCTTCGCCCGGTCGCCGATCCCGTAGAACGCGCCGGAGCGGGTCCCGACCCAGATCATCCCGTGCCACACGGCCGGGGTGGACTCGATGCACCCGGGCAGCTCGACCCGCCAGATCTCCGGCGGCGCGACCTTCGGGTCGGAGATGTCCAGGGCGCGCAGGACCCCGTTGCAGTCCCCCATGATGAGCGTCCCGTCGACCGGCACCGGCGAGGAGAGGACCGGAGGTCCGATCTCGATCTCCCACACGATCCTGCCGGTCGAGCGCTTGATCTCCATGAGCCTGCCGTCCACGGTGGCCGCGTAAACGTAGTCGCCGTACAGAGCGGGCGTCGACCACGTGCCGCCGGCCTCCTCGAACGCGATCGCCTGCGCCTCGATGCTCCAGACCAGCGGGTCCTTGGGCCTGCCCGGATCGAGCTTCATGATCTGACCGACCTCCGACGAGCGGCCGTTGAAGCGCTGGTACTGGCTCCCGACGTAGAGGAACCCACCCTCGTCGATCGCGATCGAGGCATCGGTGTCGTCGCCGGTCCAGAAGCGGAACACCCGCTCGATCTTCGAGCCGCCCCGCAGGATCTTCGAGATGTCCCACCCCTGGACGAGTCCGCCCGAGTTCGCGAAGTAGACGACGCCGTCGAAGAACGCCACGGAGTTCTCGATCGATAGGTCCGAGTCGCCGACGTCGGAGAGAAGCTCCGAGTCCCAGCCAGGGACGGCGCGGACGATGCGGGGATGGACCGTGACCTTCCCGTTGGCGTTGTAGCCGCGGTTCAGCTTGATGACGTAGAACCACGAGTTCTCGCCGCCCTCCAGCAGGTAGTCGCCGATCACGAGCGGCGCGCCGTCCCAGTCGCTGTTCCAGATCGGGTTGGAGACGCTCGTCTGCGAGTTCACCGACCAGAGCACCGTGGGTTCGGCGCGATCCAGGGCGATCACCCGCAGGTAGTTGTCGCGGGAGCCCGCGTAGTACAGGGGGTATCCGTCGGGGTCGGACGTCGCCGAGCCCTTGGCCAGGTCCCCGGTCACGAGGTCGGGCCGCAGCGGCTCACCCGTCGCGCCGTCGAGGAAATGATAGTGGGCGTCGAAGGCTCCGAACCGGATCTCGAGGGCGCCGTCCTCGTGCGGGATGACGTTCGGCTGTCCGGTCCAGCCGGTGCCGCACCAGACCTTCGAGACGCCTCCCGCGGTCGAGGTCGAGCAGAGCGATCCCGAGGCCGGGTACTGCCACAGCACCTTCGGCCTCGAAGGGACCGGCCCCTCACCGTAGTACGTCCGGGTGGCGTTTCCCCGGAACGTCGTGATGCCCGGGAAAGACGTGTTGATGGGACCGGGCGTCGGGACGAGGGAGGGGCTTGGGGCGGGCGTGGGGGTCGCGGGCGGCTCCTCCGTGGGCTCCGCCGAAGGCGTGACGCTCACGGCCGGCGGAGTCTCGCCGGCCCCTCGATCCTCGGAGGGCCGACCGACCAGGCGCCACGTGGTGATCCCCGTCGCGGCCACGACGAGTGCGGCGAGCAGCGGCCCGAA